>NZ_JBFAKY010000055.1:0-24669 GCF_040656015.1 Promicromonospora sp. NPDC050249 | reverse complement strand
CCATTTCGCGCTTCCCGACTACCCCCGCCCCCCCGCCCCCCCCCCTCCACCCCGGGAGACTCGGACAGGCGCTCTACTTCGCGGACCGCTACTTCGGCTTGCGCTGGGCGCTGTTCCAGTCGCGCATCCGCTGCGGGTAGCCGGTGAACCGCACGTTGTACACCGGTACCCCGAGCTGGTTCGCGATCTCGAACGCGGCGCGCTCGTCCGGTACCCGGCGGCGTGTCCACTCCCCCGTGGTCGCCACGAGCAGGATCGTGCTGGGGATGTCGGTGGTCGGGGGCTCCACATAAGCCTCGACGCCTACCCGCGACCCGATGAACTCACCGAGGTGCGCCAGGGTCTGACGGCGTGCGTCGTTGCCGCTCGGGCGTGATCCGCTACCGGAAGACGATGAGCGTCGCTGGAAGAAACGCGCGAGCGAGCTACGGGACTGGCGGGGCATGAACCGAGACTACTAGCGAGACCCCCGCCGTCCTAGGCATCTCAGCACCATTCCAGGAAACCCACAGGTCCTGTTCACAGGGCCGCCGTCCGGCCCCGCACCTGGCCCCACTCCCGGTATCAGGCCGGACATCCTCTTTTCACAGCCCGGGTTGCCCGTCAATGTCGCCACGGTCACACCCGCCGAGCCGGGTTCACGATTGGGGCCACGCCCGCTGAAGTGTCAAGATGGCATGCGGTGCTCTCTATCCACCCGATGTGGGCGCCCACAGCGCCATCAGCGAAGTCAACGAGGAGCCAGCACGTGCCTACGCATGACAATCCGGCCACGTTCGACGTCGTCGTGCTCGGCGGGGGCAGCGGCGGCTACGCCACCGCGCTCCGGGCGGCACAGCTGGGTCTGAGCGTGGCCCTCGTCGAAGAGGGCAAGGTCGGCGGTACCTGCCTGCACGTGGGCTGCGTGCCCACCAAGGCGCTCCTGCACGCGGCCGAGGTGGCCGACGCCGCCGCGCACGGCGCGCAGTTCGGCGTCCGCGCCACGCTGGACGGCATCGACATGCCGGCCGTGCTCGCCTACAAGGACTCGGTGGTCGCCGGCCTGTACAAGGGCCTGCAGGGCCTCATCGCCTCCCGGAAGATCACGGTCGTCGAGGGGCACGGCACGCTCGCGGCCCCTGGCGTCGTGGAGGTCACCTCCGCGGACGGCGCCACGAGCAGCTACACCGGCACCCACGTGGTGCTCGCGACGGGCTCCTACGCCCGCAGCCTGCCGGGCCTCGAGCTCGGCGGCCGGGTCATCACCTCCGACGACGCGCTGAAGCTGGACACCGTGCCGAAATCGGTGGTCGTGCTCGGCGGCGGCGTGATCGGCGTCGAGTTCGCCTCCGTGTGGAAGTCCTTCGGCGCCGACGTGCAGATCGTCGAGGCGCTGCCGCACCTCGTGCCGAACGAGGACGTCGCGCTCTCCAAGGCGCTGGAGCGGGCGTTCCGCAAGCGAGGCATCAAGTTCTCCCTGGGCGAGCGCTTCGCCCAGGTCAAGCAGTCGGAGGACGGCGTACAGGTCGAGCTCGAGTCGGGCACGACCTTCGACGCCGACCTGCTGCTCGTCGCCGTCGGACGGGGTCCGCGCACCGCCGACCTCGGGTACGAGGCTGCCGGCGTCCGCCTCGACCGCGGCTTCGTCCTGACCGACGAGCTGCTCCGCACGGGCGTCACCACTTCCGCAGGCGGCCAGGTCTGGGCGGTCGGCGACATCGTGCCGGGCCTGCAGCTGGCCCACCGCGGGTTCGCCCAGGGCATCTTCGTGGCCGAGCAGATCGCGGGCCTGGCGCCCGCGGCCATCGACGAGGCAGCGATCCCGCGCGTCACCTACTGCGAGCCCGAGGTGGCGTCCGTCGGAGTCACCGAGGCGCGGGCCGCCGAGCTGTACGGCTCGGACCAGGTAGAGACCATCGAGTACAACCTCGCGGGCAACGGCAAGAGCAAGATCCTGGGTACCCAGGGCTTCGCGAAGCTCGTGCGTCGCAAGGACGGACCGGTGGTCGGGATGCACCTGATCGGCTCGCGTGTGGGCGAGCTGATCGGCGAGGGCCAGCTCATCGTCGGCTGGGAGGCGTTCCCCGAGGACGTCGCCTCGCTCGTCCACGCACATCCCACCCAGAACGAGGCACTCGGAGAGGCACACATGGCGCTGGCCGGCAAGCCTCTGCACGCCCACAACTGACCACTTAACGACAAAGGAGACCTCACAGGTCATGTCTGAGAACGTGCAGCTGCCGGCCCTCGGCGAATCCGTTACCGAGGGCACTGTCACCCGCTGGCTCAAGGCTGTCGGCGACGAGGTCGCCGTCGACGAGCCGCTGCTCGAGGTGTCGACCGACAAGGTCGACACCGAGATCCCGTCGCCCGTCGCCGGCGTCCTCGAGCAGATTCTCGTCCAGGAGGACGACACGGTCGAGGTCGGTACCACTCTCGCCGTCATCGGCGACGGCTCCGGTTCCGGCGCCGCACCGGCCGCTCCCGCTGCCGAGCCGGCCGCCGAGCCTTCCGAGCCGGCCGCCGAGCCTTCCGAGCCGGCCGCCGAGGCTTCCGAGCCGGCGCCGCAGGCAGCGCCCGCCGAGGCACCCGCTGCCGAGGAAGCGCCCGCCGAGGAGCCCGCCGCCGAGTCCGAGCCCGCCGCACCCGCTGAGGCTCCTGCCCCGGCAGCTGCGCCCGCCGGCGAGGGCACCGAGGTCCCGCTGCCCGCACTGGGCGAGTCGGTCACCGAGGGCACCGTGACCCGCTGGCTCAAGGCCGTCGGCGACGACGTAGCCGTCGACGAGCCGCTGCTCGAGGTATCGACCGACAAGGTCGACACCGAGATCCCGTCGCCCGTGGCCGGCACCCTCCAGAAGATCCTGGTCCAGGAGGACGAGACCGTCGAGGTCGGCGCCGTCCTGGCGCTCGTCGGTTCGGGTGCCGCCGCACCCGCCGCCGAGGCACCGGCTCCCGTGCCGGACCCTGCCGCCGACTCCCCGGAGCCGGCCAAGGCCGCTGCCCCCGAGCCCGAGGCGCCGGCACCCACGCCGGCTCCGGCCGCCGAGGCACCCGCCGCCCCGGCGCCCGCACCGGCAGCTCCTGCTCCCGCCGCCCCGGCACCTGCCGCCCCGGCGCCGGCCGCGCCCGCCGCACCCGCTGCTCCTGCCTCGGGCGGTCGCACCATCGGCTCGTACCTGACGCCGCTCGTGCGCAAGCTCGCGGCGGAGAAGGGCGTCGACGTCAACGAGGTGCAGGGCACCGGCGTCGGTGGCCGCATCCGCAAGGAGGACGTGCTCGCCGCCGCGGAGGCCAAGGCCGCCCCGGCTCCGGCAGCAGCAGCGCCCGCGCCGGCCAAGGCGCCGTCCGCCCCGGCCAAGCTCGAGGTCTCCCCGCTGCGGGGCACCACGGAGAAGATGTCGCGGCTGCGCAAGATCGTCGCCGAGCGGATGCTCGAGGCGGTGCAGTCGCAGGCCCAGCTGACCACGGTCATGGAGGTCGACGTCACGCGCGTCGCGCAGCTCCGTGCCAAGGCCAAGGAGTCGTTCGCCGCGCGCGAGGGCGCCAAGCTGACGTTCCTGCCGTTCTTCACGCAGGCCGCCATCGAGGCGCTCAAGGCCTACCCGAAGATCAACGCCACCATCGACACCGAGAAGGGCGAGATCACCTACCACGGCTCGGAGAACGTCGGCATCGCCGTCGACACCGAGCGTGGCCTCGTGGTCCCGGTCATCAAGAACGCCGGGGACCTGAACCTCGCCGGTATCGCACGGCAGATCCAGGACCTGGGTGCTCGCACCCGGGCGAACAAGGTGACGCCGGACGAGCTGTCGGGCGGCACGTTCAACATCACCAACACGGGTTCGGGCGGGTCGCTCATCGACACCCCGATCGTCCCGCTGGGCCACGCCGCGATCCTGGGCACCGGCACGATCACGAAGCGTCCGGTCGTCGTGACGGACCCGGACGGCAACGAGAGCATCGCGGTGCGCTCGATGGCGTACATCTTCCTCTCCTACGACCACCGCCTGGTCGACGGGGCGGACGCGGCCCGTTTCCTCACGGCCATCAAGAACCGGATCGAGGAGGGCGCGTTCGAGTCGGAGGTCGGTCTCTGACGCGGAGGCCCTGACCTCGACTCGCAACGCGAAAGCTAGCGCGTCGAGCAGGTAGCTGTGGCCGGTCCCGGGTCCGGGACCGGCCACAGCCGTCTGACCGGTAGATTCACCGCATGGATGTGGCGATCGCCGGTTCGCACGGCCTCATCGGTTCCGCGCTGGTCGCGGACCTCGTCGCACGCGGGGACACCGTGCGGCGGCTGGTTCGCCGCGGCGCCGCACCGCCGGACGGCGTGGGTGCTGATGCCTCTGACGGCGCCACCCGTGCGCCGGGCGTCCGCGACGTGCTGTGGGACCCGCGGACCGGCGAGCTCGACCCGGCCGCGCTGGAAGGGGTCGACGCCGTCGTGAACCTGGCCGGCGCCGGGATCGGTGACCACCGCTGGACCGCCGCCTACAAGCAGACGCTGCTCGGTTCACGCACCACGACTACGAGCCTGCTCGCCCGCACGGTCGCCCGCCTGGACGACCCACCGGTGCTGGTCAACAGCTCGGCGATCGGGGCGTACGGGAGCCGCAAGGACGAGGTCCTCACCGAGGCGTCGGCGCGCGGGGACGACTTCCTCGCCGGCCTCGTCAAGGCGTGGGAGAACGCGACCACCCCTGCGTCGGACGCCGGAGCGCGCGTCGTGTGGCTGCGGAGCGGCCTGGTGCTGGCCCCCTCGGGCGGCGCGCTCGGCAAGCTGCTGCCCCTCCTGCGCCTCGGCCTCGGCGGGCCGCTGGGCAGCGGCCGCCAGTGGTGGAGCTGGATCACCCTCACCGACGAGGTAGCGGCGATCCGCCACGTCATCGGCGCCGACGTCGCCGGCCCGGTCAACGCCGTCGCGCCCGAGCCCACGACGAACCGGGAGCTGACCCGTGCGCTGGCGCGGGCCCTGCACCGCCCCGCGGTGCTCGCCGTACCGCGGTTCGCGCTACGGATCGCCGTCGGCCAGTTCGCCGACGACCTCGTCGCCTCCCAGCGGGTCGTGCCCGGCGTGCTGTCCAGGACCGGCTTCGCCTGGACGCACGCGAGTCCTCAGGACGCGGCCCGCTGGGTGGTGGAGGCGAACGAGGTCAGCGCACCTCGCTGACGCGCCAGCCCTGCGGGGTCCACACGAGGGTCAGGTCGGCCGACTCCTTCGATGCCGGGACCGCCGTCTCACCGCTGTCCGACACCTGCATGTGCGCGGTGATCGTGTACGCGATCCGGACGACCGCCTCGATGGGCGCGTCCTTGCTCGCCGCCTGCTCACCCACGGCCGCGCCGTCCGTCTCGGTGCTCGACGCGGTGGTCGCGTTGTGCAGGGCGGACGCGGCACCGGGGCCCATCGTCACGACCTCCATCGACTGCACGTCGGCGGACGCACCGACCACCTGCGCCCCGGTCCGCTTGAGCTCGTCGAGGATCTTCTTGTCGGCCAGGTAGGCCGGCGACCCCTCCACGTTGACCGTCTTGATGTCGGAGACGGCGCCCGCCAGCAGCGCCAGGCGGCGCGACGTCAGCTCGGCGGCGGCACCCGCCGGGTCCTTGGCGTTGGCCACCGGGCTGATACCGCCCAGCTTCGTCGCGGACGCCTCGGGAGACGGCGCCGCTGCCGCGGGCTTGTCGCCGCCGAAGACCTGGGGCATGGCGGTGACTCCCGCCGTGATGCCCGCGACAACTCCCGCCGCGATCATCATCGTGGCGAACACCGAGACGGTGGTGGTCCGCGGCTCGGCGTTCTCCGCGACCAGCTCCGTACGGGACCGCCCGTTGACCGGCATAACGGCCCGACGCCGCGCCTGGGCCGCCCAGGCCCTGCCGTCGACCGCCGCGATGGAACCGGTGAGCGTCTTGGCCGCCGTGCGCCAGGCCGACGGCGTGTGCGCGCCGAGCGGGACGTGGCCCGCGAGCGGCACGGGGCCGCTGATGGCGGCAGAGATCAGCGCGGACCCCGCGGGGAGGCGGACCGGCTCCGGCTTCACGGCGTCGTGCGCGAGCGCCGCGAGGGTGCCCGGCTCGGGCCGGTCGCGCGGGTCCTCGGCGCGGGCGCTGGCCAGGACGGCACGCAGGGCCTCGTCGGCCTCGGAGTTCAGGCTCGGGCCGGGGAAGCCGAGCACCGACTCGACGAGCGTGGCCAGGGACGTGACGTCGACCGGGTCGTCGCTGTGGTCAGGGAGCGTCACGCGGGGGCGCAGCATCGCGCTGCCGTCGGAGCGCAGCAGCACGTCCGTCGGCCGGACCCCGCCGTGGACGAGGCCCACGCTGTGCAGGGCCGCGAGCGCCTGTGCGATCGCGACGGTGACGCCGGCGCCTTCCGCGGCGGTCAGGGGACCCCGCGATCCGACGGCTGTGGGCAGATCGACAGCTCCCGTCCGCGACAGCCGTACGTCCAGGTTGTCCGGACCGTTCGGGGAGATGGCGATGAGCGGCACGAGGTTGGGGTGGTCCAGTGTCGCGAGAGTGTCTAGACGGCGCACCAGGAGGGCGCGAGCTGCGGCCTCCGTGGGGACGGCCACGCGGACCAGTTCCGCAGATTCGATGTAGTGCACGCATTCATGAGAACCCCGCGTTTCGCGGGCCGCTCTTTATCCACACGATTTGCTGAATCTGGTGCCCTGTGGGTGGACCGCTCGAAGGCGGACCTTCCCGGCACGGGGGCCCGGACGGCTCAGACGTCGATGAGCCGCCCCTCCTGGGCGGACCGCCGGGCGGCGTCCAGCACCTCGGCGGTCCGGACGGCGTCCGCCGGGTCGACCGGGACGTCGGCCTCGCCCGCGAGCCATTCGGCGACTGCCGTGTAGAAGTCCGCGTGCCCGCCGCGCGGCTGGGGCACCGCCGTCCGCTCCCTGCCACGTACCAGCCAGCCGTGGGTGCCCTCGGGCTGTTCGCCGTCGAGCACGTCGAAGGGTGAGGCGTCGCCCTCGAACGAGTTCACGAGGTAGGCACCGCCGTCGCCGAGCACGCGCGTGCGCGGCCCGGGCGCGCCGACCAGCGAGCCTGCCCACAGGCGGGAGACCACGCCCTTGGCGGGCGGTTCCGCCCCGAAGAGGACGTCGGTTCCGGCGGCCCGTCCAGGGACGACCCCGGGCTCGCTCCCGGGCGCGGCGTGGTGCAGCACGAGGAACACGTCGTCCTCGGTGGGGGTGGACAGCTTGCGCGTCTCCGCGTACACGGCGACGACGGGACCGAACAGCTGGGTGGCCGAGTCCACGAGGTGCGGGCCGAGGTCGAGCAGGAGCCCGCCGCCCACGGCGTCGTTCTCCTTCCAGCGCTGCTGCGGCTTGGGGCGCCAGCGCTCCCAGTGCCGCTCGAAGGTGTGCACCTTGCCGAGGTCGCCGCGCTTCAGGAGGGCTGCGAGGGTGAGCTGCTCCGGGTCCCAGCGGCGGTTGTGGAACACGGTGAACGGCGTGCCGGACGACGACGCGGCGCTCAGCACCCGCCGGGCTTCCGCCGCCGTGGTCGCGATGGGCTTGTCCAGCACGAAGGGTTTGCCGGCGAGGGAGACGGCGTTCGCGTGCTCGGCGTGCAGCGACGAAGGGCTCGCGATGACCACGAGGTCATAGAGCCCGGGCTCGGAGAGCATCGACGGGAGGTCGTTGAACAGGCGTGCGCCGGGCCAGTCGCCGGCTGCCTGCACGCGCCGTCCCGAGTCGCGTGCGACGACGGCAGACACCGACATTCCCGCAGCTCGCGCCAGGCGGGCGTGGATTTGCCTGCCCGCACCTCCATAGCCGACAATCCCGATCCGAAGAGCCATGGCCCCATGGTGCCCCGCGGGGCGCGGCAACGCGAGATCACTGGTCAGCGGGTTAACTGCCGTAACACAAATCTGGCAGACTGGGGCAAGAGGTACGTTTCGCACGTTCTTAGCGTGTCCGGCCAACTACGTCCGGACCCCACCTGCCGAAAAGAATGAGGGGCTCGTGTCCGCCACAGCCAAGAAGTCCAGCCGGGCCCGCAAGACCCTGCAGCTCGTACTCATCGCGGTGGCGGCACTCGTGCTGGCCGGGAACTTCATCATCAAGTCCCTTGGTGATGACGTGGCCCCCGCCGAGGGCGCCGAGGGCTCGGCCCTCGCGACGCTCGACTCGCTCACCGTGCAGGAAGCCGCCACGACGGACGGCTACGACCGCGAGGCCGACTTCGGCAGCGCGTGGCAGGACGCCGACGACAACGGCTGCGACACCCGCAACGACATGCTCCAGCGCGACCTCGAGGACATCAAGTTCTCCGACGGCGACGCGTGCGAGGTCGCGTCCGGGACGCTCGACGACCCGTACACCGGCGAGACCATCGCCTTCGAACGCGGCGAGAACTCGGGCGACGTGCAGATCGACCACGTCGTGGCCCTGATGAACGGCTGGACGACCGGCGCAGCGGACTGGGACCGGGACACGCGCATCGAGTTCGCGAACGACCCGCTCAACCTCATCGCCTCCGACGGCCCCGCCAACATGGGCAAGGGTGCGAAGGACGCGTCCGAGTGGCTGCCCGAGAACCAGGCCTACCGCTGCGAGTACGTCGCCCGACAGATCGCGGTCAAGGCCAAGTACGAGCTGTGGGTCACGCCCGCCGAGCACGACGCCATGGAGGACGTCCTGACCAGCTGCCCGGCGGAGCCGCTCCCGACCCGCTGATCCGGACGTAGGGTGGCGGGCATGGACATCCGCCACCTCACCGGGCACGTCGAGTACCACGAGGGCTGGGACCTGCAGCGCAGCACGCACGAGGCCGTGCGCGCCGAGGAACGGGCCGACACGGTCTTCCTCCTCGAGCACGTTTCCGTCTACACGGCGGGCGCCCGGACGAACAAGAACGAGTACCCGACCGACGGCACCGAGGTCATCAAGGTGGACCGTGGCGGCAAGATCACGTGGCACGGGCCGGGCCAGATCGTGGCCTACCCGATCGTCAAGCTGGCCAAGCCGTTCGACGTCGTCGAGTACGTCCGGACGCTGGAGCAGGCCGTGATGGACGTCTGCGCCGCGTTCGGTCTCGAGACCATCCGGGTGGAGGGCCGCTCGGGCGTGTGGGTCGCCGCGGACTCCCCCGACGTCGAGACGCCGCGGCTGGAGCGGAAGGTCTGCGCCATCGGCGCGCGCGTGGCCAAGGGCGTCACCATGCACGGCCTCGCCCTGAACTGCGACGCCGACCTCACCGCGTTCGACCACATAGTGCCCTGCGGCATCCCCGCGGAGGACGCCGACGTCACCTCGCTGACCGCCGAGCTCGGCCGGCGCGTCACCGTGGACGACGTCCGGCCCCTGCTGGAGGCGGCCCTGGTCGAACGTCTCGCGCCGCTGCTGGCCCGCCAGGAGACGGCGGCCGCAGTGCCGGTTCCGGTGCCTGCCGCGGCCGCCGTCGCCACCGCGTGACGAACGCCACTGCCAGGCCCCTGGACGACCGCGCGAGCGCGGGCGGCCGAGGCATAGGCTGGGCGGACCCGCTGACCTGGGAGGGACCTGCGTGACCATCGCACCTGAAGGCCGACGCATGTTGCGCATCGAAGCGCGCAACTCGGCTACGCCCATCGAGAAGAAGCCCGAGTGGATCAAGACCCGGGCGGTGATGGGTCCCGAGTACCGCGACATGAAATCGCTCGTCAAGGGCGAGGGCCTGCACACGGTCTGCGAAGAGGCAGGCTGTCCCAACATCTTCGAGTGCTGGGAGGACCGCGAGGCCACCTTCCTCATCGGCGGTGACCAGTGCACGCGCCGCTGCGACTTCTGCCAGATCGACACCGGCAAGCCCGCCGACTTCGACAAGGACGAGCCGCGCCGCGTCGCCGAGTCCGTGCGGACCATGGGCCTGAAGTACTCGACCGTCACGGGCGTCGCCCGCGACGACCTGGCCGACGGCGGTGCCTGGCTCTACGCGGAGACCGTCCGCCAGATCCACGCGCTCAACCCCGGTACCGGCGTCGAGCTGCTGATCCCGGACTTCAACGCGATCCCCGAGCTGCTCGATGCCGTCAACGAGTCCCGCCCCGAGGTGCTCGCGCACAACGTCGAGACCGTGCCGCGCATCTTCAAGCAGATCCGGCCCGCTTTCACCTACGAGCGGTCGCTCTCGGTGATCACCCGGGCCCGCGACGCGGGCCTCGTCACCAAGTCGAACCTGATCCTCGGCATGGGCGAGACCATCGAAGAGGTCAAGCAGGCCCTCCAGGACCTGCGCGACGCCGGTTGCGACATCATCACGATCACGCAGTACCTCCGGCCCTCGCTGCGTCACCACCCGGTGGACCGCTGGGTGCGGCCCGAGGAGTTCGTGGAGCTGTCCGAGACGGCGGAGAAGATCGGCTTCCTCGGTGTCATGGCAGGGCCGCTGGTGCGTTCGTCGTACCGTGCGGGCCGGCTCTGGGGCCAGGCGATGACCAAGCACGGCCGCGCGATCCCCGAGGCGCTCGCGCACCTCGCACAGCCGACCACCTCCCGGCAGGAGGCGGCGAGCCTGCTGGCCCGCTGACCCGGCGACCAGACCACCCGCAGCGCACTAAGATTGTCGACCATGGCCCGAAACTCGTCCGGGGGCGACGCGCGCGACGACGTAGCAGCGTCTGCCTCCAAGCAGAAGAAGCCCAAGAAGCGCCGCTGGTATCACCAGCTGTGGGACGTCTACAAGATGACCCGCAAGCAGAACCCGCTGGTCACCTGGTGGATGATCGCCGCGTTCGTCGGGGTCGTAGCGGTGGCGCTGCTCATCGGCGTCCTCGCGGGCCCGTGGGTCTACGCACTGGTCATCGGTGTGCCGTTCGGCGTGCTGGCTGCGATGTTCGTGCTGTCGCGGAGCGCCGAGAAGGCGGCCTACACGCAGATCGCCGGCCAGCCCGGCGCCGCGCGTGCGGCGCTCGGCACCGTCCGTGGCGGCTGGACCTTCGAGGACGAGCCCGTCGCGGTCGACGCGCGTAACCAGGACTTCGTGTTCCGGGGTGTCGGCAAGGCTGGCATCGTGCTCGTCTCGGAGGGGCCGCCGCACCGTGTCGGGCGTCTGCTCGAGCAGGAGCGCAAGCGGGTCAGCCGCATCCTCTCGAACGTCCCGGTCACGCTGATCCAGTGCGGCGACGGCGAAGGACAGGTGCCGCTCACCAAGATCGCGCGCGCCGTCACCAAGCTCAAGTCGACCCTGACCAGGGCCGAGGTCGCCGAGATCAGCAAGCGTCTCAAGGCCATCGGCGGCATGAAGCTGCCGATCCCGAAGGGTATCGACCCGACCCGCGCCCGCCCCGACCGCAAGGGCATGCGCGGCCGCTGACCGGCGCTCTCCAGCTGTCCGGTGGACGGACGCCGCCCAGCCCGGTCATGTGACTTCTGGCACGCTGAGGACCGCTGCCGGACCCTCGACCAGCACATCTTCCCGGGGTCGCACGGCCGAGAGGCCCGAGAAACATCCCGGCAACAATCATTAACCCGAGAGAAACCACCTGCCCATAGGTTCATGGCGATCCGCGTGCGACCCTGCCCTGCTCGTCCGGCAGGGTCCGACGGACTCCCCCTGAACTTATCGAGCGAGCAAGGAGCGCAGATGTTCAAGAACGCCGAGGAGGCGATCGCCTTCACCCGCAACGAGGGGGTGGAGTTCGTCGACGTCCGGTTTATCGACCTGCCGGGCATCACGCAGCACTTCAACATCCCGGTCGAGCAGTTCGACGAGGACGCCTTCAGCGAGGGCCTCATGTTCGACGGCTCGTCCATCCGCGGATTCCAGGCGATCCACGAGTCCGACATGAAGCTCGTGCCGGACATCACGACGGCGTTCATCGACCCGTTCCGCAAGGCCAAGACCCTGATCGTGAACTTCTCGATCGTGGACCCGTTCACGGGTGACGCCTACGCTCGCGACCCGCGCAACATCGCGGCCAAGGCCGAGGCCTACCTCAAGTCGACCGGCATCGCCGACACCGTCTTCTTCGGTGCCGAGGCCGAGTTCTACGTGTTCGACGACGTGCGCTTCAAGACGTCCGCGAACGAGAGCTTCTACTCCATCGACTCCGTCGAGGCCGCGTGGAACACCGGCCGCGAGGAGGAGGGTGGCAACCTCGGGTACAAGACCCGCTACAAGGGCGGCTACTTCCCCACGTCGCCGAGCGACCGCTTCGCCGACCTGCGTGACGACATGGTCAAGGTCCTCGGCCAGGTCGGTCTCTCCGTCGAGCGCGCGCACCACGAGGTGGGCACCGCCGGCCAGCAGGAGATCAACTACCGGTTCAACTCGCTGCTGCACGCCGCGGACGACCTGATGAAGTTCAAGTACGTCATCAAGAACGTCGCGTTCGAGGCCGGCAAGTCGGCCACGTTCATGCCGAAGCCGGTCTTCGGTGACAACGGCTCGGGCATGCACTCGCACCAGTCGCTCTGGAAGAACGGCGAGCCGCTGTTCTACGACGAGAAGGGCTACGGCGGCCTGTCCGACCTGGCTCGCTGGTACATCGGTGGCCTGCTCAAGCACGCGCCGTCGCTGCTCGCCTTCACGAACCCGTCGGTGAACTCGTACCACCGCCTGGTCCCGGGCTTCGAGGCTCCCGTGAACCTCGTCTACTCGGCTCGTAACCGTTCCGCCTCGATCCGTATCCCGATCACGGGTACCTCCCCGAAGGCGAAGCGCATCGAGTTCCGCGCGCCGGACCCGTCGTCGAACCCGTACCTGGCGTTCTCGGCGATGCTGATGGCCGGCCTGGACGGCATCAAGAACCGCATCGAGCCGCCGGCACCGGTCGACAAGGACCTCTACGAGCTGCCCCCGGAGGAGCACGCGCAGATCGCTCAGGTCCCGACGTCGCTCAACGGCGTGCTGGACGCGCTCGAGGCCGACCACGAGTACCTGACCGCCGGTGACGTGTTCACCGAGGACCTGATCGAGACCTGGATCGCGTACAAGCGCGAGAACGAGATCGACCCGATCCGCCTGCGGCCGCACCCGCACGAGTTCGAGCTCTACTACGACATCTAAGCCTGATCGGCTAGATTCCGGGCTTTCGGGGCCTTCTTCGACCCCTTAGTCCACGAAGAGTCCACGCGAGCCGCGAGCACCTTCCCGGTGGCGGTCCGCGTGGACTCTTCTGTGTCCGGCCACAGGTGCGCGTACGTGTCCAGCGTCGTCTTCGCGCTTGCGTGCCGGAGCCGCGCCTGGACCACCTTCACGTCCGAGCCCTCGGAGATGAGCAGCGAGGCGTAGTAGTGCCTCAGGTCGTGGAACCGGAACTCGTCCGGCAGTCCCTTGATCGGCTTCCCCTCGGCGTCCTTGTACTTCGCCGCAACCCGAGCGGCACGCACCGCTCGCTGGATCTGCCAGGGGCCGACCTGCTCCCCCGCTTCGTCGGCGATCATCCACGCTGACGCCGGACGCCCCATCATCGAGGCCGACAGCACCTCGATGAGTTCCCGCACCACCGGGATGGACGTCTTGGACTCGTCCGTCTTCAGGTCCTCCGCCGGGTACTGGACGGCGGGGTTGATGATCGCCCGTAGGAAGTCAACATCCGCGACACGGAGACCGCCTCTACGTGTACGCGACGGCGGATCCACGCACTGGAATCTCGCCGGAGCACCTGCGTTATCGGTTCACTCACTGTGTTCGTGCGACCGTCACGGCCGCTGTGCGCCGCGATACCTGGGCGGTGTCGCTCGGCGACGAGTTCACCGACTATTCCCAATGGGAGCGGGCCGGTGAGCCGGACGGGTACGTGTGGGGTGTGCGCTGGCACCTCCTCTATCCAGGGATCCGTCTCCTGCCGGAGTCCACCGAGGCGAGACGATGGTCGTCGGAGCTGGGAGCTCCATTCCACACGGCGCGCGTGGAGACGAACGCTCACGTTATCGAGCTCGTCTTCTCCGATCTCCGAATCGACCGAATCACCCCTGGTCACGCCGTCCTCGTCATCGACGAGACCGGTCCCGATGGGAAGATTCCCCTGGAATGACACAACCCTCGGCGGGCTGGAAGTATTCGACTGTGAAGGACCCGGATTCAACGATGCCAGCAGCATGGACCCCCGCGGACGCATGGGTCATGACCGCCGTGGCAGGCGCAGCAGGGCCCGCGCTGAGTGACGTGATCGCTTACGGCGACGCGTGCAACCACGCGATCTTCACCGACGAGGAACTCGCCATCGGTGTGGGGCGGCTGGTCGCCTCCGGCCTCATGGAACCCGCCGCGTCCGATCGACTCACACTGACGCCTTCGGGCGTCGAGCTAGCAGGCCGCCGAACGGGTGGTTTGTTCGGGCAGGTGGACTCGGTGTTGCGGCTCCTGAGCCACGTTGAACTGGTCGAGGGCCGCTGGGACGTCGAGGTCGACAGCATCACCGCCGCTGTCCGCACATACCAAGATCGCGTCCGACGTCGCTGACCACACCGCGATCATGCGCCTCCTGCAGTCCGCAGATAGTCCGCAAGAGGTACGCACGAACCCATCCGGCCCCAACGCGACCAACGGCCGGGAATGTTGGAACTCCAACGTTCCCGGCCGTTGTCGCTCTCACCACACCGTGCCGGATGTCCGAACTGCGATCCACGAACTACCGGTGTCGCGGACCGCCACGCGGCGTGCGGCGCGTCGATGAGGTGACGACAAAGAGGCGGTCGGACGGGTCGACCACAACGTCAACCCGCGCGCCGGCGCGGACGTGGCCCCCAGAGAAGACAGCGTCCGCCACTAACGCTTCCAGGCCGTCGGCCAGGATCCGGAGGACGGCAGCGACGCTGTGCTCGTCGACGGACAGGATCTCCGCGGTCCCGGGAACGCCGGAACGACGCAGCTGGTGGTTGTCACGCGCCGAGTTGATCAACGCGCTCCTGGGCATGAACGCAACGAAGAGGCACGTCAGGGAACTGAGCCCCCAGGCGCCTGCCTCCTCCGGGTCTCCGGCCGCCAGGCGGTAGACCCGGATGCCGGGCACGACGAGCACACCGATGGTGCAGCTCAGCAGGAAGATTTAGGCGACCCGGCCGAGATCGGCCGAGGCCTGCCTTCCCGATCGCGTGTTCGCCATGGCCAGCTGCAACCCGCCGGCCGGCCGTCCGATGGGCACTTCACCGGCGCGCACGACCTACGCGATCGCGCTAGCGCAACGCGGCGCCGTGTCCGGTGCGGCCTCGCCCCCTGAGCGCCACCGGTGTGCCTCACCCCACACGCGGACTCCTTCGACGACGGGCAGGTTCCCTGCCCGATCGCCGACCCCCCGCCGGTAACACCATGGAATGACACCGCCGTGCCCGAATCTTTGCTAGCTGCCCCCCGGCCAACCAGCGATGCCTGACGGCCAAGTTGGGCCACGGCCAGTGGGCGCGGGCGACGACGGCTCGACACACGCACTGGTCAGGGGCTTCGCACCGCGTTGAATTCACCCTCTCAGTCGCTTGGATTCTCTGACGAGTCACGGCAGGATGCACGTGCGTCACAACTAACGACGGAGGCCGTCATCGCCAGTCCGGAGCCGATCGCAGACTTGCTCTTGAATGAACGCAACCTAGGATTTGGCGGACAGGTAGGCGGCCACGGCGTGGCCGCGCGAATCTCTCCCGGGAATCCGTTCACCGGATCGCTCACGATCGACACGCGGTCCGCGACGACGGTCACGGGAACGGATTCGATGGCGGCTCGCCGAACAGTGCTACTTCATCGCGGAGGCCACCGTCGAGGTCGCCGGCATCGACAACGCTGGCATCTCGCTGTAGGACTCCTTGAACGCCTCCGGGTACCCGGATCCACGTGGGTATGACGAGCCGGGGCACCCGGTGCGCGAGCGCCATCCGCGAGGCGCACCGATCGGGATCGGTCACGGTGGACACCGTCGGGCTCTACGTCTTTACGCCGAGCGTTTTGCCGGCCTGCCTGTCCGTGGCCCGGTCCTGCAAGAGCGAGCGCTCGAACGGTTGATTCGCGTGAGCCCCACAGTTGTGCGGCCCGAGAGCCGGGCCGTCGAGACGGACGAGAGTCCGTCGGAAGATGCAATCAAGGAGGAAAATACATGTTCGCATCATCGATCAGCCGCGTTCGAATGGTAGCGGCAGTTGCAATCACGGCAGTGATTGCTCTGTCCATAGCGGTGTTCGTCGCGGCCCCCGCTCGCGCTGTTGGCAACCCGCAAATCAACGTGGCGACGGAGCGGTGCCTGGATGGAAGCATCTCCGAGGGTGTGCGCCTTATGACGTGCAACGGGAGCATGTATCAGGACTGGGACCTGACGATCCCTCGCCGGATTTATGAACCCGCGATTGGGAAGTGCCTGGACGGGAGTATCTCGCACGGGGTGCGTCTCAACGACTGTAACGGCAGCGAGTATCAGCAGTGGGATTTCACGGCTGGGTTTAACGGCGACCGAGTGCTCAATCTCGCTACGAGGAAGTGTCTCGACGGCAGCATCAGTGAAGGCGTGCGGCTCGTGACGTGCAACAACACCGACTACCAGAGGTGGTACCAGCCGTAGATGGTGGGCGGCCATGCCTCCGGCGTGGTCGCTCGTCGCTGCGTCTTCGCGCCGAGCGTTTTGCCGGCCTGCCTGTCCGTGGCCCGGTCCTGCAAGAGCGAGCGCTCGAACGGTTGATTTGCGCGAGCCCCACAGTTGTGCGGCCCGAGAGCCGGGCCGTCGAGACGGACGAGAGTCCGTCGGAAGATGAAATCAAGGAGGAAAATACATGTTCGCATCATCGATCAGCCGCGTTCGAATGGTAGCGGCAGTTGCAATCACGGCAGTGATGGCTCTGTCCATGGCGATGTTCGTCGCGGCCCCCGCTCGTGCTGATGATGTACGAGGGATCGAAAACGTGGCGACGCGGGAGTGCCTGGATGGAAGCATCTCCGAGGGTTTGCGTCTCATGACGTGCAACGACGTCGGTTATCAGGACTGGATCGCGCGAGGAGCGAACCCTCATACGTTCTTGCATGTCGCGACTGCGAAGTGCCTGGACGGGAGTATCTCCGACGGTGTGCGTCTCAAGGAGTGCAACACCAGCGACTATCAGCGGTGGGAGTGGCGGAAGGGGGAGAATGGTTTTGCATTGCTCAATATCGCTACGAGAAAGTGTCTCGATGGCAGTATCAGCGAAGGTGTGCGTCTCATGACGTGCAACAACAGCGACTATCAGAGGTGGCAATACAACTGGCGGTAGATGGCGAGTGGCCATGCCTCCAGCGTGGCCACTCGCCGCTGCGCATGCGGTGGTGGGTCGAGCTTGCCGAGATCTGTCTCGACCAACGAGCACACGACTGACGTTGTCGACGGGCGGTTGCCGGGAACTCCGGTGGCCGCCCGTTCGGTCTGTCAGGAGGTCTTCGCGGCTCAAGCTGAGCCTCCCCGTAGCATCGAAGGATGGAGAGAAGTTCAGCTGGTGGAGCAGATCCTGATCTGAAGGCGCTGTCGGGCTAACGCCAATGCCAGCGGCCGTCGTGATCGGGGGGACGGCATAGGCCCCCGGCGAGTCCAAGAAAAGTCCACAAAACGTCCGACAACCGCCGGATCTGACCGGCGCTGGCCAACGCAGAAACCGCTACATACCAACGATTCCAACGTAGCCAGCACCGGCCGTCGCCCAGGTGCGACTTCGAGCTCTACTACGACATCTGACAGCCGGTCCTCCGTGACTTGCTGAGACGCGCCGAGACGGCGGCTGACCTGCACTTACGTCTTGCGATGTTCTGCAGCGTTGGTCGCCGTTTCTCGTGTTCCGTGTAACTGATGTGTAATCCCCCAGGACGTTTCTGCGGCCGGGGCGACCCTGCGGGTTCTTTCCCAACGGGTGTCCCCCGAAGCCCCGATCCCTCTCGCGCCCGTCGGCGTGGCTCCCGATCGTCCGACCGGACGCCGGGGTGCAACCCCTCCGCTCCCCCGGCCGTGCTCGTAGCTACGACTCGTCGGAAAGCCAGCCATCTCGCGGAGGGGTTGCACCCCGGCGTCCGGTCGGGCAGGGTGCCGCAAGCCGTCGGGGGTGAGAGGGATCGGGGCGCCCCGCATCCCTTGAGCGCTCCCGAGGTGGGCGGTTCGGAACTGATAAACGAGGTTCCAGTCGACTGATACGGTCGCCGCGTGATGCTGGGAGAAGACGTATCGCGGATGATGCGCGACCGTACCGCTGCGCAAGTCTGGCTTACCCTCCTCGATCAAAGCGCGAGCACCTTTGACGAGGTAGCGCTTGCAGCCGGCCTTACGCCGCTGGGTAGAGCCTGGGTCGAGGTCGACGCCGGACGGGCCAAGCGGTTCCTCGCGGGTCTACTGCGCGTCAATCTTGCGTACAAGAACGAACTGATGCCGAAGCATCGAGCGGACTGGCTCGCTGATGAGTTCATCCGAGCATTGGGCCCGTACAACCTGCGCTTCGCGACCAACAGCTCGGACCTGCCCGACAGACTGCCGTACTCGTGGACGCCCGCGACCGACTGGACGTTTGACGCCGGCATCGCAGTTATTGGCGAAACGGAATCCGCGATCTACTGGGTCGCCGACGAAGACTGAGGCGAATTCCGGGCACCAGCAGTTCGCCTCGCTCTCCGCCTCGCCGCTGGCGGGGTGCGGCGGGGTGCGCGGAGGGCCGCCCGCGGCCCGCAGCGCGGGGCCCTGTCGCGGGGCCCCGCCAGGCGGCGAGGCAGCGCGGCGAAGCCGCGCTCTTGAAGAAGGCGCTGGCAAAGGCTGGGGTCCCCATGGAGCGGGACAACGGCTGTCACATGCTGCGCCACGTGTACGCGAGCACACTCCTGCACGACGGCGAGAGCATCAAGGCCGTGTCCGAGTACCTGGGCCATTCGGACCCCGGCTTCACGCTGCGGACCTACACGCACCTCATGCCGGGCAGCGACAAGCGCACGCGGAAGGCCGTGGACTCGTTGCTTCGTGTAACCAGTGTGGAACTCGCGCCCGAAACCGAGGCGTCTGCCCAGGTCAACGGCTAAGTCACTATCTGACCTACGACATCTGAGCCTGATCGGCTAGATTCCGGGCTTTCGGGGCCTTCTTCGACCCCCTAGTCCATGAAGAGTCCACGCGAGCCGCGAGCACCTTCCCGGTGGCGGTCCGCGTGGACTCTTCTGTGTCCTGCCACAGGTGCGCGGTGTGCCACAGCCGACCTGACACCTGCGGTCGCCGAGGGCTGTGTGACCGTTCAGTTGCCGCAGTGCGGCCTGGAGGGCGATCCGAGGTCGGGACCGTCACGTCCGGCCAGGACCGAGTGCGTCACCGATCGACTCCCTCGCCGACCTCGGCGTAGTCCCGCATCCCCACGATCTCCACGGCGGGCAGCGCCTCGGCAAGCTCGGCCCGATCGCCCTCCGAGAGCGCCACGCTCATGGCCCTGAGATTCTCGTCGACCCGAGAACGGCGCCGCATGCCCGGGATCGGGACCACGCCCTCGACGATCACCCACGCGAGCGCGACCTGCGCCAGTGTCGCTCCGTGCCGGCGAGCGATCGCGGCCGCCCGTTCCACCAGCCGACGGTTGGCAGCGAACGCCTCGGGCTGGAACCGCGGGAGCGTACGCCGAGCGTCGTCGGCGTCCAGGTCGTCGAGTGACGTGACGCCGTCGGTGAGCACTCCACGCCCGAGCGGCGAGAACGCCACGAGCCCGATGCCGAGCTCGCGCATCGTCGCCAGCTCGTCGTTGTGCAGCACGTCCCGCGCGAAGAGCGAGAACTCCGACTGCACGGCAGCAAGCGGATGAACGGCATGCGCTCGGCGGATCGTCGCAGCCGACGCCTCCGACAGCCCGATGTGCCGCACCTTGCCCTCCGTGACGAGCTCCGCCATCGCACCGACGGACTCCTCGATGGTCACATTCGGGTCCACCCGGTGCAGGTAGTACAGGTCGATGTAGTCGGTCCCCAGGTGCTTCAAGGAGCGGTGCGCCGCCTTGCGGATGTACTCCCGTGTGCCGTTGCGGCCATGAACGGTGCCGTCGTCGTCAGTCTCGGCCGAGGCCTTCGTCGCGAGGACGACCTCGTCTCGGCGCGTGCCAAGGGCTCGGCCGATCAGCCTCTCGTTCTCGAACGGCCCGTACGCCTCCGCGGTATCGATGAACGTCACACCGACGTCGACGGCATGCCGCAGTGTCGCGATCGACTCGGCCTCGTCACTCGCGCCGTAGTAAGCACTCATGCCCATCGCACCCAGACCGATGGGCGGAACTGTCAGTCCGTTGCCGAGCAGTACGGGTTCAAGGCCTCGCTGGTGGTTGTTCGTCATGGATCGTCTCTTCCTCGCCGGCCACGTATGCCCGATACGCGGCGATCTTCTTGTCCAGTGCCGCGAGGTGTTCCTGTGTCCGCTTCAACTGCGCGAGAACGGCCTGCCGGTGCAGCTCGAAAGCCTCGAGACGTTCGCGTTCTGTCCCCGGAGCGCGACTCAAGGCGGCAATATCACGGATCTCGGCAATGGGCATTCCGGTCTCCCGCAGCATGACCAGGCCCAGAAGCCAGTCCAGGTCGTTGCGGTGGAAGCGGCGATGACCATTGCTGCGGCGTGACGTCGGGTCGAGCAGCAGCCCCTCGCGCTCGTAGTAGCGCAAGGCCTGTACGCTCAGCCCGACGACGACCGCGGCCTCGCCGATCGACAGCCCCTCATCGGGGACGTCGACGTCGAGGTGCGGAGTCAGAGCGGGCGGCACACGATCCATGACACAACCTATAGCGCGCTATAGGTCAAGCCGCCCGCCAGGCTGTCACAGCAGAGCTGCCTGGATCACGATTCACGGCGGACTCGAACCACTCGAAGTCGAGCAGGACGCACGGTCAGACCCGAGCGCGACGGTCGCGTCGGGCACTCCGCGGCGCCCGCCAGAGGCGCAGCTCTTCTTCAACTAGTCGGCTTGATCCCGCGCCGTATCTTCCGCGCGCCACGACTCACGGATCCCGATGAACAGGGAGCAGCTGCTGTGGTCATACGCCGCCGACCTCGACGGGCGGCGCCGGCGTCCGGCGCCGGAAATACGCGACGGTCAGCACCCCGAGCAGCGGACCCCACGCCAGGAGCGGCACGTAGCAGACCAGCAGGATCACCTTCTGCGCGACCGTCGGGAAGAAGTAGTCGAGGCCCCCACTGGTCGTCCCGCTCCACACGTTGACGACGGCGAACGTCCAGATCCCGGTGAGCGCGGCGGCCCCGAGCGCCGCGGGAATCGTCGCGGCAAGCCGGTGGATCGGCCGTCCGCCGACGAGGGGCAGCCACCCGGGCAGGATCTCGCCCCACCGCTGAACCAGACCGAGGGACAGCAGGGCCAGCACCTCGGCGACCAGCGAGAGCCCGACGATCTGTACCCGTTCGGGGAACGGGAGCACTATCGCCGCGTTCGCGACCGGCAGCCCGGCCACCAGGGCGATCCGCCAGAGGCCGGACGGGAGCGTGATCACGGCGAGGAGGTGCGCCAGTCGGTGTGCGCGGGGAGTAACACCCGAGGCAGCCCGAAGCATGGAGTCGGTTGGAATGCTCATGTCGTCGATCGTGGTCGGGATGCGCGCCGGCCGGATCGCCCGCCTGGACGAGCCCGCCTCCCCCGATCGGGTGACTCCCGCACGGGCTCGCATGCCGGATGTCTGCTAGCCAGCGGCCCGCGATCGCTGCACGATGAGGTGATGGCACGGTCCACCGCACAGTCCACGACGCCGTCCCAGGCCCGCACCGTCCGAGTGCTCACCATGAACGTGTTCGGCCCGGGCAATCCCGACTGGGACCGGCGACATCCGCTCATCGGCGAGACGATCCGGGCCCTCGACCCCGACGTCGTCGCGCTCCAGGAGGTGCCGGTCGACGCGCCGGAGGTCCTGGAGCGCCTGATCGGCCCGGGCTATCACCTCACGCACTTCTCCCGCCCGTCGGACGACGGCGTCGCGGGCACCCTGGCCACCCGGTGGCCCCACCGGCTCGTCACCGAGATCGACTTGCGCATCAGTAATCGCAGCCGCCGCACCCTGCCCTGGTGTGCCGCCGTCCTCGTCGAGCTCGTCACGCCTCTCGGCCCGATGCTCGTGGCGCACCACAAGCCGAGCTGGCCTCTCCCGTTCGAGCTGGAACGGGAGGCGCAGGCGGTGCTCGTCGCGCGGGCGATCGAGGAGCACATCGGCAGCCGCGACGTCCATGCCCTGGTGCTCGGCGACTTCGACGCCGCACCCGACTCGGCCAGCATGCGGTTCTGGCGAGGTAGGCGGCCGTCGCAGCATCTGAGCGTCTGCTATCAGGACGCCTGGGAGTACGCACACCCGGACGATCCAGGGCATACGTTCGAACTGACCAACCCCCTGGTCCGCGACGGGGAATTCGGTACAGCGGTGTCGCGAAGGATCGACCACGTCCTGGTCCGCAGCGGGCTACGCGGTCCGACCCTGGCCGTCGCCGACTGCCGGCGGGTTCTGGACCGCCCCGTGGACGGGGTGTGGGCGAGCGACCACTACGGCGTCGTCGTCGATCTGGTGGCGCCGCCGCGATGACCGTGCCTCCTCAGCCGATCATGTCCCCACCACCTCCCGCACCGGCTCGAACCGGTCGTGCACCGTCTGGCACACCCCCTCGCCGTGCGTCAGCCCGGGCAGGTCCCGCTGCAGCGCCGCGACGCTGCCCGCCGGGATCTCGCCCCGCACGACGGCGACCCCGACCCCTCCTCCGAAACCACCGACGCCCGACTCCATCGGTACGCCGCCCAGCCGTCCGACCAGGGACGTGACCGACCCGACGACGTCGTCGGGCATCTCGATGACGAACCGGTGGACCGGCTCGCACACCACCGTCCCGGCACGCCGGACCGCGGCGGCGAGCACGCGCGGCGTCAGCCCACGGAAGTCGGCCCCCGTGCTGGACATCGCCTTGTTGAACTTCTGGTGCATGTGGCTCTGCCGGGGTGCGTAGCCCGAGTGGGTCATGACCACCCGGGCATCCGGGATCGGCCACCGCAGGGATCCGCGAGCCAGCTCCCGGCGCACGGTGTCCTCGACGGCGTCGAAGAAGGCCGGCGGCATCGACCCGCGTTCGCACTCCAGCTCGAACGTGACACCCGAACCGGGCGGCACGGGCTCCACCCGCAGCCCGATCGTGGCCAGGAACTCGTTGCCGTCCTGCTTCTTCACCTCGAGCGCGTGCCCGGTGCCGACTATCCGTTCCTGGCGCGCGGTGCGCACCTCACCGAACCGCGCGTCCACCGCGTACTCCCGCTGCAGGACGGCGGCCAGCACCTCCCGCTGGACCTCGCCGTAGAGCGAGACGGTGATCTCCTCGCCGCGCCGCCGCACGCGGATCAGCGGGTCCTGCTCGGCCAGCTCGGTGAGCGCGGCGTACAGCCTGCCGCGGTCGTCCGGGGCGACGCCGACCACCGTCTCGTACGACGGCGGCGGGAACTGGCTCGCCCGCTCGTCCCCGGGCAGCGCACGCCCGACGACGTCGCCGACCCGCGCCGTCGAGAGCCCGTGGACGACGGCGATCTGGCCGGCTGCGGCCGTGCCCCGCGGGTCGAGCGCCCCACGGTGAGCGACGCTCAGGCCCGTGACCCGCTCGGCCCGGCCGTGCCCCAGGTCGATCTTGTCCCGGACCCGCAGCGCGCCGGACCGCATCCGGACGAACGCACGCTTCCGCCCGCCCTCCCGGTCGATGGCGAACACGACTCCCGAACGCGCGTCGGCGCTCGTGCCGGCGGCGACCGCAGGCAGGTAGCTCCCCAGGGCGGCGGTCAGCTCGGGCACACCGGCACCCGTCACCGCCGATCCGAACAGGACGGGGTGGGCGGTACCCCGCCGCGACTCGCCGGCGAGCCAGGCGCGCAGGCCGTCGTCCGGCAGCAGCTCCACCCGGGCGGACGGCGTTCCCGCAGCCACCACCCGCTGCACCGGCAGCACGTCGGGACTGAGGCGGCGCGCGACGGCGTCGGCCACGGCTTCGGGGCGCGCCCCGCGCCGGTCGATCTTGTTGACGAACACGATGACCGGCAGCCGCAGGCGCTGCAGGGCGCGCATCAGCACGAGGGTCTGCGCCTGGACACCCTCGACGGCGGACAGCACGAGCACCGCACCGTCGAGCACGGCGAGGCTACGGTCCACCTCCGCGATGAAGTCCGGGTGGCCCGGCGTGTCCAGCACGTTGACGATGACGTCCCCGGCAGGGAACGACGCCACCGAGGCGCGGATCGTGATGCCGCGCTCACGCTCCAGCGCGAGCGTGTCGGTGGTGGTGTCGCCGTGGTCCACGCTGCCGGGGCGGTCGATCACGCCCGCGTGGTGCAGCAGGCGCTCGGTCAGGCTGGTCTTACCGGCATCGACATGGGCGACGATCCCGAGGTTGAGGTACGACAAGAGCTGTCACGTCCGTTGTGCGGAGGGTCAGGGCACGGGGCGTGACAGCTGTCATCGGAGTTCCTTTTCGCTCGGGAGGACACCACGATGCTCCGGGCCGCGCGATCAGGGCAACGGTTTTTCCGCTCCGCGGGCCTGGCCGGGCGCGGCGCCGTCGGCCTGGAACGTGCGCTGCATGGCTGCTGGGCTGCTTGAGCGACGGCTGGATCGCAGCACGGGCCATGAGATCGGTCCGTTGCACGGCGTTGTTCGTGACTTCGGTCGGTTGCTCTGAGATCGGTCAGTTCCGCACCGAAGATCCACACACCTTCGTCCTTGGCCTGCTGGACCACGTAGTGCGAGGCCCTGGCGACGTCGGGGAGGTCCTCCTCCGGG
>NZ_JBFAKY010000054.1:0-25937 GCF_040656015.1 Promicromonospora sp. NPDC050249 | reverse complement strand
GAGTAGGACGCCGCCGGACAACCATTCCCAGGAGGGGGTGGAGCCAGCACGAGCCCGTCAGGGTGAGTGCGGGCTCCACCCCCTTCCTGCATTTCCAGAACCCTTCCCGCATCCCAGAACCCTCCCGGACAGCCAGGCGACTTCGGCCGGCGTGCTACCGACCCCCCGTTCCGCGTTATGGAATGCTGCTTCCGTGAGCCGGTAGCTCCGGCGTTCCGATCGGGAGGGTGACGTGGCAGAGTCTGGCGTGCAGTCGGTCGAGCGAGCACTCGATCTGCTCGAGATTCTGGCGGAGGTCGGCGGTGATGCCGGCCTGAGCGAGCTCTCGGAGCAGTCGGGACTGCCCCTGCCGACCATTCACCGGTTGATGCGTACCCTCGTCGCCCGTGGTTACGCGCGGCGGCTTCCCTCGCGACGCTATGCGCTCGGTGCGCGGATGATTCGCCTCGGCGAGTCGGCGGGCCGGCAACTCGGGGCGGGTGCCCGGCGCCATCTGCAGCGGATCGCTCGGGAGCTGGGTGAGACCGCGAACCTGGCCATGCTCGACGGGGAGATGGCCGTGTACGTGGCTCAGGCGGCGTCGTCGCACTCCATGCGCATGTTCACCGAGGTGGGGCGGCGTGTGCACCTGCACAGCACCGGCGTCGGCAAGGCGCTGCTGAGCGAGCTGCCCGATGCGGCAGTGCGCGACATCGTGGCGCGGGCCGGCCTTGCCCCCGCTACCGACCGGACCCTCACCGACATCGGGGCGCTCCTGGCCGCGGCGGCGGAGGCGCGCGAACGCGGCTATGCCGTGGACGACGGCGAGCAGGAGATCGGCGTCCGGTGCTTCGCCGTCATCGTCCCTGGGGCGCCCGTGCCTACGGCGCTGTCGGTGTCCGGCCCTGCGGCGCGGGTGTCGTTCGAGTTCGGCGATCGAGCAGTGCCGGTGCTGCACGAGGTCGCGCGGGACATCGGGGCGGAACTCGCTGACGGTTGAGTACGCGTTGACCCCTCGCCATCGGGCACCTAGTGTTTTCACTAGGAAGTATTTGGTTTCCGCATCGTGGAATTGGCGAGGCGGCTTCAACCACTCGACCGAGGGAAGACACGTGGATACTCCAGACGGCCTCATGATCACCGGCGACATCGCACCCCGCGCGGAGGAGGTGCTCACTCCCCGCGCGCTGGAGCTGGTCGCCGTCCTGCACCGGGCCCTGGACGACCGGCGGCTCGAGCTGCTCGACGCTCGGTCGAGGCGAGTCGCGGACCTTGCGGCGGGCGGCACGCTGGACTTCCTCCCCGAGACGCGGCACATCCGCGAGGACCCGACCTGGCGCGTCGCCCCGCCGGCACCCGGGATCGCGGACCGCAGGTGTGAGATCACCGGCCCCACCGACCGCAAGATGACCATCAACGCGCTCAACTCCGGCGCCAAGGCATGGCTCGCGGACCACGAGGACGCCAACACCCCGCAGTGGAGCGCGGTCGTCGGCGGACAGCTCAACCTGCTCGACGCGATCAACCGCACCATCGACTTCACCGGCGAGAACGGCAAGCACTACGCGCTGAAGCCGGACGCGGAGCTGGCCACGATTATCGTGCGCCCGCGCGGCTGGCACCTGCCGGAGAAGCACATCCTGGTCGACGGCCGGCCGGTCTCGGGCAGCCTGGTGGACTTCGCGCTGTACCTCGCGACCGCCGGCCTGCGGCAGATCGAGAAGGGCCAGGGACCGTACTTCTATCTCCCGAAGATGGAGTCACACCTGGAGGCGCGGCTCTGGAACGATGCTTTCGTGCTGGCGCAGGACCTTCTCGGCATCCCGCAGGGCACCATCCGCGCCACCGTGCTCATCGAGACGTATCCCGCGGCCTTCGAGATGGAGGAGATCCTCTACGAGCTCCGGGAGCACAGCTCCGGCCTGAACGCCGGGCGCTGGGACTTCATGTTCTCGGTCATCAAGTCGTTCCGGACCCGCGGCACGGAATTCATGCTGCCCGACCGCAACGCCGTCACCATGACCGTTCCGTTCATGCGGGCCTACACCGAGCTGCTCGTCAAGACCTGCCACACGCGCGGCGCGCACGCGATCGGCGGCATGGCCGCGTTCATCCCCAGCCGCGACGAGGCGGTCAACGAGGCCGCGTTCGCGAAGGTCCGCGACGACAAGACCCGCGAGGCGAACGACGGGTTCGACGGGTCCTGGGTCGCGCACCCCGGCATGGTGGACCTCTGCACGGAGGTGTTCACCTCGGTGCTCGGCGACAGGCCGAACCAGATCGATCGCACCCGCGAGGAGGTCCAGGTCACCGCGGCGCAGCTGCTCGACGTCGCGAGCACCCCGGGGGACGTCACCGAGGCCGGGCTGCGGAGCAACATCTCGGTGGGGATCCAGTACCTCAAGGCGTGGCTCGGCGGGCTCGGCGCCGTCGCGATCTTCAACCTCATGGAGGACGCCGCCACGGCGGAGATCTCCAGGTCGCAGGTGTGGCAGTGGCTGCACAACGACGTGACGCTCGCCGACACCGGCCACCAGGTCACGCGCGAGCTGATCGACCAGATCGTCGAGGAAGAGATCGCCAAGCTGCCCGGCGACGCGGCAGACTACGAGGAGGCGAAGCAGACGTTTCTCGAGGTGGCGGTGGCGGACGACTACGCGGACTTCCTGACTCTCCCGGCATACGCCCGAATGCCCTGACCGACCCGTTGAGTGCTGGATATCTGTCCTTCGGACCGCCTCCGGAGGGCAAGTACCCAGCACTCAACGGAGCAGTAGTGGCCGCAACGAGGAGGTTGCCCTTGTCCGAGAACGTTGTCGTGGGGCTTGACGTCGTGATTGCCGAGCTTGTTGACGCGCTGGGCGAGGAGCGGGTGATCACGGACCGGCAGCGGCGTCGTACGTACGAGTGCGACGGGCTCGCGGTCTACCGGGTGATCCCGGGCGTCGTGGTCCTGGCCCAGGGGCCCGACGACGTCGCTACCGCGGTGCGAGCGTGCGCGCGGCACTCGGTGCCGTTCGTCGCGCGAGGTTCGGGTACGGGGCTGTCGGGCGGGGCGCTGCCGCACTCCGAGGGTGTGCTCGTGGTGATGTCGCAGATGCGGAGCATCCGGGAGGCGGACGTCGACAACCAGCGGGCCGTCGTCGACCCGGGGGTGATCAATCTCCAGCTCACTGCCGCGACCAGCCCGGACGGGTACTACTTCGCGCCAGACCCCTCCAGCCAGTCCATCTGCTCGATCGGCGGGAACATCGCCGAGAACTCGGGCGGCGCGCACTGTCTCAAGTACGGCTTCACCACCAACCACGTCACGGGCCTGGACCTGGTGACGCCCGCCGGGGAACAGGTGGAGATCGGCGGCAAGGCGCCGGACCCGCCCGGATACGACCTGCTCGGCGCGCTGGTGGGCAGCGAGGGCACGCTCGGCATCGTCACCTCGGCCACCGTGCGCCTGACCCGGCTGCCGCAGGAGGTGCGGACCCTGCTGGCGGCCTTTCGCTCCATGGACGACGCCGGCGCCGCCACCTCGGCGATCATCGCCGCCGGGGTGATCCCCGCCGCCATCGAGATGATGGACGCCCTCGCGATCGAGGCCGCCGAGGCGGCGGTGCACTGCAACTACCCGGCCGGCGCGGGTGCGGTGCTCGTGGTCGAGCTGGACGGGCCGTCGTCCGACGTGGCGGGCGAGTTCGACGACGTGGTGCGCCTGTGCGAGGAAGCGGGGTCGTTCGAGGTGCGGGTCGCGGCCGACGACGACGAGCGGGCCCTGATCTGGAAGGGCCGCAAGTCCGCGTTCGCCGCGGTGGGCCGGATCAGCCCTGACTACATCGTCCAGGACGGCGTGATCCCGCGGACCGCGCTGCCGTTGGTGCTGCGTCAGATCGCGGCCCTCTGCGAGGCGGCCGACGTGCGGGTCGCGAACGTGTTCCATGCGGGTGACGGCAACCTGCACCCCCTCGTGCTGTTCGACGGTTCGGTGGAGGGCGCGGTCGAGCGGGCCGAGGCCGTGGCCGGCGGGATCCTCGACCTGTGCCTGGAGCACGGCGGCTCCATCACCGGTGAGCACGGTGTGGGCGCGGACAAGGCGAGTCACATGCCGCGCATGTTCACCGCCGAGGACCTCGACACCATGCAGGCCGTGCGGTGCGCCTTCGACCCGGACGGCATCGCCAACCCCGGCAAGGTGTTCCCTACGCCGCGGTTGTGCGGGGACCAGCCCGGCCGGCGCCGGGGTGCGCATCCGCTCGCGGAGTCCGGCGTGGCGGAGGACTTTTGATGGCGGACCTGCAGCGGCTCGAGGACGCGCTGAAGCAGGACGGAGGCCAGGTCGAGGAGGCGGGTCCGGCGGATGCCGTCGACGGCGTGCCTGCGGTCGCGGTCGCCCGGCCGACGTCGGCCGACGGCGTGGCCGCCGTGCTGCGCGAGGCGACCGCGCAGGGCCTGGTGACGGTCGCGCGCGGTGCGGCGACCGCCCTGGACTGGGGCGCGCCGCCCGAGCGGGTGGACCTGATCCTGGACACGACGGGTCTGGACCGGCTGGTGGAGCACGGCGCGGGCGACCTCGTGGTGGTCGCCGAGGCGGGGCTGCCGGTGGCGGAGCTGTCGAGGGCGGTCCGGGCCGCGGCGCAGGAGCTCGTGGTGGACCTGCCGCCGGAACGGCTCGCCGGGGGCTCCACCGTGGGCGGGGCACTGTCGACCGGAGCGTCCGGGCCGCGCCGCCTGCAGCGGGGCGGGATCCGGGACCTGGTGCTCGGGGCCACCGTCGTGCTCGCCGACGGCACCATCGCGTCGTCGGGTGGCAAGGTCGTCAAGAATGTCGCCGGGTACGACCTGGCCAAGCTGCTGACCGGCGCGTACGGCACGTTGGGCGTCGTGGTGCGGGCCGCGTTCCGGTTGCACCCGGCCCGGCCTGACCGGGCGTATGTCGTGGCCACCGGCCCGCTGGCGGACGTCGCCGTGCGGGCTCGCGAGGTCGTCGCGTCGCAGCTCGCGCCCGCCGCGGTGGAGATCGACCGGCCGGCGGGGAGCGACGTCGCGGAGGTGGCGGTGCTGGTCGAGGGCACGGGGAACGCGGTGGGGCAGCGGGCCGCGGCTGTCGCCGACGTGCTGGGTGGGCGGGTGCAGGCACAGGCGCCCGGGTGGTGGGCGGCGGTGCCGGGGGTCTCGACAGGCTCGACCAGCGGTGAGGGCTCGACCAGTGGTGGTGGCACCTATGCCAAGGCGACCGCGACCCTGGTCGGCGTGGCCCGGCTGTTGGCGGCGGCCCGGGATGCCGAGCAGCGGTACGGCGTCGGCGTGGCGCTGCGGGGGAGCGCCGCCGGGGTCCTGCACACGGTGGTGACCGGGACGCCGGGGGCCACGGCCGCCGCCGTCGGACACCTGCGGGGTGCCGCGACCGATCCGCGCGACGGGACCGTGATCGTCCTGCGTGCGTCGCGCGAGGTGCGTGCGGAGCTGGACGTGTGGGGGCCGGTGGGCGGGCTCGACCTCATGCGCGCGATCAAGCAGCAGCTCGATCCGGGGCGCAACCTTGCGCCAGGCCGATTCGTGGGAGGTATCTGATGACGGACCCGAAGCCGGATCTGCTCGGCTCGTTCGGCGGGGCGGGGGCCTTCGACGAGCACCATCCGCCGGCTCGTGAGCTGGTGGACGACTGCGTGCACTGCGGGTTCTGCCTGCCGGCCTGTCCGACGTACTCGCTGTGGGGCGAGGAGATGGACTCGCCGCGCGGCCGGATCTACCTGATGAAGGAAGGGCTCGAGGGTGAGCCGATGTCGTCGTCGCTGGTGCAGCACGTCGACGCCTGTCTCGGCTGCATGGCGTGCGTGACCGCCTGCCCGTCGGGCGTGCAGTACGACAAGCTGGTCGAGGCGACCCGGCAGCAGGTCGAGCGGCGCGGCGCCGAGCACCGGACGCGGGGGCAGCGGCTGCTGCGGTCGGCGATCTTCGCGCTGTTCCCCCGGCCGGAGCGGCTCCGGCTGATCCGGCCGCTCCTCGCGCTCTACCAGCGCTCGGGCCTGTCGCGGCTGGTGCGGCCGGTGCTCGCGCGCGTGTCCCCGACGCTGGCCACGATGGAGGCCATCGCGCCGCCCGTCGGTCCGCGGATCCCGGTACCGGCGCTGGTGCCCGCCGTCGGCGCGCAGCGGATGACCGTCGGGATGCTGCTCGGCTGTGTGCAGCGTGAGTTCTACCCGGGGGTGAACGCCGCGACGGCGCGGGTGCTGGCGGCGGAGGGGTGCGAGGTCGTCGTGCCGCCGGACCAGGGGTGCTGCGGCGCGCTGTCCGTGCACGCCGGTCGTGAGGCGGAGGGGCTCGGCTACGCGCGGGCGCTCATCGACACGTTCTCGGCGGCGGGCGTTGAACGGATAGTCGCGAACTCGGCGGGGTGCGGCTCCACCATGAAGGACTACGCGCACCTGCTGGCGGACGACCCCCGGTACGCGGAGCGAGCGGCGGAGTTCGCCGCGAAGACCCGCGACATCTCGGAGGTGCTGGCGGAGCTCGAGCCCGTGGCGCCGCGGCACCCGCTGCCGATGACCGTGGCGTACCACGATGCCTGCCACCTGCGGCACGCTCAGGGTGTGAAGGCGCAGCCGCGCGCGGTGCTCGCCACGATCCCCGGCCTCGTGGTCAAGGAGATCGCCGAGGGGGACATGTGCTGCGGGTCGGCGGGCATTTACAACCTGACGAACCCCGAGCCCGCGCGGGAGCTGGGCGACCGGAAGGCCGCGAACGTCGCGGCGACCGGTGCCCAGCTCCTGGTGACGTCCAACCCTGGCTGCCTGCTCCAGATCACCGATGCCCTGACCCGGCAGGGTCGCGAGATGCCCACGGCGCACATGGTGCTCGTGCTGGACGCGTCGCTGCGTGGTGCCGGACCGGAGGAAGTGCTCGGCTAGCGCAGGTTCGGGTCCACGAAGGTGCACTGCCTGGCCATCCACTTCGACGCCGACCCGTCGGCGTCGTAGCCGCGGGCCTGGAAGCAGACCTGGTAGCCGGTCGGGACGTTCCGCAGGGGGAAGTACACCACCTCGCTGCCGCTCCCGTAGTTCTGGACGGTCCAGCTGGGTGGTGTCTGCCCCGGGACGAACCAGCGGTAGCGCACCTCGGAGTCGACCAGGTACTCCCCGTTCACGCCGCGGTACTCGTACGGCACGGTCGTCGTGCCGTCGGCATCCGCCTTGACGGCCGACGGCAGCGGAAGGGACTCCACCTGGTTGGTGGTACCGACCGTGTCCACACAGGTCTGGTTCGTGTTCCACGCGCCTACGTTGCCGGCGTTGTCGGTGATGCGGCCCGTCCAGCAGATGCGTGACGGCGCCGGATAGTTCGGTGGGTTGCCAGGAGGGACCGGCTTCCAGGCGCTGAACTGGGTCTCGCCCGCCAGGCGAATGCGGTAGCGCGCCTCGTGCAACGCCTTGCCCGATGCCCGGAACGGCGGCGTGGCGCGGTCACTGCCGAAGACGATCGCCGAGATCGCCGCGGTGTCGGGAAGGACCGGAGGTCGGTACATGGGCCCCACTTCCTGCGTCACCGGCGCCGCGTGGTCCACGATCTCCGTGGCCGGCTCGGACGTCCACGCCTGCAGGTTGCGCGCGATGCGCACGGAACCGGCGCCGTCCACGAGCACGACGCGGGTACCGGTGTCGTCCAGATCGAAAGCCCTGGCCTTCCCGAGCGTCCCCGGCGAACCACCGAGGGACGGTGCGGCGAGGAGGTCGCCCGTGGTGGTGGAGACACCGAGCACGAAGCCCTCGCCCAGCTGCGGAGGCGTGCCGGTGCGCTCCATGCCGACGGCGAGCGTGATGTCGTCGTACACGCCGGCACTGTCCGCGGTGACGCCGACGACGCCGCCCGTGCACGTGGCGAGCGCGAAGCGGCCGCGCGCGTCCTCGACGTGCAGGCCGGAGGCTCCCGGGACCGAGCCGCACGGGTCGCCGCCGGTACCCCTGGTGACCTCTCCGGTCGGGCCGTGCCAGCGCTCGACCGTCTTGGTCATGTTCTTGTCGACCGCGTACAGCGCGTCGCCGGTGATGGCGAACCCGTCCGCGATGCTGGGGAAGTACCAGTCCGACTCGTTCGCGGGCTGGACCGGGACCCGTTCACCACCGGTCACCCCCTGCGTGACGGGGTTGCCGCTCCCGTAGGCCACACGCTGCGCGCCGCGGCCGAGCACGGTGCCCTCCGACACGGTGCGGCTGCCGCCGCCGTCGCGTGACCAGGCGAGCACGTCGGTGCTGCCGACGTCGAGCAGCAGCACGTCGTGCTCCGACGCGAGCAGGTCGCCGGTCAGGGTGCGGCCGCCCCACGTGTTGGACCAGGTGGCGTTCGTGCCGTCGACGGGCCGCCAGTAGACGCGGCGGCCGGCGGCCGTGCTGACCTCGACGAACAGGTTGTCGCCGGCCAGGTGGGCGTCGACAGCGGTGCCAAGACCCGCGTCGGCGAGCGCCTTGGCCGAGGCGAGCACCTCGGTGGGTACCCGTTCGACGACGAGGGGACCCGGGCTGCTCGTGGCGGACGCGGCAGGAAGGGCGACCCCGCCGGCCGCGACCATGCCTGCGGCACAGGTGACGGCCGCCCAGGCGGCGGCCGATCTTCGGGTGAATCTCATGATCCGATCAACTACTTTCGTCTTGTTGATGGCCGGCCTCAGGGGCCTTACCCGGTAGGACGGCCGTCACCAAGGAACCGTTGGGCAGGTCCCTGGCGATTCGGGTACTCCCATTTGCCCGGGGCGACTGCTACGTTTGTCGCCGAGTGGACTGATAGTTCCGACATGCGAAAATTCCAGCGCACCCGACCCGGCAGTGTGGCCGGACTGGAGTCACCATGGACAACCTCGGCGTCCTCGCCCTGCTCGCCCTCCTCCCGATCCTCGTCGTAGGAACGCTGCTGCTCGGCTTCCGCTGGCCCGCGCGGACGGCGATGCCCGTCGGCCTCGCGGTGGTGGTGGTCGTCGCCCTGTTCGCGTGGAAGATGTCGCTGGTCGCGGTGAGCGCGTCCATCGTGCAGGGGCTGCTGATCGCCGTCGGGCTGCTCTGGATCATCTTCGGCGCGCTGCTCATGCTCGAGACCCTCACCAAGAGCGGCGCGCTGCAGACGATCCGCGCGGGCTTCACCACGATCAGCCCCGACCGGAGGGTCCAGGTGATCATCATCGCCTGGCTGTTCGGGTCGTTCATCGAGGGTGCCGCAGGGTTCGGCACGCCCGCTGCCGTCGTCGCACCGCTGCTGCTGGCTCTCGGCTTCCCCGCCGCTGCCGCCGTCATGGCCGGGCTCATCATCCAGTCCACCCCGGTGAGCTTCGGCGCCGTCGGTACGCCGATGCTGACCGGGCTCGGGACGGGGCTGGCGGACACCTCCGGCGCGCTGGCGCCGGAGGTCCAGGCGCGGGCCGACGCGCTGGGGCTGGACCAGCTCGGCTTCATCGCGCACACCGCTACCCAGGTGGCGACCATCCACGCGATAGTGGGCATCCTGGTGCCGCTCATCCTGGTCACCATGATGTGCGGGTTCTACGGCGAGAAGCAGTCGTTCCGCTCGGGGCTGGCCGTCGCGCCGTTCGCGATCTACGCGGCGCTCGCGATGATCGTGCCGTACGTGACCGTGGCGTACGTGCTCGGGCCGGAGTTCCCCTCGATGCTCGGCGGATTCCTCGGGCTGGTGCTCGTGATGTTCACGTCCTCGAAGGGCTTCCTCATGCCCAAGGACGTGTGGGACTTCCCGCCGCGTGAGCGCTGGAGCGACCGCTGGATGGGCACGGTGGACCCCACGAAGGAAGCGGCGGCGCTCACCCGCAACATGTCGATGGCCCGGGCCTGGTCGCCGTACGTGATCGTCGCGGCGCTGCTGCTGGTCACCCGGAACGTCCCGGCGATCAAGGAGTTCCTGACCGGGTCCGCGATCGTGGAGGTGCCGAACATCTTCGGCACCGGCATCAGCCAGAACCTGGACCTCCTGTACTCGCCGGGCGCGATCTTCCTGCTCGCCTGCCTCGTCACCTACGTGCTGCACGGCATGAAGGGCGAGCAGATCAAGGCGTCGTGGAAGGTCGCAGGCGGGCAGCTCGGCGGCGCGGCGTTCGCGCTCCTGTGCGCGGTGCCGCTGGTGCGGATCTTCATCAACTCCGGACCGGACTTCAACGCCGCAGGGCTCGACTCGATGCCCATCACGCTCGCCCAGGCCGCCGCCGACCTCGCCGGTCAGGGCTGGCCGATCGTCTCGCCGTTCATCGGCGCGCTCGGCGCGTTCGTCGCCGGATCGAACACCGTGTCCAACATGATGTTCGCGCTCTTCCAGTTCAACACCGGGCTCGGCATCGGCGCGGCGTCGCCCGAGACCGTGGCCGCGCTGCAGGCGGTCGGCGGTGCTGCCGGCAACATGGTGGCGGTGCACAACGTGGTCGCCGCCGCGGCGACGGTCGGCCTGCTCGGGCGCGAGGGCGACCTGATCCGCAAGACGATCCTGCCGATGACGTACTACTGCCTCGCGACAGGTGGCATCGGATACCTGTGGATCTTCGGCTTCGGGTTCAACGCGGGCACCGTCGTGCTGCTCGTGGTGGTCGCGGCTCTTGTCCTGGCGGCGACCTGGATGCTGCGAAAGACCGACGCGTACAACCCGGAGGTGGTCCCGGCACGGGTGTGAGCGCATATCGGACGACGTCGGCCGCGCACGTCACAGCAGTTCGACCCCGGGAGACGGCCGCTCGCATGGGAGAATGAGCGAGCATCTGTCATCGAAGGGAACACCGTGAACGAAACGCCCCGTGACCAGGGGAACGACCGCGAGGGCGACCGCCGTGGCGAGCGCACAGGCGGCAGTCGCAACGAAGGCCGGGGGCCGCGTCGCGACGACCGCGGCGGAGAGCGCGGTGGTGACCGGGGCCGCCGGTTCGACGGCCCTCGTGGCAGTGACGGCCCTCGGCGCGACGACCGCGGTGCCGACCGCCCGCGCCGACCGTACGAGGACCGGGGTACCGACCGTCCCCGCCGCGACGACCGCGGCACCGACCGTCCCCGGCAGGACGACCGCGGGGCCGGCGACCGCGCGCCTCGGCGCAGCGATGACGACCGTCCCCGCCGTTCCTACGGCGACCGGGACAACCGGGGCGGCGGCAGCGACCGCGGCGCCCGCACCGATCGCCCCCCGTACCGCGGTAACGACGGCGACCGACCGCGCCGGTCCTTCGAGGACCGGGACAACCGTGGTGACAGCCGTGGCGGAGACCGTCCGGTACGTCGTGACGGTGAGCGGCCCGTGCGTCGTGAGCACGACCGCCCGCTGCGCCGGGACGACGACCGTCCCGCGCGCCGGGACGACGCCCCGCGCCGTTCCTTCGGGGACCGTGACGAGCGTCCGCGCCGTGGCTTCGAGGACCGTGGGGGCAGCCGTCCCGTGCGTCGGGACGACGAGCGTCCGGCACGCCGGGACGACGACCGTCCGCGCCGTTCGTTCGAGGACCGGGGCGCCGAGCGCCCGCGCCGTGACGACCGTGGCACGGACCGTCCGGTCCGTCGCGACAACGAGCGTCCCGCCCGTCCTTCGTTCGGGGACCGCGACGAGCGTCCGCGCCGTAGCTTCGAGGACCGTGGGGGCAGCCGTCCCGTGCGTCGGGACGACGAGCGTCCGGCACGCCGGGACGACGACCGTCCGCGTCGCTCGTTCGAGGACCGGGGTACCGACCGTCCGCGGCGCGACGACCGTGGCACGGACCGTCCGGCTCGCCGCGACGATCGTCCCGCCCGTCCTTCGTTCGGGGACCGTGACGAGCGTCCGCGCCGTAGCTTCGAGGACCGTGGGGCCGGCCGTCCCGCCCGCCGCGAGGACGACCGTCCCCGTCGCACCGACGGCGACCGTCCGGTCCGCCGTGACGACCGGGGCACCGACCGTCCGGCCCGCCGGGAGGACGACCGTCCGCGCCGCTCGTTCGGCGACCGCGACGACAGGGGCGCCCGCGACAGCCGCGGTCGCGACGACCGGGCCGCTCGCCCGTTCCGCGCGAAGGACGGCGACCGTCCCGCGCGACGTGACGACCGTGGCACCGACCGTCCGCACCGTCCGTCCAACGACCGTCCGCGCACGGCCGTCCGGGACGAGCGCGAGGAGCGAGCCCCGCGGCCTCCGGAGCCGGAGATCGCCGAGGACGTCGAGTTCAGCCAGCTCGACCGCGAGGTGCGTTCGCGCCTGCGCGGGCTGAGCAAGGACCACGCCGAGTACGTCGGTCTGCACCTGCTGATGGCCGGAAGGATGATCGACGTCGACCCCGAGCGCGCCTACGAGCACGCCCAGGCGGCGCTGCGTGGTGCGGGTCGGATCGACATCGTGCGCGAGGCCGCGGGCCTGGCGGCGTACCACACCAACCGGTACGCGGAGGCGCTGCGCGAGCTGCGCACCGTCCGCCGGCTGAACGGCTCGTCGGAGCACCTGCCGATCATGGCCGACGCCGAACGCGGGCTCGGCCGTCCGGAGCGCGCCCTCGCCCTGGCGGCGTCGGACGAGGCCGCCTCGCTCGACGCGATGGGTCGCGTGGAGCTCGCGATCGTCGCGAGCGGCGCACGTTCCGACCTGGGTGAGCACGACGCCGCGCTGGCGGTGCTCGACAAGATCGCCCCGGAGGACGCCAAGGGCGACTCGGGGCTCCGGGTCGTGCAGGCGCGCGCCCTGGCGCTCGAGGCGGCCGGCCGTGTCGACGAAGCAGTTGCGCTGCTGAAGACCGTGGACAGCAAGGCGCTCGAGCGTGCCATCGGCGCCGAGGCGTTCGACGAGGACATCACCGTGTTCGACGTCGAGGAGGACGCGGCGCTCGCCGAGGAGGAGTACGCGGCCGAGCATCCGGAGGAATTCGCGAAGGACACGTCGGACGGCGCGGGCGAGGAGCCTGAGGACTCGGACGACGAGGACGCTGCGGGGTCGGACGACCCGGACGAGGACGATGACGAGGACTCCGACGACGAGTCCGCGGACTCCCCGGATTCTGCGGACTCAGGCGACTCGGCTGACTCTGGCGACTCGGCTGACTCGGCGGATTCCGCCGACTCACCCGACGAGCCCGGAGCGGACGAGGACGAGTCCGACGAGGAGCCCGCGGAGAAGCCCGAAGAGGATCAGGACGAGCCCGAGGCGGACGCCGTCGACGAGCCGAGCGATCCTGAGTCGGACGAGGAGTCCGCGGAGGCGCAGGCCGCAGAGGCCGGCGACCCGACGGACGACCGCCCGGACACCGACGACGCGGCTCCCGCACCCGAGGTGAGCGACACCGAGGGTGAGCCGGCCGCCGAGGGCGACCGGTCCGACGTCGGGCAGGAGAAGGCGTGACCGCGAGCGCCGGCCTGCTGGCGAGCGCGACCCCGCTCGCCGCTGCGTACGACCTTGCGCTCGTCGACCTGGACGGCGTGGCGTACAAGGGGCACCTGCCGATCGAGCACGCGGCGGCGAGCCTCGCCGCCGCGCGCTCGGGCGGGATGCGCCTGCTGTTCGTGACGAACAACGCGTCGCGCGAGCCGGAGGACGTCGCCGGCCAGCTCACGGGTCTGGACATCCCGACGGGTCCGGACGAGGTGATGACGGCGGCGCAGGCGTGTGCCGCGCTGCTCACCACCAGGCTCGACCCGGGGGCGAAGGTCCTGGTCGTGGGCGGGAAGGGCCTGGTGACGGCGGTGCGGTCGGCGGGCTTCACGGTGGTGGGGTCGGCGGACGACAAGCCGGACGCCGTCGCGCAGGGGTACTCGCCGGAGGTGGGCTGGGCAGAGCTTGCCGAGGCCGCCTACGCGGTGGGTGCCGGTGCGTGGCACGTGGCGAGCAACCTGGACCTGTCGCTCCCGACGGCGCGTGGTTTCGCGCCGGGGAACGGTGCCCTGGTGGGTGCGGTGGTGTCGGCGACGGGTGTGACGCCGGACAGTGCAGGCAAGCCGTCGCCGACCATGTACCGGCTCGCGGTCGAGCGGGCGGGGGCGAGCCGGCCGCTGGTGATCGGGGACCGGCTCGACACCGACCTCGGGGGTGCGCGCGGTGGCGGGTATCCGGGGCTGCACGTGCTGACGGGCGTCTCGACGGCGCGCGACGCGGTGCTCGCGATTCCGGGTGAGCGCCCGTCGTTCCTGGGGGCTGACCTGCGCGCGCTGCTGGAAACGCACCCGGCGCCGGTCCTCACGGACGGCTGGTACGTGTGCGGGGGCGCGTCGGCGCAGGTGGCCGACGGCGGGCTGCGGCTCGACGGGTCGGGTATCGACCTGGTGCGCGCCGCGTGCGCCGCTGCGTGGTCTGCCGTCGACGCGGGAGAGACCGTGGATCCGGCGACGGTCCCTGAGCTCGTCGCCTGATCCGAGGGCGCGGACGGACCCCTTCGGGGGCGACAGTACGAATTCGAGGTGTGTTGCTCTGCGTAGACAACGTCTACGCAGAGCAACACACCCGGCAGAGGTAGGCCTTCTGCTGAGGGTCTGCGACAGAACCCGGCCGATTCCTCCAGGGTTCTGTCGGAGGCGGCAGGTACCGTGTGTGGCAGCAGGCAGACGGCCCGAAGCACGGCGCGACAGGAAGCCGACGGGCACGGACGAGCACAGTGGAGCGTTGACGCAGGATGGAACAGTTCTACGAGACCGAGGAACCTTCGGGCGGCCCGGCCGATCCCGACGCGGGCGTCCGGAGTGCGCTCGACGCGCTCGACGGGCTCGACGACCTGCCGCCGGCGGAGCACGTCGCCCGGTTCGAGGCAGTGCACGACGCGTTGCAGGCCCACCTGAGCGGTGACGCCGCCCTGTGACCATGACGACAGGTGCGGGTCAGGGGCGTGTCGACGCCGAGCTGGTGCGGCGTGGTCTGGCGCGGTCGCGCAAGCACGCGGCCGAGCTGATAGCCGCCGGGCGGGTGGTGGCAGGTGGCCGTGCGGTCGCCAAGCCGTCGGCGCTGGTCGCCGCCGGCGAGACGATCGAGGTGTCGGGCGGGGAGTACACCGAGTACGAGTACGCCTCCCGTGCGGGGCTCAAGCTCGCCGGGGCGCTCGACGCGCTGGACGCCATCGCGGCAGGCTTGGTGGTCAACGGTGCCTGGTGCGTCGACCTCGGCGCTTCGACCGGCGGTTTCACCGACGTGCTCCTGCGGCGTGGCGCGGGACACGTCCTCGCCATCGACGTCGGCCACGACCAGATCGTGCCCCAGCTGCGGGAAGATCCGCGTGTCACGGTCGTGGAGGGGTTCAACGCGCGCGACCTGACGCCGGGAGACCTCGAGCGGATACCGGACGTCGTCGTCGCGGATCTCTCCTTCATCTCGTTGCGGAAGGTCCTGCCCGCCGTGGCCCGGGTCGCGGGTCCGGACACGCACGCGCTGCTGCTGGTCAAGCCGCAGTTCGAGGTAGGAAGGGAGCGGCTCGGCTCGGGCGGGGTCGTGCGCGACCCGGCTCTGCATCGTGACGCGGTGGAGTCGGTCGCCCGTGCTGCCGAGGAGGCGGGCCTGCGGGTCCGCGCGGTAGTGCCGAGCTCGTTGCCGGGTCCGAACGGCAACCGTGAGTTCTTCCTCTGGCTGGTGTCGACGGGGCCCGCCGGGACCGCCGGTGCGATCGACGAGGCCGTGGCGCAGGCCGTCGCCTGGGACCCCGCGGCGGGGGCGCCGAGCGAGCCGGGTGCGGTAGCCGGCCCGCCGCCCGTGCCGCCGGCCGTCGTCGTCCGGGAGCCGCAGCACCACGACCAGCAGAACGACGAGCAGAAGGAGCGGCAGCCGTGACCAGGCGCGTGCTGATCGTGACGCATGGCGGACGCCCTCGGGCGGTCGCGGCGCTGGCCGAGGCCTTGCGTGAGCTGAAGGCGGCGGGTTTCGAGGCGACGCTGCACGACGACGCGCTCGCGGAGGAGTTCGGCGACCACATGGCCGCGAACCGGGTCCGTGAGGGTGTGCACCGGTCCGAGGCGGTGATGGTGCTCGGGGGCGACGGCACCATCCTGCGTGCGGCGGAGCTGACCCGGGGTACCGACGTGCCCCTGCTCGGCGTGAACCTGGGGCACGTGGGCTTCCTCGCCGAGTCGGAGCGGGAGGACCTGCGCGCCGCCGTCCAGCGGCTCGCGGCCCGCGACTACGAGGTGGAGGAGCGGGCGACCGTCGAGGTCACGGTGCATCTGCCGGGCACGGCGGAGCCGGTGGTCGGCTGGGCGCTGAACGAGGCGACGGTCGAGAAGGCCACGCGCGACCGCATGCTCGAGGTCGCCATCGGCGTGGACGGCCGTCCGCTGCTCTCGTTCGGCTGCGACGGCGTGATCATGGCCACCGCTACGGGCTCCACGGCCCACGCCTTCTCGGGCGGCGGCCCGGTGATCTGGCCCGACGTCGACGCAGTGCTCATGGTGCCGCTGTCCGCGCACGCCCTGTTCGCGCGGCCGCTGGTGATCGGGCCGCGGTCGCGGTACACGGTCGACGTGCTGCCCCAGTCGACGGTCGAAGGAGTGCTGACCTGCGACGGCCGGCGGGAGATCCGGCTGCCCCGCGGGTCTCGCGTCGTGGTGCGGCAAGGCGGTACGGTGCGGCTCGCACGGCTGTCGAACGCGCCGTTCGCGGACCGTCTCGTGTCGAAGTTCAGCCTGCCCGTCTCGGGGTGGCGGGACCGTGTCGGGTCAGGTCACGCCGAGGTGCAGGATGTACCTTCTGACCCAGCCGACACCACACCAGAGAATTAAGGAGTCCGGTGCTCGAGGAGATCGCTATCGAGAACCTGGGCGTCATCCGCTCGGCCCGGGTACCCCTGTCCGACGGCCTGACCGTCATCACGGGTGAGACGGGTGCGGGCAAGACGATGGTGCTCACGGGTCTCAACCTGCTCATGGGTGCCAAGGCGGACCCGCAGTCGGTGCGCCCGGGGGCGTCGTCGGCGGCTGTCGAGGGCCGCGTGCGCGTCTCCGGCCGCGACGCGGTGCTGAGCCGGGTCTCCGATGCGGGCGGCGAGGTGGAGGACGACGGGACCGTCGTCATCCTGCGCACCATCGCCGACGGCCGGTCGCGTGCCCACCTGGGCGGCCGCGCCGTACCGCAGGGTGTGCTCGCGGAGATCGCCGAGGACCTGTTCACGGTGCACGGCCAGTCGGACCAGCTGCGGCTGCGCACGTCGGCCAAGCAGCGCGACGCCCTGGACACGTTCGTCGGCCCGGCACACCAGCGCGTGCTGGCCTCGTACCGCACCGCCTGGACCGAACGCGGCGGGCTCCTCGCCGAGATCGCCGACCTCGAGGCGCGCGGCGCCGAGCGGGCGCGCGAGGTCGAGCTGCTGCGCATCGGCCTGGAGGAGATCGAGCGGGTGGACCCGGTGACGGGTGAGGACGCCGAGCTGCAGGCTCAGATCGAGCGTCTGTCCAACGCCGAGGCCCTGCGCACCGCGGCCACCGAGGCGCACGAGGCCGTGGCGGGCGAGGACGCCGACGGCGCGCGCGAGAACGCGATAGCCCTCGTGGAGCGGGCCCGCCGCGCCCTGGACGCCGCCGCCCACTCCGACGCCGCGCTCGGCGCGCTCGCCACCCGGTTCGCCGAGGTGGGCTACCTGCTGTCCGACGTCGCGACCGATGTCGCCGCGTACGTCGACGACCTGCAGGCCGACCCGGCCGGGCTGGAGACCGCGCACAACCGCATGGCCGAGCTGAACGCCCTCACGCGCTCCTACGGCGAGACGATCGACGACGTGCTGCAGTGGGCGAGCGACGCCGGCCTGCGTCTGCTCGACCTGGACGACGGCGGCGACCGCCTCGTCTCGATGCGCGACCGCGTGACCGAGCTGGACGGCGAGCTGGCCAGGCTCTCCGAGATCCTCACGGCCGAGCGCACCCGCGGCGCGTCCCACCTCGCAGAGGCGGTGACCAACGAGCTGCACGGCCTCGCGATGGGCGGCGCCCACCTCGTGGTCCAGGTGGAACCGCTCGACCAGCCGGGGCCGTTCGGCGCGGACCAGGTCACCTTCCTGCTCGTGCCCCACCCGGGCGCGCCGGAGCGGCCGCTGGGCAAGGGCGCGTCCGGCGGTGAGCTCTCGCGCGTCATGCTCGCGCTCGAGGTCGCGCTGGCGACGTCCGGTGGCGCCGCCGCGGCGCGCACCGCCGACACCCCCCGGAGCACGTTCGTGTTCGACGAGGTCGATGCCGGCGTGGGCGGCCGGGCGGCGGTCGAGGTGGGCCGCCGTCTGGCGCAGCTCGGTCGCAGCACCCAGGTGGTCGTGGTGACCCACCTCGCGCAGGTCGCGGCGTTCGCCGACGCGCACCTCGTGGTCACCAAGAGCTCCGACGGCGAAGCCGGCGCACAGGGTGAAGATGACGGAATGATCACGGTTACGGGCGTGCGCGAGGTCACCGCCGACGCGCGGGTCCGGGAGCTGGCGCGCATGCTGTCCGGCCAGGACGACTCGGAGACGGCGCGTACCCACGCGCTGGAGCTCCTGGAGTCCTCGGTCGTGGGACGATAGAGCGGATGAAGCTGATCTCCCGACCCGAGAAGCGCGCCGAGAAGAGCGCAGCGAAGAGCGCCGCGGCGCAGTCCCTGGCGACGACGCAGGCCACGGTGCACGGGCCTGCCCGGATCGGAGCCCGCACCAAGGAGCTCACGTCCCGGCTGAACAGCGGCGACGTCGCCGTGATCGACCACGTGGACATCGACCGTGTCGCCGCGGACGCCCTGGTATCCGCTGCGCCCGTCGCGGTGCTGAACGCGGCGCCGTCGACCTCCGGCCGCTACCCCAACACGGGCCCGAACATCCTGATCGAGGCAGGGATCGTCCTGGTGGACGGCCTCGGCCCGGTGATCATGGCGCTCGACGAGCGGGCCGACGTCCAGATCGTCGGCAACGAGATCTACGTCGACGGTGAGATGGTGGCCAAGGGCACCTACCAGACGCCGGAGACGGTGGCCGCGGACCAGGCGGCCGCCCGCGAGGGGCTGTCCGCCGAGATCGAGCGGTTCGCCGAGAACACCATGACGTACCTGCGCCGCGAGCGGGACCTCCTGCTCGACGGTGTGGGCGTGCCCGACATCCGTACCTCCATCGAGGGCCGCCACGTGCTGATCGTGGTGCGCGGCTACCACTACCGGGAGGACCTCGCGCTGCTGCGGTCCTACATCCGGGAGAACCGGCCCGTCCTGATCGGCGTGGACGGCGGCGCGGACGCGATCCTCGACGAGGGCTGGCAGCCCGACATGATCGTCGGCGACATGGACTCCGTCTCCGACCGGGCCCTGGCCTGCGGCGCGGAGATCGTCGTGCACGCCTACCGCGACGGCAAGGCACCGGGTCTGGAGCGCGTGAAGGCGCTCGGCGTGGAGCCGGTGGTCTTTCCCGCCACGGGTACCAGCGAGGACATCACCATGCTCCTCGCCGACGACAAGGGTGCCGAGCTCATCGTCGCCGTCGGCACGCACGCCACGCTCGTCGAGTTCCTCGACAAGGGGCGCTCCGGCATGGCCTCCACCTTCCTCACCCGGCTGCGCGTCGGTGGCAAGCTCGTGGACGCCAAGGGCGTCTCGCGGCTCTACCGCACGCGGATCTCCAACACCCAGCTCACGCTGCTGTCCGGCGCGGGTGTCGCGGCGGTGCTCGCGGCGCTGGCCTCGACCTCGGCGGGCCAGACCTTCTTCGGGCTGATCGGGGCACGCATCGACGACGTCGTGTCCTGGATCAGCCGCCTCTTCGGCGGCTGACCGGTCGGGAGCCCGCTCCCCGACCTGCTGCCGCCCCGACCTGATGCCGGGCTCTCACCGCCCGGGACATGCCTAAGGACTCCTCCGTACCGTGATCGACTTCCGATACCACCTCGTCTCGCTCATCTCCGTCTTCCTCGCGCTCGCCGTCGGCATCATCCTCGGCGCCGGCCCGCTGCAGGGCGCGATCGGCGAGACCCTGACGGAACAGGTGGACGCGCTGCGTGCCGAGCGCACCGACCTGCGCACCGAGCTGGACGCCACGCAGACCGCTCTCGACGGCGACGAGCGCTTCATCGAGGCGGCGGGCGCACAGCTCGTCACGGGCGCGCTCCAGGACCAGCGGGTCGCGATCGTGCAGCTCGGTGAGGTCCCGCAGGACGAGGCCGACGGCGTGCTGAACCAGCTCACCACGGCGGGCGCCGACGTCGTGTCGAACTCCGTGCTCACCGAGTCCTGGACCGACGCCGCCGAGGAGACGTCCCGCGAGACCGTCGCCGGCGGTCTGCGCGCCAACCTGGGCGCGGCAGCCCCCGAGAGTGAGGACGCGAGCGAGACCCTCGGCGCGGCGCTGGCGCTCGCGCTCACCGGAACCGAGAACGGTGCCGAGCGGAGCGCGCAGGCGATGGACCTCGAGGTACAGCTGGAGCGCTTCGGCTTCATCGAGGCGGGCGACGAGCAGACGGAGCCCGCCCAGGCGCTCGTGCTGCTCGTGGGTTCGGCCGCACAGCCGCAGGCGACGACCGACGGTGCCACCGAGGCGGCGGAGCCCACTCCTGACGTGTGGACCTCCGTGACCCGCGCCGCCCAGGAGGTGTCCGGAGCGGCCGTGCTCGCCGGGCCGACCGACGAGCCCGGTGACACCGTGCAGGCCGTGCGCGACGACGAGGACATCGCCGCCGAGGTCACCACGGTGAGCGGCATCGACCGGCTCGTGGGGCGCATCAACGTGCCGCTCGCGGTCGCGGCGCGGCTGGACGACATCGTCGGCCAGTACGGCTTCGAGGACGACGCCACGGCCGTCATACCGCCGGTGGTCGGCGCCGAATAGCTTGCTGACGTAGTGATTCGTTGACGTACTGATCGTTGCCGTACTGGCCGACACAGACCAAGGGGTAGTCATGGGTGCAGGCAGGTTCATCGCCGCTGGCATTCTCGCCGGAGCCGCGACGGCGTTCGCGCGCCGCAAGCTGGACGAGAAGGTCGCGGAGGGCCGCCTCGGCGGCGCCAGCACGTGGACGCGGACCAACCATCGCGGCGAACCGATCAGCCTGCTGGAGGGTCCGGCGGTCACCGTTGGTCTCGTGGCAGGCGCGGCGGTCGGGGGCGGCAACGCCCCCGGGGCGACGGCGTTCGCCACGGCCGCCGCGGGTGCCTTCGGCCTGGTGGACGACCTCGCCGAGGACACATCGGTGCGCACCAAGGGCCTGCGGGGCCACCTCGGCGCCCTCCTGGAGGGCCGCCTGACGACCGGCGGGCTCAAGGTGCTCGGCATCTCGGGCTCCGCGCTCCTCGCTTCGGCTGTGGGTACGCGCCGCACGGGCAGCGCGTTCGGGCACCTGGTCGACGTCGGGCTCAACGGCGCGCTCATCGGGGGCACCGCGAACCTGATCAACCTGTTCGACCTGCGCCCCGGCCGGGCGCTCAAGGCCGGTGCGGCCGCGAGCCTCCCGTTCATGCTGGGCGGCGCGGGCGCCACGGGCGCCGTGCTCGGCGCCGCGGCGGCGGCGGCCCCCGGTGACCTGGGGGAGCAGGACATGCTGGGCGACGGCGGCGCCAACGCGCTCGGCGCGCTCGTCGGCAGCCAGATCGCGTTCGGCACGTCCCGCGCGGTGCGGTGGACGGCGCTCGCGGGTGTGGTCGGGCTGATGCTGGCCTCCGAGAAGGTCAGCTTCTCCAAGGTCATCGCGGGGAACGAGTGGCTGAACAAGATCGACATGCTCGGTAGGCGGCCGGTCGAGCCGGCACCGCTGGTCGCCCCGGAGCCGACCAGCGGGAGCGGCGTGCGGTCGACCTCTGCCTCCGACCCCATGGGTTCCCCGGGCGCGTGAGTCGCGTCAGAACCCTGGCGAGCGCCGCGCTGCTCGTCACCGTCGTCACCCTCGCGAGCCGCGTCGTCGGTTTCGGCCGCTGGCTCGGGCAGGGTGCATGGCTCGGGTCCGACGGCGTCGGTACGGTCTTCAACTCCGCCAACCAGCTGCCCAACCTGCTGTTCGAGGTGGCCGCTGGCGGTGCGCTCGCCGGCGCCGTCGTGCCGCTGCTCGCCGGGCCGCTGAGCCGGGCGGCGTTCACGGCCGACGGAACCGCCGCCTCGAAGGAGCAGGCGTCGAGGATCGCCTCCGCGCTCCTGGGCTGGACGCTGGTGGTGCTGGTGCCGCTGGCCGGGCTGATGGCGCTCCTGGCGCGCCCGATCATCGGCCTGACCGGCCTGACCGATCCGGTGGACGTGGACGTCGCCACGGCCTTCCTGCGCGTGTTCGCCGTGCAGGTGCCGCTCTACGGCCTGGCCGTCGTGCTGGGCGGCATCCTGCAGGCCCACAAGCGGTTCTTCTGGCCGTCCTTCGCGCCGCTGATCTCCAGCCTCGTCGTGATCGTGGTCTACGCGGTCTTCGGCGCGCTGGCGAACGGTGACCAGCGGCAGGTCGCCGAGCTGTCCGGCCGGGCGCTGGAGTGGCTGGCATGGGGGACGACGGTCGGCGTCCTGTTCCTGGCGCTACCGCTCGTCGTGCCCGTGTGGCGCACCGGGCTGCGGCTGCGGCCCACGCTGCGGTTCCCGTCGGGGGAGGGCCCCCGGGCCGCGCGCCTCGCGTTCGCGGGCGTGGGCGCCCTGGTGGTCCAGCAGCTCTCCGTGTTCCTGACGCTGCGCGCGGCCAACGCGGCGGGGGGCGACGGCACGCTCTCGGTCTACCTGTACGCCCAGCAGGTCTACCTGCTGCCGTACGCCGTCCTCGCGTTCCCCATCGCGACCAGCGCGTTCCCGCACTTCGCGGAGCACGCGTCGGCAGGCCGCCTCGACGAGCTGCGTTCACTCGTCGCGCGCACCACCCGCAGCCTCCTGCTCGTGACGGCCGCCGGTGTCGCCGCGCTGATGGCCGCCGCGCCGTACGTCGAGCGGGTCTTCGACGTCATCGTGCTGGGCGACGCCCCAGGCATGGCCGTCGGACTCGTCGCGCTGGCGCCGGGGCTCGTCGGCTTCGCGCTGATCCTGCACCTGTCGCGGGCGCTGTACGCCGTCGACCACGGCAGGGCCGCCGTCATCGCCACCGCGAGCGGGTGGGGCGTGTCGGCGATGGGCGCTGCCCTCTTGCCGGTGCTGTTCGCCGGCCGACCGGCGGACAGGGGCTGTGCCGCGCCGGGGTGCTTCGACTACGCGCTGCGGAACGACGTCATGGCGGTCCTGGGGGCTGTCGGAACCGCCGGGATGATCGTGGCCGGACTGGGCCTGCTCCTGGCCGTACGCAGGCACCTGGGCCCGGACGCGCTGCGGGGCGTCTGGCGGGCGCTGCTGGTGCTCGTGGTGGCCACGGGGGCCGGCGCAGCCGTCGGATGGGCGGTGCCCGCGTGGCTGTCGCCGCAGGGCATGCCCTTCGGCGGGTTCGCGACCGCGCCGCACCCGGAGGTGCCACCTGACGCGGGCGGGTTCGCCGTCGAGCTGGGCCTCGGGCTGACCGTCGGTCTGCTGGCCGCGTGCGTCACGCTCCTGCTCGCCGTGCTGCTCGATCGTGATCTGCGTGCCGCCGTCGGCCCGCGTCTGGGCGGGCTGCGGGGGAAGTTCTCCCGGAAGTCCTGACACAGCGAGCGCGATGGGCTCGACGGGGGCAGACTCGACCCGAATCAAACCGACGATCCCCGACAGATTCAGCGCGTGTGCTGGTTCTAACACCACGAGCACGCCGCACCTCGGATAGGGTGGAGTTCCGTGGTCGAACACCGAAACAGCCTCCAGTCCCGTCAGCGGTCCGGCGCCTCCACGCCGACCAAGCACATCTTCGTCACCGGTGGTGTGGCGTCCTCTCTCGGCAAGGGTCTGACGGCGTCGTCACTCGGCCGACTTCTGCGCTCACGTGGCCTCAGCGTCACGATGCAGAAGCTGGATCCCTACCTCAACGTGGATCCCGGCACGATGAACCCGTTCCAGCACGGCGAGGTCTTCGTCACCGAGGACGGTGCCGAGACCGACCTGGACATCGGGCACTACGAGCGGTTCCTCGACATCGAGCTTCCTGCCTCGTCCAACGTGACGACCGGCCAGGTGTACTCCCGCGTCATCGCGAAGGAGCGCCGCGGCGAGTACCTGGGTGACACCGTGCAGGTCATCCCGCACATCACCGACGAGATCAAGTTCCGGATGCGCGAGCAGGCCTCCGACGCCGTCGACGTGATCATCACCGAGATCGGCGGCACGGTCGGCGACATCGAGTCGCAGCCGTTCCTCGAGTCCGCGCGTCAGGTGCGGCACGAGCTCGGCCGCGACAACGTGTTCTTCCTGCACGTGTCGCTGGTGCCCTACATCGGCCCGTCCGGCGAGCTGAAGACCAAGCCGACGCAGCACTCCGTCGCCGCGCTGCGCACCGTGGGCATCCAGCCGGACGCGATCGTGCTGCGCTCCGACCGCGCGGTGCCGCAGGGCATCAAGAACAAGATCGCGCTGATGTGCGACGTCGACACCGAGGCAGTGATCAACTGCGCCGACGCCCCGTCGATCTACGACATCCCGCGCGTCATCCACTCCGAGGGCCTGGACGCCTACGTGGTGCGCCGCCTCGGGATGCCCTTCCACGACGTGGACTGGGACGGCTGGAGCCGGCTCCTGGAGCGCGTGCACGAGCCGGAGCACAACGTCGAGGTCGCGCTGGTCGGCAAGTACATCGACCTGCCCGACGCGTACCTGTCCGTGACCGAGGCGCTGCGGGCCGGCGGCTTCGCGAACGACGCGAAGGTCGGCATCCGCTGGGTCGCGGCCGACGACTGCCAGACGCCGGAGGGCGCTCAGGCCTCCCTCGAGGGTGTCGACGCGATCCTGGTGCCCGGCGGCTTCGGCGTGCGCGGCATCGACGGCAAGGTCGGGGCGCTGCGCTGGGCGCGCGAGAACCTCGTGCCGACCCTCGGCATCTGCCTTGGCCTGCAGTCGATGGTCATCGAGTACGCGCGCAACGTGCTGGGCTGGGCGGACGCGTCGTCGACCGAGTTCCACCCGAACAGCAGCCACCCCGTGGTGGCGACGATGATCGAGCAGAAGGCGATCGTCGACGGTGAGGGGGACCTGGGCGGCACCATGCGTCTGGGCGCCTACGAGGCGCAGCTCGCCCCGGGCTCCGTGGTGGCCAAGGCGTACGGCAGCGAGAAGGTGACCGAGCGGCACCGCCACCGTTACGAGGTGAACAACGCCTACCGCGCCGAGCTGGAGGAGGCGGGCCTGCTGATCTCCGGCACGTCGCCCGACTCGTCGCTCGTCGAGTTCGTCGAGCTCCAGGCCGACCTGCACCCGTACTACGTGTCCACGCAGGCGCACCCCGAGTTCAAGTCGCGCCCCACCCGCGCGCACCCGCTGTTCTCGGGCCTGATCGCGGCCGCGCTCGAGAAGCAGGCCGCGGGAGCATGAGCAGCGACGAGGTCACGGACGTCATCGACCCGCGCCCGGCGCGTCGGCTGGACGTCCCGTTCCAGGGCTTCGTGGTCGACATGGTCTCGGACGAGGTCGACCTGGGCGAGGCGGGCGGGATCGTCCGCAGGGAGTACGTGGACCACCCGGGCGCGGTGGTCGTGGTGGCGCTGAACGACGACGGCGACGTCCTGCTCCTGCGCCAGTACCGGCATCCTGTCGGCGCGTTCCTCTGGGAGGCGCCCGCCGGCCTGCTCGACCTGGACGGCGAGGACCCGCACGTGGCGGCGGCCCGCGAGCTGGCCGAGGAGGCGGACATGTCCGCCGCCACCTGGGACGTGCTGCTCGACCTGCTGCCCACGCCGGGCGGCAGCAACGAGGCGGTGCGCGTCTACCTGGCCCGCGACCTCACGCCGGTGCCCGACGACGAGCTGCACACCCGGGAGGCCGAGGAGGCCGACATGGTCGTCGTCCCCGTGCCGCTGGAGGAAGCCGCGGCGCTGGCGCTCGCGGGCAAGCTGCACAACGCGGCGACGATCGCGGGGGTGCTCGCTGCGGCGATCGGGCGGGCCTCGGACTGGGAGACGCTGCGCCCGGTGGACAGCCCGTGGGAGTACCGCAAGAACTGACGGCTGGCTGACTTCGGTCGCTCTACGCGGCGCTGACCACCGCCGTCGTCGGCGCGATCGCCTACCTC
>NZ_JBFAKY010000053.1:0-26763 GCF_040656015.1 Promicromonospora sp. NPDC050249 | reverse complement strand
GGTGTGGTTTTTGGTTTTTCCGTGTGGGGGGGGCCCCCCGGGCCCCCCGACCACCTGACATCTTGCCGATCACCCGGTCCGGCCCGCGCAGTCCGCGCTCGCCGGTGGGATCGTGGGCGTATGACACATTCAGGGGTGCCCGCAGGGGTCGATGCCGTTCTTGCGCCGCTCGGCGGGCTGCGGCAGGAGCTGTACGACACCTATGTCGACCTGCACCAGCACCCCGAGCTCTCCTTCGAGGAGCACCGCACAGCGGCCGTCGCCGCCGAGCGGCTCGCGACCCTCGGGTACGTGGTGCACTCCGGCCTGGGCGGGACCGGCGTCGCGGGCGTGCTCGGCAACGGCGACGGCCCGTGCGTGCTGCTCCGCGCCGACATGGACGCCCTGCCCGTCACCGAGGAGACCGGCCTCCCGTACGCCAGCACCGTGCGCGCCACCACCGCCGACGGGGTCGAGTCCGGCGTCATGCACGCATGCGGGCACGACGTGCACGTCGCCGCCCTGCTCGGTGCGGCCGACCTGCTGGCCAGGGGCCGGTCGGCCTGGTCGGGCACGCTCGTGGTCGTGTTCCAGCCCGCGGAGGAGCTGGGCCGCGGCGCCCGCGCCATGATCGACGACGGCCTGTACGACCTGGTGCCCCGCCCCGACATCGTGCTGGGGCAGCACGTGGCGCCCGTCTCGGCGGGCCTGCTCGGCGTCCACGCCGGACCGGCGTTCGCCGGCACCGACGTCCTGAACATCCGGCTCGTCGGACAGGGCGGCCACGGGTCGCGGCCGGAGGCGACCGTCGACCCGGTGGTCATGGCCGCGTCGACGGTGATGCGGCTGCAGACCATCGTCTCGCGCGAGGTCGCGGCCGGCGACGCCGCCGTCGTCACCGTCGGGACGCTGCGCGCCGGGACGAAGGAGAACATCATCCCCGACGACGCGTACCTCGGCGTGAACGTCCGCTCCTACGACGAGGCGGTGCGGGCCCGGGTCCTGGCCGCCATCGAGCGCATAGCGCAGGGCGAGGCGGCCGCTGCGGGCGCGCCGGAGCCGCCGACGATCACCGCCGGCGACTCGTTCCCGCCAGTGGTCAACGACCCGGTCGAGACCGAGCGCACGCGAGGCGTCCTCGCCGCCCGCTTCGGCGCGGAGCGGGTCATCGACCCCGGCCCGGTCGCGGGCAGCGAGGACGTCGGGCTGCTGGCCACCGCCGTCGGCGTGCCGATCGTGTACTGGCTGCTGGGCGGCTGGGACCCGGCCGCCTACCGGGCGGCGTTCGCCGCAGGGACGACGGACCGGGACATCCCCTCCAACCACTCCCCGCGGTTCGCGCCGGTGCCCCACCCGACGCTGGAGACGGGCGTCGAGGCACTCGTGGTCGCGGCCCTGGACCGCCTGGCGGCGCCGGCGGCGGGCTGAGCCCGGCGGCCGAGGTAGAGCCCACACGCCTCAACTGTGTTGCCGAGAGTAGACATCGTCTACTGACAGCAACATGGCCTGTTCAGTACCTGTCGCCCCGAGGGCCCTGACGCGCGCCGCAGCACCCGCTCCACGCCTGGCGAGAGGTCCGCTTCTCAACGACGCCCCGTCATGGTTGGCTTCGGCTCGTGGAAATCATCGTGACCAGCGTGGTCGCCGTCGTCGGCACACTGCTCGGTTCGCTCGCGACGCACTATTTCCAGCGCCGGAACCGGGCGGACGCCGAACGTTTCGAGCGCAACGAGCGCCTGCGCCAGGAGCGGGTCAGCGCGTACACCGCGTTCGGCGGGGCGCTCATCAACCTGCGTCGAACCTCCAAGGACCGCTGGTACTCCATTCACGACCAACGCGACGGCGCCGACCCCGAGACGCTCCGCTATGAGACCTACCGGCTGTTCACCACAGCGCAGGAGGCACTGTTCCGGGTCGAGCTGATCACGGAGTCCCGTGACCTGATCGAGCTGGGCAGGCAAGCGCTCACGGACGTGGACCGGATCAAGCCCGACCTCGAACGGGAAGAGTTCGCGCGCCTCCGCGACACGTCCCGACAGAGCGTCTTCGCCTTCATGGAGTCGGCCCGCAAGCACGTCGACGTCGCGTAGTCGACGTCGCGCGGTCGGCGGACTCCGCACTACACCCGGACGAACCTCAGCCCCGTCAGCCCTGCTCCGGTGATCGCCGCGCGAACTGCCGAACCGGCGAACACCCCGGTGAACTGCCGCCCGGGCAACGTGAACAGCCTGTCTCCGAGCCCGGGCAGATCCTCGTCGTAGAACGCCGGCCACTGCACCAGCTCATACGTCGGAAAGCTGTCGACGACGGACTTCTCGCGGTCGATCCTGGACGCGGTTCCGACCACCTGGACGAATGACAGCTCCACGTCACCAACCACACCGTGACCGAAGACGTTGATATCCCGTCCACAGACCTGACGAAGAACGTCGACCGCCCTCTCGGTGCACGCGAAGTGCCAGATCTGCGGGCACCGCACAAAATCCGGAAGGTCGGCAAGCTCGCCGGGCTCGCGCTCGAGAACCACCCTGTCGCTGAATACCGGGTACGGCTCCTGCCAGTCGTGCTCCCACGCGGGCGGTCCAGGAAACGCGCTCTGGTCCGCGTACACGACCCCGTACTCGTTCGCCATCTTCTCGACGCCGAAGACGGCTGGCTCCTTGTCGTCGACCGGTCCGTCCGCTCGGTAGTCGGCCACGTCATCCACTAGTCCCAGGCCCACCCTTCGTCCAGGGATGCCTGAGACATTCCCGCCAGCTGCGACTTGGTCGCGGCGAGGAAGTCCAGCACACCCTGCTTGCCACCGACCGCGTCGGCATCGACGACCTGCTGGTCGATGTAGTCGTAATAGTCCCCCGTAAACGTCCGCTGGTGCGATCGACGAGTCATCCAGACCCCGTTCTCCGCGGCGTTCAGGTCGATACCGTGGCGGTTCATGATCGCAGCGGCGTTCGGAGCGCGCGTGCCGCATGCGCACGGAACGATGTGGTGAGCCTGCGGGTGGACGTCGGCGGGGAGCCCGGAACTACCAAGGTTCCGCCCCAGGTTCGCGCCGCTGCACTTCGCGTTGTGCACCAGGAGTCCGGCGTCCTCCGCGCCGTCGCCCGCACTCACGAAGTAGGTGGAGTCCCGATCCACCGTGAGGTTGTGCACCACCGCGCGCTCGTGCTCGACGTCGACGTCCGCGACTCGGGCCCAGGTGCCAGCACTCGTCTTGAGCCAGTCGCCCGACCGGAGGTCGACCGCGTCCACCCAGGCCCGGTCCTCGGGATCCCAGAACGGGTGTCCGTCCGTGGCGACGATCTTCTGCTTGTCCCCGTCGCGCTCCCGGATCGTGACTGTGACCAGAGTCTTCTCGCCACTGCCGGTGACATGCGCGGTGACCAGGCGTGAACCCGACCGGTCTCCGGTGTCCTCGTCGGCCGCGAGCACCTCGTCGCCTGGTTCGAGGTCCTCGATCGGCTTTCGGGAACCATCCGCGAGCAGGACCAAGGTGCCGGGCAAGAAGCTGTTGCAGCCCGGGCTCGGCGAGTCCGCCTTGGCCGAGTCCCCCTTACCCGTGGTGTCGGCCTTCTTCTTGGCCGCCTGCGCTCGTGCTCGCTCCTTCGCCTCCGCCGCCAGCTGCTTGATCTTGGCGTCTGCCGCGGCCTTCGCCTTGGCCGCCTTCGCGGCGGCCTCTCTCGCCGCCTTCGCGGCGGCGGCCTTCGCCGCCTCTGCCGCTTGTTTCGCCTTCTTGGCGCCCGACAGGATCTGCTTGGCCCAGTTCAGCTCGCTGGAGAAGGTCATCACGGCCTTGCCGGCCTTGTAGATGGCCTCGCCGATCTTCGCCGCCTTGAAGATCTTGCCCCACGGAAGTGCGCCGACCACGAGCATCACGCAGGCGCCGAGATCCCCGTCGAGGCAGTCCATGAGATCGGTGATCCCCAGGAACTCCATGAGGACCTGCCCGCCGGCCTCCAGGATGACGTCCAGCATCGACTTCGACTCGAGCTGCTGCGCCTTCGCCACGTCCTCGGCGCTCGGCCCTTCCACCTCCGCGCCGGGGTCGTTCGGGTTGGAGGTGGTGCTACCGCCGGTAGGCCCGGCCTCCTCGATCTCGCCCGTCGGGTCCGTGTAGACCAGCGGGTTGTTGGCCGCGTACGCGTACGGCGAGGAGCCGATCGGCCGTGCTCCGGCCGGATCCATCGACGAGAACCGCCCCGTGCCCGGGTCGTAGTTCCGGGCACGCATCGCGTAGTTGCCCTCGCCCGTCGTCGGGTCGAGGTACGCGCCGGCGAACCGCATCGGGTTCTTCAGCTCCGCCTTCGGCTCGGCGCCCTCGGCCGCCGGAGCCTCATCGTCCTGCGCCGCACCCCCTGCCTTCTCGGCGACGGCTCCCGCGAGCGTCGCCCCCTGCCTCGGGTTCCCGAACGGGTCGTAGTCGTAGCCCTCCTCGACCTGCCCGTCCAGCGACAGCATGTTCGCCACGCCACCCAGCCAGTCGTGGGTGTACACGTGTGCGCCACCCTGCGTCTCGAGCAGGGCCAGCGGCTCGTCGGTCGGCCCGTAGGCGAACGCCTGCCGGCTCATCACCGCCCCGCTCGCACCGGTCACCGAGTCGACGGCGATGTTCTCCAGCGAGCCGTTCGTGTCCCAGGCCCAGTGCCGTGTCGAGGCACCGGCCCCGATGCCCGAGATGGCGTCGAGGCGCATGCGGGTGGCGTCGTACGTGTACCGGGTGACCACGCCACCGACGTTCGCCTCGGCCAGCGTGTTGTCGAGGTTGTACTTCAGCCGGTCGTCGCCCGCGCGGGTCTGGTTGCCGCGCACGTCGTACTCGTAGTCCTTGCGCTCGGCGCCCTCCTTGCCGACCGTGAGCTCCCTGGTCAGCTGGCTCGCGTCGTCGTACGAGTAGCGCGTCACGTCGTTGCCCGCCGAGCCAGACCGCTTCTGCTCGGTCCGGTTGCCGAGCAGGTCGTACTCGTACGAGATCCGCCCCGCGTCCTTGCTGTGGCGGTCGCACTCCTGCGCCGCGTAGCAGGCAGTGGTCACCCGGTTGGCGTCGTCGTACGCGTAGGCCACGGCCTCCGTGACGCCGCCGCGCGTCGTCCGGACCTGGGTCGGGTTGCCCACCGGGTCGAGCGTGAGGTCGAACGCGGACACCGGGTCCTGCACCCCGTCGACCGGCTCGCCCGTGCGTTCCGTGCCGATGAACGTGAGCCGGCCGGCGTCGTCGTACCTCCGCTCCTCGATGAGGCCCGTCGACGCCGGCAGGGTGGTCGATGTCCGGCGCCCGGCGACGTCGTACGCGTACTCCCACTTCGCGACCTGGCCGCCCGTGGAACCACCGGACGCCGTCGTGGAGGCGAGCCGCGAGTCGTCGTCGTACGTGGAGGTGATCTGGGTGCCGTCGGGATACGTCCGCTCGGTGATGTTGCCGCGCTGGTCGTACCCGTAGGTGAAGGTCTCGGTGGTCTGGTTCGGCTCCTCGCGGACCACCTTGGTGATCTGGTCCTCGTCGTCGTACGTCACCGTGCGCACGCCCAGCGGGTCGCCGTACGACGTCGTCCGGTCCTTCGCGTCATAGCCGTAGGTGTATTCCGGGCCGGCGGACCCGATCCGCTGGCTCGTCAGGCGGCTGCGCAGGTCGTAGACCGACGTGATCGTCCGCTCCGCCCGCTCGCCCTCCGTCAGGTCGTCCAGGTCCTCGTGGCGGTCGGTGGTGATGCTCGAGACCGCGTTGGACTCGGCGTCGTAGCCGATGTGCGTGGTCCGGCCCAGCGGGTCGGTGGTGGTGGCGGCACGTCCCGCATCGTCGTAGGCCACCCGCGTGCGCCCACCCTGCGGGTCCCGCACCCCGACCACGCGGCCGTCGTCGTCGTAGGCGAGCACCGTCGCGAAGGCCTGCGAGAACAGGGGCAGCCTCGGCGCGTCAGGCTGCCGCACATGGCTGATCTGGTCGTCGTCGCGGTACGCGTAGAAGGTGGTCCCCCCGCGCGCATCGGTGCGCTCGGTGGGCCGGTTGTTCGCGTCGTACTTCGTCGACGTCGTGTTGCCGAGCGGGTCGATCTCCCGGACCCGGTTCCCCGCGAGGTCGTACTCGTACCGCGTGGTGAACCGGTTCTTGTCCGCACCCTCCACGTTGCCGCGCGGCTCCGTCACCGAGGCGAGCAGGCCGTCGTCCGTGTACGCGTAGGTGGTGATCCCGCCGGTCGGCGAGATCTCCTTGATCTTGTTGCCCGCCGCGTCGTACTCGGTGCGGGTCGTCTTGTTCCCCGAGTCCGTCCGCTCGGTCTGCCGCCCGTTCTTGTCGTACCCCATCCGGGTGGTACGGCCCTTGGTGTCCGTGACCGAGTCGACCTGACCGGTGTTGCTCCGCTCGAAGCTGGAAGTCTTGTTCAGCTCGTTGATCGACGCCGTCGTGCGGTCCAGCGCGTCGACCTTGATGTCCCGGTCCGTGTGCCCGCCGCCCGGGTACGGCATGCGCATCCGGATCGGGTTGTCGTTGGCGTCGTAGAAGTACTCGGTGGTGAAGTCCGCCTTGTTCGCGCCCTGCACGTTGCCTCGCGGCGACGTCACCGTCTTGACCAGGCCCTTCGCGTCGTACGTGTACGACGTCGTCAGGTCTTCGCCCTTCATCCGCACGCTCTCGGACGCGCGCCGACCGGCGTCCGTGTAGGCGAAGGTCACCACCCGGCCGCCCGCGTCGACGCGCGACTGCAGGCCGTTGTCGAGGTAGTCGTACTCGCTGACGACACCCTCGGGCGTGATCTCGTGGGCGAGCCGCCCGACGTCGTCGTACACGGTGCGCCAGCCGCGGAGCTTGCCGGGCTCCTCGACCTCGACCACGCGGTCCTGCTCGTCGTACCGCGTCACTGTCGTGTAGTGCCGCCGCTGCCGTGGGTCGGCGGTGCCGCGCGGGTCCGTCTGCGCCACCTGGCGCCCGGTCCGATCGTAGGAGAACTCGGTGCGGCGCCCCTCCGGCGAGACGACGGCGAACAGCAGCCCGGCGTTCTCGTCGCCGTCCGGCAGGTACTCGTACCGCGTGACCTTGTCCCGCTGGTCGGTCGTGGAGGTCCGCAGACCACGGTCGTCATAGGCGTGCGTGATGTCGTTGCCCTCGGCGTCGACACTGCGGACCAGCTCGTCGAACTCGTTGTAGGTGTTCTTCCAGACGTTGCCGTTGGCGTCCGTGTACTCGATCGGGTTGTTGCGGTCGTCGTACTTCGTCTTCTCGTCGAAGCCCTGCGGGGCCACGGCCTGCGTCGGGTTGCCCTTCGTGTCGAACTCCACCACGTGCTGGTACTGGTTGCCGTTGACCACGAGGTTGCGGTCGAGGCGCCGGTTGTAGCGGTGGTTGTCGGCGTCGCCCGTGCTGCGCTGGCTGTAGATCAGCACGTTGCCGTGGTAGCCGTCATAGATGGAGACGTCGTCCGCGTCGGTGCTGCGCGCCTCCTGCTTGTCGCCGTCCCACGCGAACGTCATCTCCGCGCCGACGCCGTCCCGCTGCGCGACCACGCGGCCGCCCGCGCCGTACATGTTGTGCACGATGACCACGTCGTGCGGGTCGACCACCTGCGCGAGCCGGCCCTCGGCCTCGTACCGGTACCGCCACTCGTTCCCGCGGGCGTCCTCGACCTCGGCGAGCAGGCCGTCCGTGTACTCGAACCGCACATGGCGGCGGTCCGGGAGCGAGAGCTTCTCGATCAGCCCGTCCACGAGGTGCGCGACGGCGGTGCGCCCCGAGGCGTCGGTGATCCTGACCTCGTCGCGGTCCTCGTCCTTGCCCTTGTCGTCGACCTCGACGTAGGCAAGCCGGACGCCGTCGTCCCGCGGGTTGAGCACGGCGCCGAGCCGCCCCGTCGCCCCGAACTCGTACCTCACCTGCTGCGGCGTGACCAGCTCCCAGCCGTTGCCGTCCCGCCGCAGGTCCGACCGCACGCCCGGCGGGCGCGTGTATCCGTCCCCGTCCGGGGTGTAGAGCGCCTCGGCGCCGTCCTCGGCGCGCACGATGACGCCGTCGTCCGTCTCGGTGACGCGCATGTCGTAGGACCACGCCCAGCCGACGCCGAACGGGCCCTGGCGGTTGTTCGCCGAGGAGTACGTGCGCGCGCTGGCGAACGGGATGCCGAAGGACGCCATCTGCATGTCCCGCTCGACCCGCACGAACGCGCCGGTGCCGGTGTTGACGCCCACGCCGCGCTGCGCCTGTCCGCCGGCGGTCGGGGCAAGCGCGTTCTCGCACCCGCAGCCCGCTGCCTGGTCGTCCGGGATGCTCGGCGGCAGGATCGTCGCACGCGGCCTGGCCTCGCCCGAGGGTTCCGAGACCGCCTCGTCGCCGCCGGGCAGCACTGCCGCGACCGTGACGAAGTAGTCCTTGTCCTCTTCGAGCTCCCAGCCGTCCTCCGTGCCGAAGCTGCGGCAGAACTCGGCGGTGCCGCAGAACCGCGGCCCCTCCAGCTCCGCACGGGTGAGACGCACCGACTCCTGCTCGGTCTGGTCGTCACCCTCGTACAGCCGCACGACGGCGTGGGTCCAGTCCGGGTCGACGTCCCCACCGGAGAAGTAGAGGACCACCGAGGTATCGCCGAGCAGGAAGCCCGGGCGTAGGTCCAGCTCGTCGAAGCTGCCGGGGGCGGTGAGCGGCCGGGCAGGCGCGGTGAGCGCCCGCCACTCCCCCGCGGTGACCTCCGTCGCGTCGCCGCCGGCGGACACCGCCTCCGGGACCACGGGCGGGCGTTCGTCCTCCGGCAGCGCGGTGGAGCGACGCACCCCGTCGGGCATCGGCCGGTCGGTCGGCCCCTGGCCTGCCGTTGCCGACGGCACGTCCGGAGCGGCCTCGGCGGCCTCCTGCGGTCCGACGGCGATCAGCAGCGATGCCGCGAAGCCGACGGCGACCGCGGCTCCCAGCCAGCGCCGTTCCAATCGCGTGATCACCAGGTCGTGCAGACGTGCCTCGGACATCGCCAACCCCCGCGTTGGTGTTTCCTGAGAAATGACCCGACACCGAGTGTGATCACGCTGGACGGCGCTGACAACCAATTTATCCGCTATATCGGATTCGTATGCATTTAATGCGCCGCAATTGCGCAGGTCAGAACGGCGCGACTCGTCCGCAAATAAATGTCAGCTCAATGGTCGAGGCCCGCCGGAGAAACGATTCGAACCCGAGGCGCCGGACTCAGGCCTGCGGCCGGAGCGGCGCGCCGTTCAGTCCCGCGGCCCGACGGCGGCCATCGCCCGGTCGACGAGCACCGCCATCGTCTGCGTCGCGCCGCCGGCGAGCCACGCGTGCTCCGCGGCCAGGACGCAGCCCAGCGCGGCCGCGACGACGGCGCGCGGCGTCGGGTCGTCAACGCCCCACGGCTTGCCCGCAGCGTCGGCGCGCTCCCGCAGGACGAGCTCCGCCGCGCTCTCGACCCGCTCGATCTTCTCCAGGTACCGCGCGCGCAGGCCCGGCGTCTCGAGGATGATGCGCTGCATCGGCGCCGCGAGACCGGTGGACCCCGCGTGGTCGAGGTGCGCGATCATCCCGTCGAACGAGTGCCGCAGGGCGGTCCAGACCGGTTCGCCCACCGGCCGTTCGCGCAGCGCCGCGAGCACCTCGTCGCCCACCACGTCGAGCTTGGCGAGCACCACGTCCTCGCGGGTGGAGAAATACCGGTAGAGGGTGCGGCGCGACATCCCGACGGCCTCGGCGATGTGCCCGATCGTCGTCGCCTCGTACCCGCGCTCGACGAACAGCCGCTCCGCGGCCTCGGTGATCTCCTTCTGGATCGCCCGGCGGGTGCGTTCCCGGAGGCCGGTGCGTGCCTGGTCGGTGTGCGCCTGGTCCATACCGCGAGAGATTACACGATGCGTCGCTATTGACACACTGTGCCACTCGCTACATGCTGTGCAATATGGACACCACCTCCCCCAAGATCATCGTCATCACGGGCGCGAGCGACGGGATCGGCGCCGCCGCGGCCCGGCTGCTCAGCGCCGCCGGCCACCGTGTCGCCGTCGTCGGGCGTTCACCGGAGAAGACCGCCCACGTCGCCCGCGAGGTGGGCGGGGAGCACTTCGTCGCCGACTTCACGGATCTCGCCGACGTGCGCCGCCTGGCCACCGAGCTCGACGACGCCTACCCGCGCATCGACGTCCTGGCGAACAACGCCGGCGGCATCCTCGGCGGCGACCGCACCAAGACCGTCGACGGCCACGAGCGGACGCTCCAGGTCAACCACCTCGCGCCGTTCCTGCTGACCGGCCTGCTCCTGGACAAGCTCCTCGCCAGCCGCGCCTCCGTCATCCAGACGTCGAGCGTGGGCGCCCGGCTCTTCGGGCACCTCGACCTCGACGACCTGGACCACGACCGGGACTTCAGTGCGCACCGGGCGTACGGCACGGCGAAGCTCGAGAACATCCTGTTCACCACCGAGCTGCACCGGCGCTTCCACGACCGCGGCCTGTCGTCAGCGGCCTTCCACCCGGGCGGCGTCGCGACCAACTTCGGCGCCGAGAGCACCAGCTTCTTCCGGCCCCTCTACCAGAGCCGGATCGGCAAGATGGTCCTGGCCACGCCGGAGAAGGGCGCCGCGCAGCTGGTCCGATTCGCGCGGACGGAGCCCGGCGCCGACTGGCAGTCGGGCGCGTACTACGAGGGCGGTCGTGTCACCCGGCGCGTCAACCCCCAGGCCCGCGACGCCGACCTCGCCCGCCGGCTGTGGGACCGCTCGGCAGAGCTGGTGGGGGTCGACGCCCGCTGATCCCCCCCGGCCGCGCCCGTCGGGCTACGCCGTGGACGCCGCGCCGAATCCGGCGCTCGCGCGCTCGACGGCGTCCCGGATGGCGCCCGCCCGCGCCTCGGGTCGCTCGACGGCGACCGCCGCCGCGGCCGCGGCGCCCATGCAGGCACCGAGGTGCGCGGACAGCAGCGGCCAGCCGGCAGGTTCGGGAAACCTCTCCCGCAAGGCCTCGACCAGGTCGGCCTGCGCTCGCTGCAGCCGGACGACGAGCGATGCCGGCAGGCCGCGCGACGCGGTGACGAGCTCGGCGCGCAGGTCGGCCAGCGCGTCCGCACCGGCGCCCGGGTCCGCGAAGAGCTCGACGAGCTCCGCCATGACGGCGCTCACCCCCTGCTCCGGGCGCGCCTCCGCGGGCAGGGCGTCCAGCACACCGGCCGCGCGCCGGACGTGGCTCTCCAGGTAGTGGAAGAGCACGTCCTCCTTCGACGGGAAGTGCAGGAAGAACGTTCGGCGCGCGATACCCGCCCCGGCGGCGATGTCGTCTATCGACGTCCTGGTGACGCCCCGTTCGAGGAACAGGCCGGTCGCCGCGCGCACGATGGCGGCGCGGGTCTCGGCGCGCTTGCGGTCCCGGACGCCTGCTCGCTCACTCATCTTCCGATCATACCGAACAGTGCACTAGTGTATTGATGCACTAGTGCACCTGTTCTCGGTGCAGCCGATCCCGCCCCGTCCCGGAGGAACCATGCCCGAGCACACCGGTCGCACCTACGTCGTCACCGGCACCGACTCCGGGATCGGAGCCGCAACCGCCGACCGGCTCGAGACCGTCGGCGCACGCGTGATCCGCTGCGGCATCGGCCCGGCCGCCGACGTCCACGCCGACCTCACCACCACCGCGGGCCGGGTCCTCGCCGTCAGCCGGGTCCGGGACCTCGCTCCGGCGGGGATCGACGGCGTGGCCCTCGTCGCGGGCAGCGGGGAGCCGGGCATCGCCGTCGGGCTCAACTACTTCGGCACGCTCGCCCTGCTCACGGCCCTGCGCGACGTTCTGGCACGTGGGCCCGACCCGCGCGCGGTGGTCGTGAGCTCCGCGTCGTCGCTCTCCGCGGGCGACACCGACCTGGTCGACGCCTGCCTCGCCGGCGACGAGCACCGCGCCCGGGCGGTCGCGGACCGCCTGGCCGCACGCGGCCGCGGGTCGGTGGTCTACCGGTCGACGAAGATCGCGCTGAACCGGTGGCTGCGACGGAGCGCCGTCCACGAGGACTGGGCCGGTGCCGGCATCCTCCTCAACGCGGTGGCACCAGGCATCGTCGAGACGGAGACCGCCCGCCGCACCATGCTCACCGACGACGCGACGACCCGCGTGCTCCAGGATGCCCTGCCGCAGCCACTCGGCATGCCGGGTCCGGTCGAGCCGGTCACCGCGGCCATCGCCTGGCCGCTGTCGCCGGACGCCGCGTTCACCACCGGCCAGGTGCTGTTCGTCGACGGCGGAGCCGAGGCAGTGCTGCGGGGCGAGGCGCCGTTCGTCACGGGCGTCCGCTACGGCCCGCTGCGCATGGCACGCATGCTCACCTGGACGGTCATCGGCCGGCTGCGCGCCGGCCGCGGGCGGTGAGCCGGTCGCTCTCCCACCGTGCCACGACGTCCCGGCAGGCGGGCACGTCCTCGCCGGCGACCAGGAGCACCAGGTTGCCGACGTGGTCGCTGTACTGGACCAGCACGTTGACCCCGGCGTCGCCCAGCCGGCGTGCGAGCGTACCGAGCTGGCCGGGCACCTCCTGGTCCAGGCGTGCGAGCACCACGTCGCGCACCGCCGCCGGGCCCAGCCCGGCCGCACGGACGGCCGCGAGCGCGCGGGCGCCGTCGTGCACGAGGTAGTGCGCCACCGCACGGCCGTCATGGGTGAACACGCCGCCGCCCTCCAGGCTCACCCCCGCCTCGCCGAGCGCCTGGCCGAGGTCGGCGAGGGCTCCCGGGCGGTCGGGCAGGTGGACCTCGAGGTCGTGGGTCGCGGCGCTCATCGATCTGTTCATGACGGGACCGTAGGTCGCGAAAGCTTCGGTGGACGCCGAAATGTCCCGGCCGTACCGTCGGCCCATGACCAGGGACCGCGACTTCACCGCGCTGGGCCACGCGCTGTCCACCCCCGCGCGGTCCACGTTCCTGAACCTGCTCATGGACGGCAGCAGGCGGCCGGCGGGCGAGCTCGCCCAGGCGGCAGGGGTGAGCGCGTCGACCGCGTCCGAGCACCTGGGCGTGCTGGTCGACGCCGGTCTGGTCACCCGCGAGAGCCGCGGCCGGCATCGCTACTACTCGCTCGCGGGCCGCGAGGTGGCCACCGCCCTGGAGTCCCTCGGCGTGGTCGCCGACGCCGCCCCCGTCTCGGGGTACCGCCGCAGCCGACGTGCGGAGTATCTGGCGGCGGCCCGGTTCTGCTACGACCATCTGGCGGGCCGGCTCGGTACCGCCCTGACCGACGCCTGGCTCCGGGCGGGCTGGCTCGCGGGCCGCGACGAGCTCGCCCTGACCGACCCGGGCGCCGTCGGGCTGCGCGAGCTCGGGGTGGACGTCGACGGCGCCGTCTCCGGCCGCCGGCCCACCACCAGGGCGTGCCTGGACTGGACCGAACGGCGCCCTCACCTGGCGGGCGCGCTCGGCTCCGCGGTCGGCACGCGCTTCCTGGCGGCCGGCTGGGTCACCAGGCACCGCTCGGGCCGCGGCCTGGACGTCACGGAGGCGGGCCGCGCCCTCGTCCGCGAGTCGTGGGGCATCGACCTGGCCGACGTCGAGCCCGCCCGCCCCACGCGCTGACCTCAGCCGGTCTCGCGTGCGCCGCGGCCCGCGCCGCCGGTCCACTGGCGGCGGAACCAGCCCTCCCAGGTGTGCCCGCCGAACCGCTCGCCCGCGCCGATGAGGTCGGCGAACGAGTGGTAGCCGCCGGGCAGCCCGACGCACAGCCGCACCGGGGGCAGGCCGGGCAGCGGTGCGGGGTCCTTGGCGCGGTAGCGCTTGAGGCGGGGCAGCTCGAGCAGGTCGTCCTCGCGCATCGGGACGACCTCCAGCGCGATGCCCCGCTTGTCGGTGATGCGCAGCGCACCGTAGAGCCGGTCCTTGAGCCAGCCGCTCAGCTTCGCCTTGAGGTGGGCGACGGGTCCACCGATGGTCGGCAGCTCCGGCGGCATCTCGTACGCCAGGCCGACCCGGGCCGCCTGCGTCCACCGGACCAGGTCCCACGAGGTGCCGTGCCAGAACCAGATCCCTGCCGCGTCGACGACGATGCCGCGGGGCCGGGTCACGCGCCAGAAGTTCGCGATGAACAGGACGCACAGCCCGCCGAACAGGAGCCCGAAGAAGCCGGCTATCGCCTTGGCGACGGGATCGGGGTCGGTCACCACCGCGTAGCCGCACGCCCACCCGAGCGGCCCGGTCAGCAGGATGCCGACGACGAGGGTGATCGCGCCGAGCCGTCCGAGGTCGAGCCGGTGCGCGTCCGGCGCGAAGACCGGCTCGGCAGCCTTGGCCGGGCCCATCATGTCCTGGTTTGTCACCCGCGTGATCGTAGCGGCTGGACCGGCCGCGCGGGCCGCCACGCCGCGGCCCATCGGTCCGAACGCCGACCTGCTACGCGCGCTCCTCGCCCGGCTCCTTCTCGCCCGGCTCCACGGCAGCTTGCCCGAGGGCGCCCTCGGCCGCCGCGCCCTCGAGGAGGTCCGCGAGGGCCCGCAGCTTCTTCGCGACGCCCTCGCCGAGCGGCGTCAGCGCGTACTCGACGCGCGGCGGGATCGTCGTGACGACGTCGCGCGTCACCATGCCGTCCCGCTCGAGCGCCTGCAGCGTCTGGGACAGCATCTTCTCGCTGACCCCCTCGACCCGTCGGCGCAGCGCGTTGAAGCGGTAGCTCCCCTCGCCGAGCGCGAGCAGCGCGAGCGAGGCCCACTTGGAGGTGACGACCTCGAACGCGGCGCGCGAGTCGCAGTCGCGCGCGAAGACGTCCGCCACCAGCTCCTGCGCGGGGCTGTCGGATCCCAGGTCGGTGATGCTCACGGACCCAGGGTACCGCGCACGGCGGGAATGTGGTGTACTTTCGATTCGTTAGTGCTACCTGCTAGCAACTACCCAAGCAATGGAGAGTGTCATGACCACCTACGCCGTCACCGGAGCCACCGGCGGCCTCGGCCACCACGCCGTCGAGGAGCTCCTCTCCCGCGGCGTTCCCGCCTCGGACGTCGTCGCGATCGTCCGCACGCCCAGCAAGGCAGCGGACCTCGCGGAGCTCGGCGTCCAGGTCCGCGAGGGCGACTACGCCCGGCCCGAGACCCTGCCCGCCGCCCTGGCCGGGGTGGACCGCCTGCTGCTCGTCTCCGCCAGCGAGCCGGGCACGCGCGTCGCGCTGCACAGCGCCGTGATCGACGCCGCGAAGGCCGCCGGCGTGGGGCGCATCGCCTACACGGGCATCCTCAAGGCCGGGAACACCTCCAACCCGCTCGCGGGTGAGCACGAGGGCACCGAGGGGGCGCTGCGCGCGTCCGGCATCCCGATCAGCATCCTGCGCAACGGCTGGTACCACGAGAACTACACCGGACAGCTGGGCCAGTACCTCGAGCGCGGCGAGATCGCCGGCGCGGCCGGGGACGGCAAGATCTCGGGCGCGGCGCGCGCCGACTACGCCGTCGCGGCCGCTGCGGCGCTGCTGACCGACGAGGGCGACGAGGTCGTCCACGAGCTGGGCGGGCCCGCGTTCACCCTCGGCGACCTCGCCGCGACGATCAGCGACGTCACCGGGACCAAGGTGGCCTACCGCGACCTGTCGGTCGACGAGTTCCAGGCCGAGCTGCAGCAGGTCGGGCTCGACGCCGGCACCGCGGGCTTCGTCGCCGGGCTCGACGCCTCGATCGCCGCGGGCGACCTCGAGACCGACAGCGACGACCTCGCCCGCCTGCTGGGCCGTCCGGCCACGTCGCTCGCCGACGCGGTCCGCGCCGCGCACTCCTGACAGGCCCGCCGGGTGGTCGGCAGCTCGTCAAATGATCGGTAGCCCGGACTGCCGACCACCTGACGAGCTGCCGACCGCCCGGCACCTGCACAATGGGCACATGCGCGGAGCAATCATTCATGGCCCTGGGGACGTCCGCTTCGAGGAGCGGCCCGACCCCGTCATCGTGGAACCCACCGACGCCGTCATCCGGACCGTCGCCGCCTGCGTGTGCGGCTCGGACCTGTGGCGCTACCGCGGCATCTCCCAGGTCAAGCGGCCGACGCCGATCGGGCACGAGTACGTGGGCGTCGTCGAGCAGGTCGGTGCCGCGGTCACGACCGTCAAGCCCGGTGACTTCGTCGTCGGCGGGTTCCTGCACAGCGACAACACCTGTGCGGTGTGCCGCAAGGGCATGCAGGCCAACTGCCTGCACGGCGGCGGCTTCGACGGCTGCCAGGCCGAGAAGATCCGCATCCCCAACGCGGACGGCACCCTGCTCGCCACCCCGGGCGAGCCGGACGCCGACCTGATCCCGAGCCTGCTGAGCCTCTCCGACGTGATGTGCACCGGCTGGCACGCGGCGGTCTCCGCCGGCGTCGGGCCGGGTTCGAGCGTCGTGGTGGTGGGCGACGGCGCCGTCGGGCTGAGCGGTGTGCTCGCCGCGGCGCAGCTCGGCGCGACGACGATCATCGCGATGAGCCGGCACGAGTCGCGACAGAAGGTGGCGAAGGAGTTCGGCGCCACGCACATCGTCGCCGAGCGCGGCGAGGAGGGGCTCGCCAAGGTCCTGGAGCTCACCGAGGACATCGGCGCGGACGCCGTGCTGGAGTGCGTGGGCACCGAGGAGGCCCGCGCGCAGTCGGTGGGGCTCGTACGCCCCGGCGGCATGATCGGCCTGGTCGGCGTGCCGCACGGAGACCTGCCCACGGACACGCTGTTCTGGGGCAACAAGGGCGTCCGTGGCGGCGTCGCCCCCGTGCGCGAGTACCTGCCGCACCTGCTCGACCTGGTGTGGAAGCGCGAGATCGACCCGGGCAAGGTCTTCGACCTCACCCTGCCGCTGGCCGAGGTGGCCGACGCCTACCGCGCGATGGACGAACGGCGCGCCATCAAGGTGCTGCTCCAGAACTGATCCCTGACCGTCCCGGCAAAACCCGTCGGCCGTCCGGGATGACCATGCACCTGCTGCCAAGATCCGGCTCGGTCTGGCAGCAGGTGCATGGTCGTCTCGTGGCGATGGCGGACGCCGGACCGCCTTCGGACGTGGCAGCATGGACGTTCGCGAGTGGAACACCCCGTCCGTTTCGGCGAAGCGAGAGACATGACCGAGCACCAGTCCGAGGCCGCGGCGACGACCGTGGCCACGCCCTCGCCGCACGAGCTGCGCTCCGACGCGCGTGACAACCGCGACCGCATCCTGCAGGTGGCGCGCACGATCTTCGCGGAGGAGGGCATCGACGTCCCGATGCGGGAGGTAGCCCGCCGCGCCGGCGTCGGTCCGGCGACGCTGTACCGGCGGTTCCCGACCAAGGAGGCGCTGGTCACCGAGGCGTTCCGGGAGCAGATGGCGGCCTGCAACGCGCTGGTCGACGCCGCGGTCGCCGACCCGGACCCGTGGCGCGGGCTGCGCACGGTGATCGAGCAGGTGTCCGCCATGCACGCCGAGGACCGTGGCTTCACCGCCGCGTTCGTCTCGGCGTTCCCTCAGGCCGTCGACTTCGCCCAGGAGCGCAGCCGAGCGCTGCAGGCGCTGTCCGGGCTGATCCGGCGGGCCAAGGACGCCGGCGGCCTGCGCCGCGACTTCGTCCTGGACGACCTCGTCATGCTGATCATGGCCAACTCCGGCATCCGGGCCACCTCACGTGAGGCCGCGGTGGCCGCCTCGCGCCGGTTCGTGGCGCTGCAGCTCCGGTCGATCAGCGCGCGGCCGAACGACGGGCCGCTGCCGCCCGCCGTCCGGCTCCCGCTGCTGGCCGCGCTGCGCTGAACCGGGGACCGGGCGACCGTCAGGGCTTGAGCGCCCGGCTCTCGCCGAGCGCCCCGCGCACCTCACGAACGATCCGCGCCATCGCCTCCTCGGCGGCCGGGCCGTCACCCCTGGCCACCGCGGCGGCGACCGCCTCGTGCGCGTCCAGCGCCTCCGGCTCCGGGTACGCGGGCATCAGGCCCAGGTGGGTGCGTCCGGAGATGACGACGGCGACGACGTCGGCGAGCGCGCTGAACAGCTCGTTGCCGCTGGAGCGCAGGAGGAGCTCGTGCAGCTCGATGTCCAGCGCCAGGAACTCCTCGCCGTCGCCCTTGCCCGCCTCGCCGAGCTCGCGCATCCGGCGCGCGATGCCGACCAGCTCGTCGCGGACGGCGGCGGTGGCCCCGCGTGCTGTGCAGGCGGCGGCGAGCGGCTCGACGGCCTGGCGCAGCTCGGTGAGCGAGCGCAGCTGCGACGCGCGGCCGGGCCCGGCCAGCCGCCACTCGATGACCCGGGGGTCGAGCACGTTCCACGCGTCGTGCGGCAGGACGACGATGCCGACGCGCGGCCCGGAACGGACCAGGCCGACCGCTTCGAGAAGACGCATCGCCTCACGCGCCACGGTGCGCGACACCCCGAACTCTGCGCCTATCCCGTCCAGCGTCAGCGACGCCCCGGCAGGCAGCTCGCCTGCGGTGATGCGACGGCCCAGGGCATCGAGGACGGGGCCGTGCAGCACTGGGGGCATCCTCCAAGAATAGGGCGCCGGGCGGTCACGCCCGGTGCGGCGTTCGTGAGCGGCGTCGGCGGCCGCATCACCCGTTCCACCATTGGTGACATTAATCACGCGTTAATGGTGTCATCAATGGGTGAGGATAGGGAGATGGACACAGACGTCACCGAGACAGCGAAGTTCTCGGCCCAGCCAACCAGCGGGCCGCTCAGCCGCGGAACAGCCAGCAGCGGGACGGACCGCGCACCCCGGGCGATAGTCGTCATGGGCGTGGCCGGATCGGGCAAGACGACGGTCGCCGCGCTCCTGGCCGGACGGCTCGGCGCCTCGTTCGCCGAGGGCGACGACTTCCACTCCCCCGCGAACGTCGCCAAGATGGCCGCCGGCCATCCGCTGGAGGACGACGACCGCTGGCCGTGGCTCAACGGGATCCGCGACTGGTTCGCCACGGAGCTCGCGGCGGGCCGGAGCGCCGTCGTGCCGTGCAGCGCCCTGCGCCGCAGCTACCGCGACCTGCTGGAGACCGCCGGCGACAACACGGCGGGCACCGTGCAGTTCGTGCACCTCACCGGCTCCTACGACCTGCTGCGCGAGCGCATCCAGGGGCGGGCCGGGCACTTCATGAAGCCCGAGATGCTCGACAGCCAGCTCGCCGCCCTCGAACCGCTCGGCGACGACGAGCCCGGGTTCGCCGTCGACGTCACCCCGCGGCCGGACCAGATCGTCGAGGAGGCTCTCCGCCTGCTCGACGAGTCCGCCGTCGCACCTGCCACCGAACCCGGCACCGGATCCAGCACCGAGCACGAGGACCACTGATGTTCCACTCCACCAGCCTGCTCACCCAGGGCGCCGCAGCAGCACTCCCCCAGGCCGCGGCAGCGGCCGAGCCGACCGCCTCGACGCCGCAGCTCGTCATCGCTGCCGTCGCCGGGATCGCCGTCATCATCGTGCTCATCGTCTGGCTCAAGGTGCACCCGTTCCTGGCCCTCGTGCTCGGGTCCGGTGTGCTCGCGGTGACGGCGGGGATCGGCCTCACCGACACGTTCACCAGCTTCTCCGCGGGCCTCGGGTCCACGGTCGCCGGCGTCGGCGTGCTCATCGCGCTCGGCGCGATCATCGGCAAGCTGCTCATCGACTCGGGCGGCGCCGACCGCATCGTCGACACGATCCTCGACAAGACGCCCGCGAAGCGGCTGCCCTGGGCCATGGCGCTCATCGCGTTCGTGGTCGGCATCCCGCTGTTCTTCGAGGTGGGTGTCGTGCTGCTCATCCCCGTGGTGATGATCGTGGCGCGCCGCATGCGCACCAACCCCGTGCTCGTCGGCATCCCGGCGCTCGCCGGACTTTCCGCCCTGCACGGCCTGGTGCCCCCGCACCCGGGCCCGCTGCTGGCCATCGAGGCCCTCGGGGCCGACCTGGGCCTCACGCTCGGGCTCGGGCTGCTCGTCGCGGTCCCGACGGTGATCGTCGCCGGCCCGCTGCTCGCCATCCCGCTCACCCGCTGGGTGCGGCTCGCGCCGCCCGTCAGCGTCCTCGGTATGTCCGACGGCGCCGGTGCGGCCGGCACCGCCGACGCCGACGGCGCACCCGACGACGGCGGCCCGTCGAACGCCACCGCGGGCCTGCGCAAGCCCACGTTCGGCATGTCCGTGCTGGTGGTCCTGCTCCCGGTGATCCTCATGCTGGCGCGGTCCGTCGTCGAGATCGCGGGCGCCACCGAGACGGGCTACGGGACCGTGCTGGAGTTCCTCGGCGAGCCGCTCGTCGCGCTGCTCCTGACCTCGCTGTTCGCCCTGTTCGCCTTCGGCACCGCCGTCGGGCGCACGCGCCAGCAGCTCGGCGACCTGGTCGGCTCGTCGTTCGCGCCGATCGCCGGCATCCTGCTCATCGTCGGCGCGGGCGGCGGCTTCAAGCAGACCCTCGTGGACTCGGGGGTCGGCGAGGTCATCGCCTCGGGCATCGCGGACGCCGGGATCACCCCGCTGCTGGCCGGCTGGATGGTGGCCGCCCTCATCCGGATCGCCACCGGGTCGGCCACGGTCGCGACCATCACCGCGGCGGGCATCATGGCGCCCCTGGCCGCCGGCCTCGAGCCGACACACGCCGCCCTGCTCGTGCTCGCCATCGGCGCGGGTTCGGTGTTCCTCTCCCACGTGAACGACGCCGGGTTCTGGCTCGTCAAGGAGTACTTCGGCATGACCGTCGGCCAGACCTTCAAGACCTGGTCCCTCATGGAGTCCGTGCTCTCCGTGGTGGCGCTGCTGGTGGTGCTGCTCCTCGGGGCGTTCGTCTGACGCCGGCGGGCTCGTCGGCTCAGTCCTCCGCCAGGCGCAGCAGCAGGCGGGCCAGCCGAAACCGCGCTCGCCCGTCCAGGGTCCGCGGGTCGTAGCCGAGGTCGTTCGTCAGGGCGTCGTGGCGTGCCTGGAGCGTCGAGTGGTGCATGCCCAGCGCCGCCGCCGCGGCGCGGACGCTCTCGGTCGCCGTGAGCTCGTCGAGCACCGCACGGGCGCGAGCGTCGAGGCGGGCCAGCGCGACGACGTCCGGCTGCTCGGCGGCGACCGGCTCCAGTGCGCCGACGGCGGCCAGCAGTATCCCGAGGGCGGCGGCGTCCACGACGGCGTCGCCCTCGGGAAGCAGCCGCAGCGCGAGCACCGCGGTCCGGAAGGACTCCGGGAGCTCGTCCGCGCGGAGCGGGACACCCACCCCGGCCGGGCCGGAGACCTCCGCGTCCGTGCCGAGGACGACCGCACGCACCAGCCCGTAGGGCGTGGCCACCACCGTCGACGGCACCGCCTCCGTGTGGAGCGCGACCGGGTGGGCGAGCGGGTGCGCCACTGCACGGACGGGACGCGCCGGGTCGAGCCGGAGCCGGGACAGCGCGACCCGCCGCTCCTCGACGTCGCGCGCGGCGTCGAGCGCTGTCTCCAGCGAGCTGTCCCGGTGACCAGGACGACTCGCCCCGACGACGTCGACCGCGAGCGCCAGCCGTTCGATGACCATCTCGTCGTTCGCGTGCGGCGAGCCGTCCCGTTCCAGCCAGACCCTCCCGGTGCCGGTGGTTCGGGTCGGCCAGCCGGGCCGAGGGCCGGCGGAACCAACGTCGTCGGCCGCAAGGCCACCATCCGGACCGATGCGGTGGGTCCGCCTGCCGTCGAACGCACCCGCGACCGTTCCGCTGAGTACCGCCGCACCGCGCAGCAGCGCCTGGAGCCCTACGCAGCCCGCCACCAGCACATCGAAGTAGGCCACCACCTTGAGGGTCTCGCTGGCCTCGGGATCAAGTGCGGTAAGTCGTCCCACGAGCTCTTGCATAGGTTCGCTCCATCGCGCGTGTGGGACAACCCTAAGCGACGCTCAGACGCCGAACACTCGCGCCACCCACGTGTCCCGCGCCGCCCGCATGGCCTTGGCCAGCACACTGTGCGGCGCCATCATGTCGAAGCCGTGGAACCCGCCGGGCCAGACGTGCAGCTCGGCCTGCACGCCCGCGGCCCAGAGCGCCGAGGCGTAGGCGACGTCCTCGTCGCGGAAGACCTCGGCGCTGCCACAGTCGATGAATGCCGGCGGCAGACCGGACAGGTCCGTGGCTCGCGCGGGTGCCGCGTAGATCGAGACATCGTCCGTCCCACGCCGGTCGCCCAGGAGCGCCGACCACCCAGTGACGTTCGAGCCGCGGTCCCAGACACCGATCCCGTCGATCTGTCGGGTTGAGACCGTCTGGTCGCGGTCGTCCAGCATGGGGTAGATCAGCACCTGCCCGGCCAGGGCGGGGCCGCCCTCGTCCCGAGCGATCAGCGCGGTACCGGCAGCGAGGCCGCCGCCTGCGCTCGCGCCTGCGATGATCAGGCGGTCCGGGTCGATGCCGAGCTCCTCGGCGTGCTCCGCCGTCCAGACGAGACCCGCGTAGCAGTCGCGCACGGGGTACGGGTCGGGGAACTCGGGCGCGAGGCGATACTCGACGGTGACGGCGACCGCGTCGAGGTCGGCGATCCAGCCCAGGAGCTGGTCCAGGCCGACGAACCGGTCGCCGATGATCATCCCGCCGCCGTGGGTGTGATAGATCCCCGGCCCGACGCCGGTCCTGCCCTGGCGGCGCAGCACGCTGACCTCGATCTCGCCCCCCTCGTGCCCGGGGATGGTCACGTCCCGGCGCTCGACACCGGCGGCGGCGAGCGCGTCGTCGACGCCCGTATCGAGCCCCGGCAGGCCCTGGCGCATCAGCGGGATCATCTCGGGCGTGATGGTCGACGGCATCTGGTCGGCCAGCAGCGTGAGCGCCGCCTCGAGCTCGGGGTCGAACGGGGGCCTCTTCAGGGTCTCGGCCACGAGAACTCCTTCGTTCCTGTTGCGCACGAGGTTGTGCGCGCTGCCCAAGTCTCTGCCCACGTGCACACGGAGCACATCCGCCGAACGCGGCCGCCTCTGCGTCGATCGACCGCCATCCGGCGGGTCCGGTCAGCCGCGCAGGTACGCGAGCACCGCCCGGACACGACGGTGGCCCGCGTCGTCGGCGGCGAGCCCCAGCTTGGCGAACACGTTGCCGATGTGCTTGGCGACCGCCGCGTCGCTCACGACGAGCCGCCGGGCGATCTCAGGGTTCGCCCTGCCCTCCGCCATCAGCGCCAGCACCTCGCGTTCGCGCGGCGTCAGCGTGTCCAGCGGTGACGAGCTCCGGTCGAGCAGCGAATGGACGATCTGCGGGTCGATGACCGTGCCGCCGGCCGCTACGACCTCCAGCGACGTCATGACGTCGCTCACGCGCCCGATGCGGTCCTTGAGCAGGTAGCCGATCCCGCCCGACGAGCCGGCGAGCAGGTCGCGCGCGTAGGCGTCGGCGACGTACTGCGACAGCAGCACCACCGGCAGCGCCGGGTGGTGGCGGCGGAGCTCCGCCGCCGCGTCGATGCCGTCGTTCTGCAGCCGCGGCGGCATGCGGACATCGGTGATGACCAGGTCGGGCAGCTCACCGTGCGCGCCGTCCGCCAGCACGAGCCGAACCAGCTCGTCGGCGTTGTCGGTCACGTGCACCACCTGGTGCCCCACCCGTTCGAGCAGCCCGACGAGGCCGTCGCGCAGCAGGATCGAGTCCTCGGCCAGCACTATCCGCATGTCACACAGTCTCCGTCACCGTGGGCTGGGCGGACGGCGGCTGGGCTGTTCGCGGCTCGACAGTTCGCAGCCGAGCGTCCAGCGCGGCCTCCCGCGCACGGGCCGGCAGGAGCAGGGCTACCGTCGTGGGCCCGCCGGGCGGGCTGGTCACCGTCAGGCTGCCCCCTGCGGCCTCGGCGCGCTCCCGCAGCCCGACGAGCCCGGTCCCCGAGCCGGTGCCCGAGCCGGCGCCCGACCCGGCGCCCGACCCGGCGCCCGACCCGAAGTCGGCCCCGCCGAGGCCGTCGTCGTGCACCCGGACCGTCAGCAGCCCACCGTCGCGAGCGAGCACCACCCGCGCCCTTCCCGCCTGGCTGTGCCGCGCGACGTTCGTCAGGGCCTCGCTGACAACGAAGTAGGCGCAGAGCTCGATCTCCGGGTCGAAGCGGTCCTCGACGGTGCTCGTCAGAATCACCGGGACCGGCATCCTGGAGGTCAGCTCGTGCACGGCCGCCGTCAGCCCGTGGTCGGCGAGCACCCGCGGATGGATGGCGCGGACCGTCGAGCGGAGATCCTCGAGGGCGGCCTCGGCGAGATCGTGCGCCCGGCCCAGGTGGCCGTGCAGGCGCCCCACGTCGACGCCCGCCCGTGCCAGGTCGGCGGCGTCCAGCTCGGCCGAGCCCAGGGCGATCGTCAGCGTCACGAGCTTCTGCTGTACTCCGTCGTGCAGGTCGCGCTCGATGCGCCGCAGGTCGCCCTCGAACGACCGGACCAGGCTCGTGCGTGAGGCCGTGAGCCGCTCGATCTGGTGACGCAGCTCAGGGCCCCGCGGCGCCAGGAGCGCCCGTGCCAGGGCCGCCTGCAGGAGCGCGAGCAGCCCGAGGACATAGCCCACGACAGGGATCGCGGCGATCGCGACGAGGAGGCCGAGGACGACGCCGGACGAGTTGTCGACCCCGACCGCGCCGCCGTTCATCCAGTACCGCGGGACCATGAAGAGCATGGACACGGCCCACAGGGCGGCGATGTGCACCGACGCGGCGACCCAGCCGATCGGTAGCACGACAGCCACATAGGCCACTTCCCGCCAGGTCGCGGGCTCGCGCAGCCGCAACGCGACGCGGCGGAGCCAGCGGAGCTCGGTCGGCGAGTGCGGGTCCGCGATCTGCGTACCGCCCAGCCGGCGCACGCGGCTGCGGTCGAGCCGGGCGACCAGCGGACCGAACGCCAGTGTGATCGCCAGGAGAGCGGCGAACGGGCCTAAGGACGTAGGCCACCGCATGGCGCCGCTCATGCCCATGGCTCCCAGCGGGCCCGCGATGATCGCGGTCAAGGACGTGAACAGCCACGCCTGCAGCAGCCACCCCGAGACGAGGTAGTTGGGCCGCCGCAGGGCGAGGGCGAGGCTGTCTGATCGGCGCATTCGATCACGGTACCGTCGCGGATTCCGGACCGGGATAGCGCCGGCTCGACCTACGAGGTAGTGCCTGGTCTACCCCCGGTCTCGCCCTCGCACCAGTGATCCGCAGGCCCGCCCCCGGTGGGATCAGAGGCATGCTGACCACCGGCCCAGACGCCCCCGAACCCGACGAGTCCCGCCCGCACCGCCGCCGCTCGCCCGGTCTCTCCGGACGGGGCGAGGGCACGCCCGGAGCGCTCGCCGCGCTTGGTCCCGCGCTCTCCCTGGCCGTGGCCTGGGCCGTCCTCGCGACGGGCGCGTGGCTCGTCCTGACAGCGGCGACCCGCCCCGCGACGCCCACGACCTGGACGACGACGGCGCTCGCCGCCGCCGCGATCGCCGCGGCCTGGCTGGTCGGCATCCGGGCTGCCGTGCTCCTGGTCGCCGCGACCCGGCGATCGCACCCCTCGGTCGGAATGCGGGCCCGTAAGCCGCGCCCCGAGCTCGATGACCTGGTGGTCGCCCTGCTCTGCACGACAGCGGACGACTTCCGCGCCGACGTCGTGGAACGCAGCATGCGCCAGACCCACCCGCGCACCCAGACCGTCGTCCTCGACGACTCGCGTGGCGCCGCGGCCCGGGCCGCCGTTGACGCCTTCGCGTCCCGCGCCGCCGGGGCCGTCCAGGTGGTCCGCCGCGCCGACCGCAGCGGGTTCAAGGCCGGGAACATCAACAACTACCTGCGCCATCATGCGGACGGCGTGGACGCCGTGGTGATCATCGACGCCGACCAGGAGATCGGCCCGGACTTCGTCCGGGCGGCGCTGCGACACCTCCACGCGAGCCCCCGGGTGGCGGTGGTGCAGGGCGCGATCCGCTCGCGGCGGGGCGAGACCCGGTTCGTCCGGGACTTCCGCGGGATGTTCGACACCCACCTGCGGGCGATCTCGGCGGGCCGGGCCTGGCTCGGCATGGCTACCTTCGTCGGCCGGGGCGCGCTGCTCGACGTCGGCGCGGTGCGCGACGCCGGCGGGTTCCCCGAGGTGGTCGCCGAGGACGCCGCACTGACCCTCGAGCTGGCGCGTCAGGGACGCATCGTGCGCTACGTGCCCGACCTCGTCTCCGTCGAGGACGCCCCCACGGACTACACCGCTTTCACCACGCAGTTCGGCAAGTTCACCGAGGGTGCCATGCAGCTGCTCGGCCGTGGGCGAGGCCTGCTCTTCGACACCCGGCTGCGCCCCGCACGACGGCTGGACGTGTTCCTGGATCTCGCCTCGCCGCTCGTCGGCACCGCCACGATGGTCGCGCTGTTCGCGTTCGCCCTCGCGGCCGCCGCCGAACGGGTGCCGGGAGTGCCGGTGGCGCTCGGCGCCTCGCTCGGGATCCTCGGGTCCGTGCCCCTGCTGCCCGAGGCGATCCGTAGCGTCCGGCGCAGCGGGCTGGCCACGGCCTGCCTCTTCCTGCTGCGCGGCGGCCTGCTCTACGCGTCCGTCGCGATCGTCACGCTGCGCGCGGTCCTGCGGGTAGGTCTCGGAATCCGCGCGCAGTTCCTGGTCACGCCCAAGACGAACGACCGGGCGGGGCTGCGCACCGTCGTCCGCAGACGACAGCCGGAGCTCGCCGCCGCTGCCGCGGCGGTCCTTGCGGCGGTCCTGCTGACCGGGACCGTCGCACCGGCGGGGGTGTTCTGTGTCGTGGCAGCCACCGCCGTCGGCTACACCCTCGTCGGCGGACGACCGGCCCGCCCGTGATCAACTGCCCCGCCGACCCGTTGGCGACCCCGTCGGTCGAGCTTGTCGAGACCGGTCTTCGAGGTCTACTGGACCAGCCAGGTCGCCGGCCAGGTCGAGGCCATCGAGCTGGGCCTGTGGGACGAGGCGACGAACCTGCAGCTCGTGGCGG
>NZ_JBFAKY010000052.1:0-27379 GCF_040656015.1 Promicromonospora sp. NPDC050249 | reverse complement strand
GCGGTCATGATCAGGTCCCGCACCTCGTCGATCGCGATGACCACCTTCTCCGTGGCCAGCAGCGTCACGTCCGGGTGGGTGCCCGCCATGGTCCTCGTGTCGGCGGCACGCTGCGGTGACCACCTTGCCCCACAGCTCGGGATGGGTGTGCCAGAAGCCGTGCGGGACGTCAGGGTCTCGGAGCGGCCGCCCGGGACAAGCTCGCTCAGCTGCGCCAGCGGCCACGCCGGGCGGATGTCCGCGCCCGCGTCCAGGAAAGCTTCCAGAACACACATAGGCCTGGTTTTCCGTCCGAAAGCATGCGTGATCGTGTTCTGGAAGCGGACCTCGCTGCGGCGACCGCCGGGCAGTAGCGTGGGCTCATGACGGACCAGGCAGGCACGGACCAGACGGACATGGGCCCCGTGTTCGACGGCGTGAAGATCGGGCGTCCGGCGACCGGTGCCCTGCTCACCGAGGGGTACCGGACGATGGAAGACCTCCCCGAGAACCTCGACGAGCTGCTCCCCATCCACGGCGTGGGGCCCAGGGCCGTGCGCCTCCTCGCCGAGGCGCGTGGTACGCGTCCGTGACGAGGCGGGGACGGCGACCTATCCGCCCGGGCCGGTGACGCTGAACCCCTGCTCGTTGCCGTAACGGATGACCGACTCCTGCCAGGCCGCGTGCCCGTCCGCGAGGGTTCGCGAGCCGGTGTAGGCCTGGCCGACGGTGTCGGGGAAGACGCTGTTGGCGTGCACCTGGTAGGGCAGGTACTGCCAGCCGGGGACGACGTGGGCGGCTGAGTCGGCAAGGACCCTGTTGATCTGCTGCCCACCGAAGAAGTCGGGCTCCTCGGCGAGGAAGGCGGGATCGGTCAGGTCTCGCATCGTGGCGGGGAAGGCGCCCGCCTCCAGGCGGGTGGTGACGCCGTCACCGATGTTCGCGTACTTGAGGAACGCGTACGCCAGCTCCTTGTTCTGGCTTCCTTCCGGGATCGCCAGCGCTGAGCCGCCGTTCTCAGCGGTCTGGTAGGTCCCCTTGGTCCACTGGGGGATCCGCGCGACGCGCCAGTCGCCCGACGCCGCGCCTGCACCGGTCTCGAGGTTCGCGGGCATCCAGGCACCCGTCACGAGCGCGGCGATCTCCCCGGTGCCCAGGGCCTGGAACCAGACGTCGGACCAGGCGGGGATGTCGGCGAGCAGGCCACGGTCGATGAGCTGCTGCCACATCCGCGCGAACCGCGTGGTGCCGTCGTCGGCGAGGTCGACCGTGACGCTCGTGCCGTCCACCGTGAACGGGTGGCCGCCGGCCTGCCAGATCATCGACGTCGTGAACCCGGCGTCGCCGCTGTCCGACGTGATGTAGGCGTCCGGGTCGTGCGCGTGGATGGCCTCCGCGGCGGCGGCGAACTCCTCCCACGTCGTGGGCACCGTCACGCCCGCCTCCTGGAACACCCGCGCGTTGTAGAACAGGGCCATCGGGCCGGAGTCCATCGGCAGGCCGTACACGGCCTCGTCACCCGTCGCGCCGTCGGTGTTCGTCACGGAACCCCACGGGCCGGCCGAGAAGGACCTGCTCAGATCACCCGCACCGAACTCGCTCAGGTCCGCCAGCGAGCCGGCGATGGAGAACTGCGGCAGGGCGTAGTACTCCATCTGCGTGACGTCGGGGACGCCGGACCCTGCGCTGATCGCGTTCTGCAGGGCGACGTAGTGGTCGTTGCCCGTTCCGACGTTCGCCATCTCGACGTTCACGTTGGGGTACTTGGCCTCGAAGTCCTCGACGACCTTGTCCAGCGTGGGCTCCCACGCCCAGACCAGCAGGTCGCCGCCCTCCCGGAGGACGGCGTCGTGCGCACTGTGGGACAGGCCCGCACGGTCGGCGCTGCCCCCTGCGACCGTACGGGGGGCGCCGCACGCGGTCAGCGCCAGCGCCAGGAGGCACGCACTGGTGAGCGCTGCCACGGCCCAGCGGCGGATGGCGGGTGGTGCGGTCATGTGGCGGGGTAACCCTTTCGGTCGGCGGGTCCAGCATCCGGCCCGTGAGCTGGGGCGGCAACCGGTAGGTGCCGCCCCAGCCAAGGCTGAACCGCCTGGTCCAGCGACTTGTCCGGATCGGTCAGCGCAGCTCGATCCGGCTCACGCGAAGGAGGCCGAGGAGGAAGGGCGCCGCGACCCACAGGCCGATCGAGGACAGGAGCGGGCCCACCGCCTCGAAGGTCATCTCGCCGTCGGCCAGCGGGACGGTCGTGCCGTTGAGGTCGAGCCAGCTCGCGAGCGTGCTGCCGAGATCGCCGGTGAGGCCGATGAACCCCCAGGCGATCGAGGCGACGAAGTAGACGACGATCGATGCGGCACCGTTGAGCAGCATGGAACCCAGCGCGATACCGCACAGGGTGAACAGGACGTTGGTGGCCGTCCAGCCGGCGAGGGCCACCGGGTCGAGCGCGAAGCTCGCTGCCGTGTCCCGTGCGGCGGCCGCGGCGGCAGTCGTCGGGTAGGCGACCGCGATCATCAGGGCACTGGTGGCGATCGTGACGGCGGCTCCGGCGGCGACCTTGGCGACGAGCACGCGCCAGCGGCGCGGTTCGAGGGCGAAGGTCGTGAGCGCGGTACGCCTGCTCCACTCGCTCGTCACCGAGATGAGCCCGAGGACCGGGAGGAACAGGCTCAGAGCGGGCCCGGTGCTCGTGGCGACCTCTTGGACATCCTGGACGTCCTGGGTGAAGACGAAGGTCCGGATGAGCATCGCCCCGACAGCCGCGAGCACGAGCAGCGTCAGGAGCACGACCGCCGTCCGGGTGTCGGTGAGCTTGCGGATCTCGACGGTGACCAGACGCGCGAACGGGACGGTGCGTGAGGGCCTTCCGTCCACCCGTGGTCGGCTGGCGTAGGGCAGGGTCGTGGTGCTCATGCTGCGCTCCGATCGTCTGTCGAGGTAAGAGAGAAGTAGCGGTTCTCCAGGTCCTGCGCGGCGCTCTGGTCGATGGTGGTGGCCTCGAGGATGCGGCCGCGGCCGATGATGACGACGCGGTCGGCGAGCTGCGCCACCTCGTGCAGCAGGTGGGAGCTCAGCAGCACGGCGCACCCGTCGTCCGCGACGGCACGCAGCAGGTCGCGGATGGCGCGGATGCCCTGCGGGTCGAGGCCGTTCGCCGGCTCGTCGAGCACCAGCGCCTTCGGTGCGCCCAGGAGGGCCTGCGCGATCCCGAGGCGCTGACGCATACCGAGCGAGTAGCCCTTGACCGCGCGCCGGCTCTCGGCGGAGGAGAGGCCGACGAGATCGAGCACCTGCCCGACGCGCCGACGGTCGACGCCGATCATCGCCGCGGCGATGCCCAGCGTCTCGGCACCGGTGCGTCCGGGGTGGACGGCCTGCGCGTCGAGCAGGGCGCCCACCGTTCCAGCAGGGTTACGGATCGTCGCGTACTGCTGCCCGTCGATCGTCGCCCGGCCCGAGGAGGCCCGGCTGTGGCCGAGGAGGATCCGCATCGCGGTGGTCTTGCCGGCGCCGTTGGGGCCGAGGAAACCCGTGATCGAGCTCGCCGGTACCTCGAACGAGACGTCGTCGAGTGCGAGCGTCGCGCCGTAGCGCTTGGTGACGTGGTCGAAAGTGATCATGGCTCCAGTCCACCCGGCGTGGGGTTGCTGGTGCTATGGACCTCGGGCCATACCGGGCGCCGCAGGTCTCCTCCGAGCCGGTCGGATCGTAGACCTTGGTCTATCGGTCCGTGGCCCGAGGTCGCTGGGCACGGACCTTGCCGGGTGCCTACGATCGGTCGCGATGAGACCCCTTACTGGCCGGCAAGAGCTGCTGCGTTACGTCATCGCGTCGGTGCCGCTGGTCCTGGTCGGAGTCGGCTGGGCATTCGTCATCGCGAACGACATCGCCGGGTGGCCGGAGGCTGCGCTCGATCTGAGCCTCGGAGCGGTCGGCCTGGTCCTGCTGCGCTGGCGCCGGCGACTGCCGTTCACCATCGCGGTCGGCACCGCCCTGCTGACCATCGGGTCGGGATCGGCCACGGGTGCCGCGTACGTCGCCCTCGTCTCGCTCGCCACCCACCGCGACGGCCGGCGTACGGCCGTCGCCGCCGCGGTGCTGTGGCTCGCGTTCGTCGGCACCACGTTCGTCGACTCCGGATGGGGGTCGACCACCCTGGTGGTGGCTGCCATCGCCGGCACCGTGCTGGTCGCGTGCCTGGTCGGCTTCGGTCTCTACCGGCGAAGCACGCGAGACCTCGAGCTGTCGGAGGAACGACGGCAGGAGAGCGAGCGTCGCGACGGGCTGGAGCGTGCGCGTGCGGGAGAACGGGCGCGGATCGCGCGCGAGATGCACGACGTGCTGGCCCACCGGCTGTCGATCCTGTCCCTGCACGCGGGCGCGCTCGCGCACCGTACCGACCTGACCGGCGACGAGGTCCGCCAAGCCGCGGCGGTCATCCGGGACAACGCGCACGCCTCGCTGGAGGAGCTGCGCAGCACCCTCGGCTCGCTGCGTGAGGAAGACCCGCTGGGTGGCCCGCAGCCCTCCTTCGACGATCTGCCCGCCCTCGTCTCCGAGGTGCGGGAGGCGGGCCAGCGGGTCGGCTACCGCTCGGCGCTCGAGCACGTCGAGCAGCTGCCCCCGCAGGTGGGCAGGCACGTCTATCGCATCGTGCAGGAGGCCCTGACGAACGCACGCAAGCATGCCCCGGGCGCACCCGTGACCGTCGAGCTGAGCGGGGCGTCCGGGACGTCCATCGAGGTCCGCGTGACGAACGCGGCGGGCCGCCCGAGTGCGGCCTCCGTATCCTCCGACGGGTCCTCCGACGGGCTCGGACTCATCGGGCTCGGCGAGCGCGCGGCACTCCTCGGCGGCACTCTGACCCATCACAACGACGGCGACCGGTTCGTCGTGGAGGCTTCTCTGCCATGGACCGTGACCGAGTGATCCGCCTCCTGCTCGTCGACGACGACCCGCTCGTCCGCCGCGGCCTCAGCCTGATCCTCGGCGGCGAGAGCGATATCGAGATCGTCGGCGAAGCCGCTGACGGGATCGAGGCGGAGATCGCGGCCCGCGACCTCGCCCCCGACGTCGTGCTCATGGACGTCCGCATGCCCAACCAGGACGGCGTCACGACGGCGGAAGCCCTGCTCCGGCGGCCCGACCCGCCGGCCATCATCATGCTGACCACCTTTCATGTGGACGACCTGGTGCTGCGGGCGCTCGCCGCCGGTGTATCGGGGTACGTCCTGAAGGACGCCGCACCCGAGAAGGTGATCGCGGCCATCCGGTCCGTGGCGGACGGCGAGCCCGTCATGTCGCCGACCGTCACCCGCCAGGTGATCACCGCGGCGACGGCGGGCACGGCCGACGGCGCGAAGCGCGAGAGCGCACGTGCCGGGCTCGACGTCCTGACACCGCGCGAGCTCGACGTGGCCCTGGAGATCTCCCGCGGTGCGAGCAACGCGGAGATCGCCGCGCGGCTGTACGTCAGTGTCGCGACCGTGAAGGCCACGGTGACCCGCATCTTCCTCAAGCTCGAGACCGACAACCGCGTGACCATCGCGCTGCGGGTCCGCGACGCCGGCCTGCTCTGAACGGTGCCGGCAGACGTGCCGGTCCTCGTTCCCTGTCCACCGGCTTGATCGGCGCTCACTCTCCGCTAACCCACGGCTTGCGACAGTGATGTTTCCGGTACGTCCGTTATGCCAGGGAGACATCCATGAAGAAGCTTTGGGTCATCGGCGCAGGGGCCGTGCTGGCCGCCGCCGCATTTGGTGGACCGGCCGTCGCCACCGCCGTGGCCGCTGCGCCCCAGAACGCGCAGACCGCCAGCCACGCGCAGGCGGCGACCCAGCACGGCACGCCGACCAAGGCCGAGATCGCCGCGCTCTTCGACCGGTGGAACGCCGCGGTCGAGACCGGCGACCCGGACAAGGTGGCCGACCTCTACGCCCCGGACGCGGTGCTGCTGCCCACGCTCTCGCCCGTGGTCCGGACGGACCGCGCCGGGCTCGTGGACTACTTCGAGCACTTCCTCGCCAAGAACCCGAGCGGGGAGCGGACCCAGTCCGTCATCAAGGTGCTCGACAAGAACACGGCGATCGACACCGGTCTGTACACGTTCACCTTCACCGCCGACGACGGCACACAGACCTTCGCGGACGCGCGCTACACCTTCGTGTACGAGAAGGTGCACGGCCAGTGGCTGATCATCAACCACCACTCGTCGCTGCTGCCTGCCGCCAGCTGATCCGTACGGTCAGGCCGCCGGTGGGGGCGTCGTCGAGCGCGACGTCCCCACCGGCGTCGGCGACGAGCTGTCTGACGATCGCCAGACCGAGCCCGGAGCCGGACCTGCCCGTATGACCAGGCCCGCGCCAGAACCGGTCGAACGCGCGGGCCTTCTCGGTGTCGGTCATGCCGGGGCCCTCGTCGCGGACCTCGAGCACGACGACGTCGGTACCGGCCCGTACGTCGAGGGTGATGGCCGCCCCGTCGGGCGAGACGCTCAGCGCGTTGGAGAGCACGTTGTCCAGGACCTGCTCGATCTGCCCGGGGCCCGCCAGGACCACCGGCCCGGCGTCCCATGCTCCGGTCAGCCGGAACACGACGTCGCGTTCGTCGCCCTCGAGACGCCAGAGGTCGAGCCGCTGCTCGACCAGCTCCGCCAGGCGCACCGGTTGCGTGCCGCCGGTCCGGGCCTCGGCACGGGCCAGCACGAGGAGCCCGTTGACCAGGCCGCTGATCCGGGTGACCTCCCGGCTCGCCCGCTCGACGTCGTCCCGGACGGCCGCGTCGCCGACGCCGTCGGCGATGTTCTCCAGCGACAGCTGGAGAACCGTCAACGGTGTCCGAAGCTCATGGGAGGCGTCGGCAACGAACACCCGCTGGGCCGCGACGAGAGTCTCCAGGCGCTCGGCGGCGGAGTTCAGGGCCAGCGCCAGCGTCTGCGTCTCCGGCGGGCCCGCGACGACGGTGCGGGCCGCGAGGTCGCCGTCGCTGAGTCGGCCGGCCATCGTCTGCAGGTCGCCCAGCGGCTTGGTCAGCAGGCGTACCGCCAGCGCGCCGAGCAGCGCCGTCACGGCGAGGATCCCGATCGCGAGCAGGGCCCGCAGCTGCCAGACGTCGAGAACCCGTTCGCGGAGCGCGCTGGTCGGGTAGGTGATCCGCACGGCGCCGTTCGGCGTCGCCGGAACGGTCACGACCAGCTCGACGTCGGTCCACTCGGCCGTGGCGGCGTCGCCGTCCCATGACTCGAGCACGGCCACGCCGCCGGGCGTGTCGCGCTCGTACGCCGACATGGTCTCGGCCAGTGCGGCGCGCGCGTCCGTGTCGCCGTCCGCCAGCAGCAGCGCCATCGTCGTGGCATCTCGCTGGACGGCCGCCTCGGTGTCGTCCCGCATGTGGCCACCGACGGGAGCCGAGACCGGCAGCTTGAAGGCCAGGAGCGCTATCGCGATCAGGATCACGTAGCTGACGATCAGCCGCCGGGTCACGACTCGGCGCCCTCGACGACCAGGCGGTAGCCGACCCCGCGCACGGCCTCGATGGTCAGCGCGCCCGCGAACTTCCGCCGCAGCGCCGAGGTGTGCACGTCGAGGGTCTTCGTGGGACCGAACCAGTTCAGGTCCCAGACCACCTCCATGATCCGTTCCCGGGTCAGGAGGGCGCCCGGCTGCTCGGTCAGGAAGGCGAGGAGCTCGTACTCCTTGCGCGCCAGCGGCACCTCGACCCCGTCGAGGAACGCCCGCGCCGCCCTCCGGTCGATGGTGACCCGCCCGTAGTGGCCGACGCCGGCCGGGCCGCCACCGGGGTTCACCCGCCGCATCACCGCCCTGATCCGGGCGATCACCTCCCGCACCCCGAACGGCTTGGAGACGTAGTCGTCAGCCCCGAGCTCCAGGCCCGCCACCCGGTCGACCTCGTCGCTGCGCGCGCTGATGACGATGATGGGTACGTCGCTGCGTGCCCGCAGCGTCCTGCACACGTCCAGCCCGTCGGTGTCCGGCAGCCCCAGGTCCAGCAGGACGACGTCGCCCGGGTCGGCCCGCAGCGCCTCGGCGCCGCTCGCCACCCACTCGACCTCGTAGCCGTACCGGACGAGCCCGCGCTGCAACGACGTCGCCAGCGACTCGTCGTCTTCCACCAGGAGCACGTGCACGCACGAACACTATTCCTCCGCGGGGCCGCGGCCTGCCTCTCGTGCGGAACCGGTCGCGTGGGTGGAGGCGCGCTCGACGATGTGCCACTGAGCGGTGAAGTCGGCGTGGGTGCCTGCGAGGGCGTACCGCGCGCACGCAGCGCCCTGCTCGCGCATGGACTGCGCGACCGACGTGATGCCCTGGACACGCGCGGCCTCCGCGTCGTCCCAGCCGGTGAGGGCTACGTCGTCCGGCACGTGCAGCCCGGCGGCGTCGATGGCACGGAAGGCGCCGGACGCGAGCTCGTCGCTCATCGTGGCGAGGGCGTCCGGGCGGTCGGCGCGCGACAGGAGCTCCTCGGTCATGGCCCGTGCCTCGCGAGCGTCGTTCGTCGAGCACACTGCGACGAGCACGTCGGCCCAGTCGGCGCCGACGTCGCCCGCCGCGTCCCGGAAGCCGAGCAACCGCTCGCGGGTGACGGGAAACGTCGCATCGTCCGGGTCAGGGCCGGCGACGACGGCCGCCTCACGCGCACCGGTCAGGGGAAAGCTCAGCACCGCCGGAACCGTGCCGCCCGCGAACACCAGGCGGCCGATCGCCCGCGCCGCTGCCCGGTTGTCGATCCCCACGACGTGAGCCCCTGCGACGGCCGGGCCGCTGTGCACGACGACGGGGCGCCCGGTAGCGACCGCCGCGTCCAGCACCGGTGCACCGTCCTCCGTCGTCCACAGCACGTAGCCGTCCACCGCCGCTGCGCTGATCCGCGCCACGTCCGTGGTGGCGTCGGTGACCGGCAGGATGGTCATCGCCTGCCCCTGCTCGGCGCAGACCTCCGCCACGCCCGCCATGAAGGCGGTCGCCTGCGGATCGTCGAACGCGTACGTCAGATGCTCGCCCAGCACGACGCCGAGCGCGCCCGCCCTGCCCCGGCGCAGGGATCTGGCCGACGGGTCGGGTGCCGTGAAGCCAAGGGTCCGAGCGGCGGCGAGGACCTTCTCCCGCGAGGCCGCCGAGACCCGCTCCGGTCTGCCGAACGTGTACGACGCCGTCATCGTCGAGACGCCGGCGAGCTCAGCGACCTGCGCCAGCGTGGCTCGACGCGAGGTATGGCTGTTCACGGACCTCAGTCTATGCGCGGGCAGCAGCGTTGTGTAGCGTTACACATATGTCACGACACCTTCGAGCCGTGCCGTCCACGGCTACCGCCGCAACGCTCGCCTTCGCCGCATTCGGAGCCTTCTGGGGTGCGTGGGGTGCATCGATCCCCGGATTCCGGGTCCAGGCGGGGCTCGATCACGCCGAGCTCGGCGTGGCCCTGCTGTTCGTCGGGGCGGGGGCCCTGCCCGCGATGCTGCTCACCGGTCGGGCGATCGACCGGTGGGGTCTGCGCGTGGCCGCCGTCGCGATCGCCGCGCTGGGGCTGGTGGGTGCTGGTGCCGTCCTCCTCGCCAAGGACCTGGTCAGCGCGTCGCTCGCCCTGGCACTGATCGGCGTCACGTCCGGCGCCTCGGACGTCGCGATCAACTCCGTCGCGGGGCGCGCCGAACGGGAGGCAGGACGCCCGTTCATCACCCGGGTGCACGGTGTCTTCTCCTCGTTCGTCGTGGTCGCCAGCCTCGGTACCGGTCTGCTCACGAGTGCCGGGGCGCCGGTCGTGACCCCGTTCGTCCTCGTCGCGGTGGCCGCGCTCCTCGCCGCGGCGCTGATGGCGAGGGTGCTTCCCGCCAGGCCCGGCGCCGCGGTGCCCGCACGGCCGGTCCCGACCGGGAGCGCCGACGGGCGGCTCCCTGCCCTGCCCAACCTGTCGCTGATCGGCCTGGGCCTGCTCGGTGCGCTGGCCTTCGCCAGCGAGAACGCCCACCAGAGCTGGAGTGCCGTCTTCGCCACCGACGCACTCGGCGCCACTCCCGCGGTCGGCACGTTGGCCCCGGCGGTCTTCGCCGCCACCGCGGCGATCACCCGGTTCAGCACCGGACACCTCAGCGCCGCGTACGCCCGCCCGACCATCGCCGTCGGCGCGACGGCCGCAGCGGCCGGCGCCGTGGTCGTCGCGTTCGGTCCCAACCTGGCGGTGAGCGCCCTGGGCATCGCGCTCGCGGCAGCGGGCACCGCCGTCCTGTTCCCGATGATCCTGTCCGTCGTGTCGTCCCGCGTCGACGAGGCCAACCGTGGCCGCGCCACCTCGACCGCGTCCACCGTCGCCTACCTCGGGTTCCTGCTCGGGCCGTCCTACGTGGGCTTCTGGTCCGGTGCGGTAGGCCTGCGCGGCGCGATGCTCGCCGTCGCATGCCTTGGCGCGCTGCTCCTGCTGCTCACTCCTCTGGTCGCGCCGGGCTCACGCTCCACGGCCACGGTCGGGGCCGGACACGACCGGCCCGCTCGCCGGGGCACACCCAGCGACCGAACGACGTGATCGCCGAGCTGGGTTCACCGCGCGGTCGGGCCGCGGCTACCCGGACGTCTTCCGACGTGGTTAGAACGGGGGGCATGAACCCTGGTCCCGAACTCGACCGGCGCACCCTGCTCGGCGCCGCCGGCCTCGCCGCCGCCGGACTGCTGCTGCCGGCCGCGCCGGGCTTCGCCGCCCCCGCGTTCGCGAGGGCCGGCCGTCCCTCGCTGACCCACGGCGTGCAGCTCGGCGATCCGCGCACGGACGGGGCGGTGGTGTGGACACGGGCCGACCGGCCGTCGCGGATGTTCGTCGAGGTCTCCCGCGATCCGGACTTTCGGCGCGCGGTGCGGATCCGCGGCCCGCTGCTGACGCCGACGACCGACGGCACCGGTGAGGTGCGGCTGACCGGTCTGCCGGCGGGGCAGGACGTGCACTACCGCGTCGTCGCGCAGGACCTGGACGGCCGGGCCGACAGCCAGGCGCTGACCGGACGGTTCCGCACCGTGCCAAGGGACCGCCGGGACGTGCGGTTCGTGTGGTCGGGCGACGTCGTCGGCCAGGGGTGGGGGATCAACCCCGACATCGGCGGCATGACGATCTACGACGCGATGGCCGCACGCAACCCCGACTTCTTCCTGCACAGCGGCGACACCGTGTACGCGGACGGGCCGCTCCAGGAGACCGTGACGCTGCCCGACGGGCGGGTCTGGCGCAACGTCGTCACCCCGGAGAAGTCCAAGGTCGCCGAGACGCTGACCGAGTACCGCGGGCAGTTCGCCTACAACCTGCTCGACGAGAACGTGCGCCGCTTCGCCGCCAGGGTGCCCCAGATCGTGCAGTGGGACGACCACGAGGTGACGAACAACTGGTACCCCGGCGAGATCCTGAACGACGACCGCTACACCGAGCAGCGCACCGACGTCCTCGCCGCCCGGGCCTACCAGGCCTTCCACGAGTGGCAGCCCGTACGCGAGCAGGACGCCGTCGACGGCCGTGTGTACCGCAAGGTGTCCCACGGCCCGCTGCTCGACGTCTTCGTGATCGACATGCGCACCTACCGCGACGCGAACTCGACCGGTACGACGCCGGAGCGGATCCTCGGCGCCCGTCAGGCGCGCTGGCTCGTGGAGTCGCTGGACCGCTCCCGCGCGACCTGGAAGGTGATCGCCTCGGACATGCCGATCGGCATCGTCGTGCCCGACGGCGACAAGATCGAGGGCGTCGCCAACGGACAGCCCGGCGTGCCCAACGGCCGTGAGGCGGAGCTGGCGTGGGTGCTGCAGGAGATCAGCCGACGGCGGGTGCGCAACACCGTCTGGCTCACCGCGGACGTCCACTACTCCGCCGCCATCCGCTACGCGCCGGAGCGGGCCGCGTTCGAGGGGTTCGACCCGTTCTGGGAGTTCGTCTCCGGGCCGCTGCACGCCGGTGCTTTCGGCCCGAACAGGCTCGACCCGACGTTCGGGCCGGAGCAGGTGTTCGTCAGCTCCCCGCCGCGCGCGAACACCTCGCCGCTGGAGGGGTTCCAGCACTTCGGCGAGGTCAACGTCGACGGCGCTACCGGGCAGCTTCGCGTCGACCTGCGCGACCAGGCCGGTCGCTCCCTGTGGGCCACCACCCTCGACCCGAGGCGCTGACGGTCGGACGCCGGACGCCCAGATCACTTCCGCGACCTGGGCGTCCGGCGTGCACGAGCGAGATCAGGCTCTATCGGTGGCTCAGCCGACGGCGTACGCCCGCACGACCGTCTTGGCGACCGACGCACCCGCTGCGTCCCATGCCTCGAGCTTGAGCGAGACGTGCTCGGCGCCGGCCGGCGCCCTGACCGCCGCGACGAAGGTGCCGTCACCGGTCCGGGTCACCTTGGCCCGGTGCCAGGTGGCGCCGTCATCGGAGGACCACCACAGGCGGGCGCCCTCGACGGTCGACGTGTCGTACGCGCCGTCGGTGTAGCCGGCGGAGACCCGCACCCGGGTGGTCGCCGGTGCGGAGCCCGACGGGTCGGTCCCGCGCACGTCCCAGGTGGTGTCGAGGAGCGGCGGGCTGACGTCGTCACCGACGTCGGACCGCGCGTGGAACCGCCACTCGCTGGTGACGCTGGTGGCGAGCCGGTAGGCGGGCTCACCGGGCGCGCTCTCGTACAGCAGCCGGTAGTCCGCGCCGCCCTCGGGGACGGTGGGGAACGAGTAGGGCTCCGGGACGTCCTCGATCAGCTCGCCGTCCTGCCAGACGCGCAGGCGCTCACCGACGTCCGAGCCCCACAGCACGCCCCCGTCGTCGTCGATCCGGCTCGTCGGGGAGAACCAGAGGTCGACGCCCGACTGCCTGACCGGCGTGATCGTCGAGAAGCCCGGGGCCAGCGCGCCCGTGGCGAGCCCCTGCCGGGCGCGGCCCGGCTCGCTCCAGACGTGCCGCAAGGCCTCGGTGAGCACCACGCCCACGCCGTCCTCCTGGATCTCGGACCCGAGGTACCACCTGCCCGGCAGGGCCGTCAGGTACTCGGTGCGCCGCGTGCCGACGGGGACCGCCTCGATGGCGCCGCCGGCGATGATGGTGCCAGGCTCCCAGTACAGGCGCCGCGCGAGGTGGGTGTCGCCGACCGACGCGCCGTAGGACGTGTCGACGGCGACGGTCGTGCGGCGGTCGCCCCGCAGCGCAGGAACCTGGACGCCTTCGCTGTGGTGGGCGAGGTCGTAACGATAGGGCGCCGCCTCGTCGCCCGCGGTGGGCGGCAGCAGTGTCGCCTGGACGATCGTGTCGTAGTCGCCGTGCTTCGCGGCGGGCACCGGGGTCAGGGCGAGGTTCGTCCCCGGCCCGTACATCACGTTGACCCCCGCGGTGACGACCTCCGCCGAGTCCTCGGTCTCGACGGAGAGGCCGAGGCTCGCCAGCTCGGCCGGACGGTGCGTCGAGGTGGTGACCTCCTTCGCCGTGGTGCCGTCCAGGAGCACCTCGGCGTCGGCCGTCGCGTCGACCTCACCGCTGCTCAGGAACAGCGCGTCGGTGACCGCGCCGTCGTCGCCGAACGTCTCGATGAACGCCACCGGGCTGTACACGCCAGGGATGACGCGCGCCGTGGCGACGCCGTCCTCGAAGAAGAGGTTGGTGCCGAAGAGCCCGCCGTTGTCGACGTCCAGCTTGATCGCGGCGCCCCAGGTGTCGGCGGTGACGGGCTCGCCCGCCCGGTCGACGGCGCGCACCGTGAGGTTCACGTACTCGCGCTCCTTGGCCCAGCCGACGGGCGTGCGCACGGCGGTGCCGTCCGTCCCGGTGGCGACGAGCGTGCCGCCGACGGCGCCGATCGCGCCCGGGCCGTCGGCCGCGGTCAGGTCGACGGTCGCGGTCCCGCCGGCCGGCACGACCACGGAGTCCGCCGACAGGGTGAGCGCGGCGGTGACGTCGGCGCCCATCGAGTCGGTGACCTCGCTCGCGAGGGCGAGCGTGACGTCGTCGGACCCCGCGTTCGTGTACGTCACGGTGCGGGCGGCCGTCTCACCGTCGTGCGGCCAGGCGAAGGTGCCGAACGACACCGACGGCGTGGCCGTGACCTGCTGCGCGATGGCGCCGGGGACGGTGATCCGCCCAGCGCCCTCGGTCCAGACGTCGGCGCCCGTCGGCTCCGCCGAACCCATCAGCGCGGACTTGAGGGCCGTGGCGGAGAGGTCCGGCCGGGCCTGCTTGAGCACCGCGGCGGCACCCGCCACGTGCGGGGCGGCCATGGACGTGCCGCTCAGCGCGACGTGCAGGTCGTCGACGACGTCGCCCGCCGTCGTACCCGCGGCGCGCGCGGCGACGATCCCGTCACCCGGGGCGACGACGTCGGGCTTGAGCAGTCCCGCATCAGCGCCACCACGGCTGGAGTAGACGGTGACCTCGTCGGCGTCGTCGACGGCGCCCACCGTGAGGGCCTTCTCGGCGATGCCGGGCGAACCCACGCTGCCCTGGCCGAGCTCGCCGTAGTTGCCCGCTGAGACGACGAACAGCGTGCCGTACGTGGCGGTCAGCTCGTCCACCGCGACGGCGTCCGGGGACGGGACGTCGAAGAACAGGCTGCCCAGCGACAGGTTGACGACGTCGGCGCCCTCCGCGGCCGCCCACTCCATGCCCTCGATGACGCCGGACAGCGTGCCGTCGCCGTTGTCGTCGAGGACCTTGCCGACCAGCAGGTCGGCGTCCGGGGCGACGCCCTTGTTCACGCCGTCGGACGCGTCGCCCGAACCGGCAAGGATCGAGGCGACGTGCGTGCCGTGGCCGTCGCCGTCGACCACGTCGCCCTTGCCGGAGAAGTCACGTTCGCCGACCACTACCTCGTCCAGGTCGGGATGCGTCGCGTCGATGCCTGTGTCGAGCACGGCGACCGTGACACCCTCACCGGTGAACCCGGCCTGCCAGGCCTCGGGGGCGCCGATCTGCGGGCTGGAGTCGGCGTCCGAGGCCCGGACCGGCTGGTCCAGCCAGACGTACCCGACGCCGTTGGCCTTCTTCGCGGATACGCCGGTGTCGGCCGGCGCGAGGGCACCGAGCAGCTTCGTTGCCCGGCCCTTCGGCAGGACGTCGGCCACCGCGTCCACCGACTCCAGCTTCCGGTCTGGCGTGATGCCCGACGCCGACCAGTCCTGCTCGGCCGCCGCCGACCTCGCACCGGCCGACGCGGCAGCCTGGACGATCACGGGCAGCGTGTCGCGGGACGCGTCGTCGTACCCGGCCTTGACCAGGCCCGCCACGTCGAACAGCGCACGGTCCAGGCGGCCGGGCACGAGCTGCGCGACGTCGCGCGGGACGACGTAGAGATGCTCTCCCTCACGCTGCTGGAAGAAGGCCATGCCTTGACGGCCCGCGCCAGGCTCCGCCGTCGCCGTGACGGAGCCGTCCGGCGCGGTCCGCACCGTGACGACGTCGCCGGTCAGCAGCGTGACGGTCGTGGGACGACCCTGCGCCGCGGCTGTCGGGGACTCCTGCTCATGGTGTGGTGCTGGTGTGTCCTGCGGGACGGCCGCGGTCGCCCACGTCCCCCCGCCCAGTGCGACCGCCATCGCGACCGCTGCTGCACCTGCTTGTCTGCGCATCGGGTTGCTCCCGTCCGGGTCGAGCGCGCCGCGTGTGCGGCGCCACGGTTACCAGACGCGCGAGACCCGAGAAAGGGTTGCGTGACCTGCGGAATCAGAGGCGCGCTCCGGTGCGGAGGGGTGCGGGCCTCCGCTGGAACCGCCACCAGGTCCGCTGGACCAGGAGGCACGTCACGGCCCCGGCCACGATCATCGCGACGTTGATGGCGAACTGGGCCAGCGATCCGGTGGCCTCGTTGCCGACGCCGTAGGCGAGCGCGACGGCCGCGTTCCCCACCGCCGGGACGGTCGTCACGGAGATCAGCACACCCACCAGGACGCCGGACCGGCCCGAGGTGAGCGAGATCATGCCCGCCGCCCCGGCCAGGAAGCCGACGATCCAGCTCAGGGTGTCCGGCGCCCAGATGAACGACGTCTGGGGCCGGTCGGCCAGCAGGGTGGACTGGTCGGCAAGGCCCCACGCCTGCAGCAGCAGGGCCATGACCACCGACGCCGCGAACCCGGCGCCGAACCCGGCGGCCAGCGTGGCCACTGCCCGGCGGACCGTGCGCCAGCGCCCTCCGACCAGTCCGACCGAGATCGCGGCCAGCGGCCCGAAGTCGGGGCCGACCACCATGGCGCCGACCACGAGGATCGGCTGGTCGAACAGGACGCCGATCATGCCGATCGTGGTGGCCAGGGCCATGAGCGCGAGGTAGCCCAGCGAGGTGCGCGACTCCGTCTCGGTGCGGTCCACCACCTCGTGCCAGACGAGTGCGTCCTCCGGGAGCCCTGGTGCGGCGTCCCCAGCGCGCCGGGCGTGGTGCGACAGGGAGGTGTCCACCGACTCGACGGCGATGGATCCTGCCCGGTCCAGGCCCAGGGCGGTAAGACGCTCCAGGACGGGACTGAGTGCCTCGCGCGCGACGTCGGCCATGACGAGGTCGCCCGGCGGGTCGACGGCGCACGCCGGAAGCACCATGACGTTGGTCGCGGCGGGGTCGGACCGCAAGAGGTCGATGACGTCCGGGGTGCTCGCGGGCGGGCTGACCACGCGTAGGTGTTGCATCACGCCGAAACAGTAGCCGGGTGAAACGGTGCACCGTGCCGGCATCGATGCAACGTTGACGAGTGGGGGTCCGGCTCAGGCGCGCTCTATCGCGCGGAGGACGCCGCTGCCTGCCTCGCGTTCGGCGGCGCTCCCGGCGTCGGCGAGGTGCGCGACCGCCTGCAGCATGGCCCAGGCCCGGACGCGTTCGAGGTCCGCGCTGAGCCCGTCGGCCACTGCGTGCAGCAGCTCGGTGCCGCCGACAGGCCCGTGGACCTGTTGCTGGAACAGGAAGTACCCGCCGTCGAAGGCACGTTCGGCCAGCACCGGCTTGGGGTCGATCAGCAGCCAGGGCTCGCGGACGGACGAGACGACGTTGCTCAGATGGTTGTCGCGGTTGGCGATCCCGACCTCGTCGGCACCGGCCAGCGCGTCGCACAGGCGCACGCCGAGCGCGAGCTCCGCGGCGACGTCGGGCGACCGGCCCGCGGCCTCGTCGAAGTACTCGGCCCAGCCCTTGAGGAGATCGGCAGCCCGGGGGATCTCGGGGTAGCCGACGGCGGGGACCGGGGCGCGCCAGAGCCTGCGGAACAGGCCGCAGGCGATCGCGAAGCGCTCCCGGGCGGCGTCGTGCTCGCTCAGGCCGGGGAACCGGCGGGCGAGCAGGGCCGCGCCGGGGCGGGCGTTCTCGAGGAGCATCGCGCCGGAGTCGGGGTCGTACTCGAGGAGACGCACCGCGCCGTCGCCGTCGTACGCGTACAGGGCGGTCGGTTCCGACCGGTTCTCGGCGTCCTGCAGATCGATCTTGAGCACCGCGGGGGTACCGTCGGGCCGGTCGACCGGCAGCACGTAGGCGGTGGTGCCGCCGGTGAAGGGGGCTCCGGCGGGGTGCAGGTCCCACGTCCCGGCGAGGCGGCCGACCGTCGCGGGGAGCGCGCCGACCCAGTCCCGGCCCTGGTCGCCGTACCAGTCGAGGGCCCGCTGCCGTACGGACGCGGGGAGTGGCGCGAGGGGCATCGCACAAGTATCGGGACGACCGTGTTCCGGGCCAACGTTTTTCGCTGGGGCGGGGGCCGTGACGCTGCGACGATTGCGCCATGACTGTCGAGGAACGTGAAGTGCTGAGGTCGTTCGCCGTGCGCCGGGTCCGCCCCGAGGAGTGGCGGAGCCTGCGGGAGCTGCGGCTCGAGGCGCTGCGGGACCCGATCGCCCACCTGGCCTACCTCGAGACGATCGAGGCCGCGCTTGAACGGCCGGACAGCTTCTGGCAGGACCGGACCCGGACCGCCGCCTCCGGCACCGCGGCAGGGCAGTTCGTCGCGGTCGACGAGCGCGGTGACCTCGCCGGCACAGCGACCGCGTTGGTGACGGCGCCGGGCGAGCCCGACTACATCGGCGAGACGGGTCCGCAGCTGCGTGCCGCCGTCGTGGGTGTCTACGTGCAACCCGGTCACCGCGGCGGCGGTGTCCTGCAAGCGATCCTGTCGGAGACGGAGGCCTGGCTCCGGGGTATCGGCGTCCCGCAGGTGCGGCTCCATGTCAACGAGCAGAACCTCCGCGCCCAGGGCGCCTACCGCAAGTGCGGGTACGTCGACACCGGTGTGCGGGTCGAGATGGTCGACGGCGTCAACCACGAGATGGTCCGCGACCTCCGGAGCGCGTAGACCTTGGTCCCGATCAGTCGCGGGGCGCGCTGTACCAGCGCCAGCTGGTCAGGCGCGGCCGGTCCGGGAGGTCACCGCGTCCCGTGGCCCAGAGGAGAGTGGGCCAGGGCTCGATCGTGCTCGGTACGTCCGGGAACAGTCGGGCGAGCACGCGGGAGCACAGGTCGGCGGGCGGGTCCCAGACGAGGCCGAGGCCCGCGGCCAGGTCGTGGGTGTGCACCAGTGTCTCGACGATCCCCATCGCGGCGAACCCTTCCGGGTCCGACGCGCCGTAGTCGTGATGGGCGCGCACCGTCGTCGGCGTCGTGCGCACCATCGCGACCAGCAGCGCGCCGGTCGCTTCCAGCGCCAGCAACAGCCCGGCGGGTCCCGCCGTCCGGTCCACATGGATGGCATTCGCTGGGCCGCCGGGTCGCCGGCTCTCGCAGACGAAGGGAATGTTGCTGTCCGACGGCGGTGTCCTGGGGCCGAGCCGGGCGGCATAGGAGAAGAGGTCGTCGTTGAGGTGCTCGACGGTCTCCCAGCAGGTCCATTCCAGCGACCCGGCCGCGGTGTCCCAGGCGGCTGGGGATGCCTCGCGAAGCGTGGCGATCGCGAGCTGGACGGCGTGGTCGAGGTCGTCCGCGGTGACGGGTGACGGTGCGGCTTCGGCTGACGGAGGCATGCGGAGACCGTAGCGCGGGCAGCCCGTACGACCTGGGTATGACCGCCGCCGCGGCAGGACCAGACCAGGGCCGGATGCGGCGCGGGGGAGTGTCTCCGTAGCGTCTCTTCCATGGACTTCACCGTTAACGCGTCCGGGGCCTCACCCGCTGTGCGCGCACGCTCACTGACCAAGACCTATGGGAAGGGCGAGGCGACCGTGCGGGCCCTGGACGGGGTGGACGTCGACTTCGAGCAGGGCCGGTTCACGGCGATCATGGGCCCGTCGGGCTCGGGCAAGTCGACGCTGATGCATCTGCTGGCGGGGCTGGACTCCGCGACCAGCGGTCAGGCGTTCCTGGGCGAGACGGAGATCACGGGTCTGAACGACAAGGCCCTGACGAAGCTGCGTCGGGACCGGGTCGGGTTCGTGTTCCAGCAGTTCAACCTGCTGCCGATGTTCACCGCGGAGCAGAACATCACGCTCCCGGTCGAGCTCGCGGGCGGGGCCGTGGACCGGGCCTGGTTCGACACCTTGGTGGACACGCTGGGTTTGAAGGGCCGGCTCACGCACCGGCCGGGTGAGCTCTCCGGTGGGCAGCAGCAGCGTGTCGCGATCGCGCGTGCCCTGATCGCGCAGCCTGATGTGGTGTTCGCGGACGAGCCCACGGGGAACCTGGACTCGCGTTCCGGTGCGGAGGTGTTGTCGTTCCTGCGTCGTTCGGTGCGGGAGCTGGGTCGCACGATCATCATGGTCACGCACGACCCGTCGGCGGCCGCGTATGCGGATCGTGCGGTCTTGATCGCGGATGGTCGGATCGCGGGCGACATCAGTGACCCGACGCCTGATTCCGCGATGGCCGGCCTGGACGCGCTGCGCACCCTCGAACCCGCCGTCGCGACGACCCCTCGGACGGGTGCGTGATGGCGACCTCGTTCCCCACCGCCCGCCTCACCCTCGGGCAGATGCGGCGCAGTGCCGGCCGCCTCACCGCCGCGGGAGTGGCGATCCTGATCAGCACGGCGTTCGTCACCGTGACGCTGCTCGCAGGCGGCGTCATCCAGGGCACGACGCACGACATGGTCGCGGCGCAGTACGCGAAGGCCGACGTCGTCGTGGCCACGGCCGACGACAGCTCGTTCACCGCCGACGACGTCAGCGCCGTCTCGGCCGTCGACGGCGTCGCGACCGTCCAGCCGCTCACGAGCTGGTTCGGCGACCTGCGCAACGGCGGCAAGGGCGGCTACCAGACGTTCGCGCCCGTTCCCGAGGACCCGCGGCTCTCGCCGCTCGAGCTGACCGACGGCGCCTGGCCGGCCGCCGACGACGAGGTGGCACTGACGTCGAACCTCGCGGAGCGGCTCGAGGTCGGCCTGGGTGACACCGTGACGCTCAAGCGCACCGTGTACCCCGAGGGGTGGGCCGACAGCCAGGCGGAGGATCCGGCCGCCGAGCTCGGCGAGCCGAAGGACGTCACCGAGACCCTGACCGTGACCGGCCTCGCCGCCGACCCCTACGGTGCCTACTCCGTGTACGGCGGGGCCGCCGCGGTTCCCGCTGCGACGCTCGATGCCTGGAACGCGGTCGAGCCCTACCCGAACCCGGTCACCGAGCTGCTCGTCGCGCTCGACACGCCGCTGGACGGTGGAGGCGTGCCCGGTCCTCTTGCCGAGTCCCTCGATGCTGCCGCGGGCGGTGCCGACCGCAGCGTGGACGTCGACACCACCGAGGAGGTCGCCACGGCGCGGGCCGCCGCGCAGACCGGCGGCCAGGACCTCGTCTTCCTCGTGTTCGTCATGACGTTCGCCGCCATCGCGCTGCTCATCGCGGCCATGGTCATCACCAACACGTTCCAGGTGCTCGTCGCCCAGCGGACGCGGACGCTCGCCCTGCTGCGCTGCATCGGCGCGGGCACCGGCCAGCTCTACCGCAGCGTGCTGCTCGAAGCGGCGATCCTCGGCGTGGTCGCCTCCGCCGTGGGCATCCTGACCGGCGGGGTGCTCGCCCAGGTGGCGCTCATGGTGGCGCCCACCTTCGACCTGGGCGTGCCGCTGCCCACGACGATCACGCCGACCTGGCAGGCGGCGGTGCTCCCGCTCGCGGTCGGCGCCGGCGTGACGGTCCTGGCCGCCCTGGCCCCCGCCCGCTCGGCCACCCGGGTCGCGCCGCTCGCCGCGCTGCGGCCGTCCGACGCCCCGACGTTGCGCGCGCGCTCCGGCCGCACCCGCCTCGTGATCTCGCTGCTCGCCCTGGTCGGCGGCTTCGCGGCCCTCGGCGGCGGCGTGGTGCTCGGCATGAACGGCGGCACCCAGTTCGGTCTGGTCGCCGCGGTCGGCGGCGGTGCCCTGGCGTTCTTCGGCGTCGTGCTGAGCGCGGTGCTGTGGCTGCCCCGCGTCGCGGCGCTGCTGGGCTCGCTCGTGGCCCGTACCGGTCCGGCGGCTCGTCTGGCGGTCGCCAACACCCTGCGCAACCCGCGCCGGACGGCGGCGACGTCCACCGCGCTGCTCATCGGCGTCACGCTCGTCACCATGATGTCCACCGGCGCGGCCAGCGCCCGCATGTCGGCGGACAGCCTGCTCGACGAGCAGTTCCCGTACGACGTGAGCGTGTCGGCGTCCTCACCCGAGTACGTCGAGGGCCTGCGCGACGCCGTGGCCGACACCCCAGGGATCGCGTCCACGGCACTCGTGACGAGTGCGACGGTCACGCTCGGCGAGACGGAGGACTCGAACGTCGTGGCCGCGGATCCCGCCGAGCTCACCGCCGTGGTGAACGTGCCGGAGGAGGCGGGACTGCTGGCCGAGGGCTCCATCCTGCTCACCCAGGGCACGGCCGACGAGCTGTCCCTCGACGCGGGCGACCCGGTAGCGGTGTCGAGCGCCGACGGCTCGGTCGACCTGACCGTCGTCATCACGGCCGCCGACGCGCTCAACCGCACGATCACGGCCGCCGACCTCGCCCGCGTGAACCTGCCGGCCGAGAACACGATGACCGACGTCTGGGCGCACATCTCGGGCGGCGAGGCGACCACCGTGCTGGCGGACGTGCAGGACGCTGTCGCGCAGGTGGACGGCGGTGCGTTCGTCATGGGGCCGGCCGCCCAGGCGGCTCAGTTCCGCCAGGTGGTCGACGTCATCCTCGGCATCGTGGTGGGCCTGCTCGCCGTCGCCGTCGTGATCGCCCTGATCGGCGTCACGAACACGCTGTCCCTCTCGGTCATCGAGCGGACCCGCGAGTCCGCGACCCTGAGGGCGATCGGCCTGAGCAAGGAGCAGCTGCGCGGCATGCTCGCCGTGGAGGGCGTGCTCATCGCGGGCGTCGGTGCGATCCTCGGGATCGTCCTGGGGCTGGTGTTCGGCTGGGCGGGGGCCGCCACCGCGCTGTCCGTCATGGGCGACGTCCGGTACGCCGTCCCGTGGGCGGACCTGGGCATCGTCCTGGCCGTCGCCCTGATCGCCGGCCTGCTCGCGTCGGTCCTGCCGGCCCGGGCCGCCGCCCGCACCTCACCGGTGGCGGCGCTCGGCGTGGAGTGACGGCGGTCCGCCCGCCCGATGGCCCCTCACCTGTCTACGTAGGTGAGGGGCCTCGTCGTACCGTCAGCGCGACCCATCAGAGGGCATCGATGAGTTTGTCCGGTCCGCGGAGTCGGCCAGAGCACGACGAAACCACGGAACGGAGAGTCAGATGACCGAGCTGAACGCGGAACGAGCACGGCAGGCGATCGTCGAGCACACTCGGCGGCTGACGGAATCGGCAGCCGCCGCCGAGCCCGACGCGCCCGTGCCCACCACTCCGGAGTGGACCCTCGCCGACCTGGTCGAGCACGTGGGCCAGACCCAGCACTGGACGGCCCAGATCATCGAGCGGCGCATCACCGACCCCGCACAGCTGCCCACGGAGGTGGCAGCCCTCCCCGCCGACCCTCGTGACTGGCGGGAGTGGTTGTCGGAGTCCGCGCAGCGGGTCGCGAGCGCCTTCTCCGACGACGCGCTTGCCGCGCCGGTGTTCAACCCCGCGGGGGACGAGCGGCCCGGGGCGCGGTTCTGGCTGATCAACGTCCTCAACGAGACGATCGTCCACGGGTTCGACGGCGCCAGGGCGGCGGGCAGGGCATCAGGCGGTACATCAGACGGTGCGGCCGACACCGGCATGGACGGCGATGTCGGGTCCGCCCTGATCAGCCACCATCTCGCGATGCTCACGTCCCCGACGTGGGAGATGCTGCGGCCCGAGTCCGCCCACGCCATCCGAGGCACCGGGCAGACGCTGCAGTGGCTGGCCACCGATACCGCGGACGGCGTGGGCGCGTGGTTCGTCGAACGCCGGCCGGACGGGGCGACGTGGCAGCCCGGCACCCAGCCGGCCGACGTCACCGTGACGGGGCCGGCCGGAGCGCTGCTGCTGACCCTGACCCGGCGCCTTCCGCTTGCCGCCGGCGATGCGGCGGGCGTCAGCATCGACGGCGAGACCGACCTCGTCCGGCACTGGCTCGACAACACGGCCCACGTCGCGGACTGACGCGCACGCCGGCACGCTGCTGAGATGCCTCTCATCCCGCTCTCACGAAGTTCTCATCAGGACCTGGAAGGGTGGCGTCCCAGACCGACGGAAGGAACGGACCGCATGTCCAAGCTCTCCAACATGATCGGCCTCGCCAAGAAGGTGCTCGACTCCCAGACCGGGCAGCAGCAGCAACAGCAACAGGGGACACCGCAGGGCGGTTCGACGGGACAGAAGTCCTGGCGGTCCACGCTCGAGGACGTCGTCGGAGCGGTGAACGGGCGGTCCCAGCCCGCGGCAGCGCCGGGTCACGCGCCCGCCCCGCAGGCTCGGCCCGTCCCGCAGGGCCGGCCGGGCGCGCAGGCGTCCACCGACGCCGACCGGCAGGCCATCGCCCGCTACGACTACCTCATGCAGACCGCCGAACCGCATCAGGTCGAGCAGATCCACGCCGAGTCGTTCGCCCGGCTGACGCCGGCGCAGCGTGAGGCCGTGCTCCAGCGCATGCAGTCGGAGCTGCCGCCGCACGAGCAGCCTCGCTCGGCCAGCGTCGCCGATCTGTCTCGGGCCGCAGCACGTTCGGAGGCACGTCGGCCGGGCTCCATGCGGTCGACGCTGGCGAAGGTCGGCACAGGCGCAGCCGTGGCGGGAGTCGCCGTCGGGGCCGTCGGCATCCTGGGTGCGGTCGCGGCCGGCGCGGTGGTGAGCAGCGTGGCGGGCCCGCTCCTCGAGAACGCGGCGAATCTGGGAGTCGACTTCGACGCGCTCGCGTCGGGCGTCGACGTCGAGGGGCTCACGTCCTCGGTCGGCGAGCTCGGCACGGGCGCTCTCGACGAGGCCGCCGCGGGTGTCGGCGAGCTCGGCAGCGGGGCCGTCGGCGAGGCCGCGGCTGGTGTCGAGGGCCTGGCCGGCACGGCCGACGGCGCCCTGTCCGGGCTCGGGGACCAGGTCTCCGGTGCGGGCCAGCAGCTCTCGGACCTGGCCAAGGACTTCGACCCGCGCAACTTCTTCTAGGCCGTCCTGCTTGACGCCGACTGGCGCAGGCTGAAGCGGACAGACGTATGACGCACGCCCTCGTGCCCGGTGCGGGACTCCCGCACCTCGGGCACGAGGGCGTCAACGTTGGCCGGGACGAGACCCCCGGTTCACGGTTTCGGCGGAGTACGGGTGATCGCGAGCGTCACGGCCTCGTCGAGCCTCGTGGCGAACGCCCGGACCTCGTCGTACGTCACCATGGCGCGAGTGGAGGGTCACGCCACGCGAACCGCACGGTCACTGCCGATCCAGACGCCCTATGATCGCCGCATGCCCAGTGACTCTCGACCCGAGACGGGTTTCCCGCTCTTCGACAAGCGAGAACCGTCGCCGACGCTCGGGATCGCGGTGGTCGACGCCATCGTCGACGTCATCGTCTCGGGCGCTGTTCAGCCCGGTGACCTGCTCCCGCCGGAAGGCGTCCTCGCCGAGCGGTTCGGCGTCAGCCGGACGGTGATCCGCGAGTCGGTGAAGCGCATCGAGGAGAAGGGTTTGGTCACGATCGCCCGCGGTCGCGGCACCTCGGTGCGGCCCACGAGCTCGTGGAACATCCTCGATCAGGTGGTGCTCACGTCACTGATCAAGCATGACGACTCCCGCGGTGTCCTGGACGAGCTGACCGTCGTCCGGGCCCAGCTGGAGTCGGTGATGGCTGCTGACGCGGCGGTCCGGTGCTCGGACCTCCAGCTCAAGGAGCTCGAGGGGCACCTGCAACGGATGCGCGACTCGTCGTACGACGACGAAGCTTTCCGGGACGCGGACGCGGCCTTCCACGTGGCGGTGATGTCGTTCTCCGGCAACCGTCTCGCCGAGAGCATCGCGCGTACCCTCTTCGAGCGGGCCCGTGCCAACAGCAGGTTCCGCGGCGTCGACTCGCGGGAGAGCGTCGAGGCCACGCTCGCCGAGCACGAGGCGGTCTTCGCCGCGATCGCCGCGGGCCGCGCCGACGAGGCGCGCGAGTGCATGAACCAGCACATCCTGGACGCCTGGCAGCGCCGCCGCATGCCGACGTCGGCCTCCACCCCCTCGACGCCCGCACGCTCCTGAACGTCACCCAGCGACTCCTGGACCAGGGCGCGACGGCGATCGTCGTCGAGCACGACCTCGACATGGTCGCCAACGCCGACCACATCGTCGACAGGGGACCCGGCGGAGGGGCGGCCGACGGCACGGTGGTGGCCACCGGGACCAGCACGGTCTAGCCGGACCGTGTCCGAGCGGCCATGCGACTTCGGTCGTTTGCTTCGAGATCGGTCATTCAAACGACCGATCTCGAAGCAAGGGGCCGAAGTCACCCCAGGTGCCGGTGCGAAGGACCGAAGTCGGGCCCAGGAGGTGCGCGCCGTGTGCTCATCGCGCACGTGGACAGCTGGGCCCACTTCTCCGAGAATCTCCGGACCACGGTGGCCGCCTTCGACGAGCCGGGCCTGAGCGGCCGCCTCGCGCGCCGCTGACCCATCACGCGATCAGCGAGAGGTCCTTCGCCCTGCGACAGGAGTGACGGCGGGCCACCCCGCGATACGGTGACCCGATGAGCGACGCACCCGAGACGCTGTCGCTGTTCGGGGACGACGAGCCGCCCCGGCCGCTCGCCGACCGGCTCCGGCCCCGCACGCTCGAAGAGGTGGTCGGCCAGGACCACCTACTGGCCCCCGACGCGCCGATCGGGCGGCTGGTCGGCCGCGGCCAGATGGTCTCCACGATCCTGTGGGGCCCGCCCGGCTGCGGCAAGACCACGATCGCCCGGCTCCTCGCCGAGCGGACACACCTCGCGTTCGAGCCGCTGTCGGCCACCTTCTCGGGTGTCGCCGACCTCCGGAAGATCTTCACGGCCGCGCAGCGCCGTCGCGAGATCGGCCAGGGCACGCTGCTGTTCGTCGACGAGATCCACCGCTTCAACCGCGCCCAGCAGGACAGCTTCCTGCCCTACGTCGAGGACGGCACGATAGTCCTCGTCGGCGCCACCACCGAGAACCCGAGCTTCGAGCTCAACGGCGCACTCCTGTCGCGCTGCCAGGTGTTCGTCCTGCGGCGGCTCGACGGCGCCGCGCTCGAGACCCTGATCGACCGCGCCGAGGCGGACACCGGCCGGCCGCTGCCGCTGGACGACGACGCCCGGGCCGCCCTCGTCGCCATGGCCGACGGCGACGGGCGCTACCTGCTCAACATGGCCGAACAGCTCCAGGCACTGCCCGAGGGCACCGCCCTCCTCGACACCGCGGGCCTGGCGGCAGAGGTCCAGAAGCGTGCGCCGATCTACGACAAGGCCCAGGAGGGCCACTACAACCTGATCTCGGCCCTGCACAAGTCCATGCGCGGCTCCGACCCGGACGCCGCCCTGTACTGGCTCGCCCGGATGCTCGACGGCGGCGAGGACCCGCTGTTCATCGCCCGCCGCATCGTGCGCTTCGCCAACGAAGACATCGGCATCGCCGACCCGGAGGCGGTGCACCAGGCGCTCACCGCCTGGGACGTGTACGAGCGGCTCGGCTCACCCGAGGGCGAGCTCGCCCTCGCCCAGGCCGTCGTCTACCTGGCGACCGCGCCCAAGTCGATAGCCGTCTACCGCGGGTTCGGCGCCGCTACCGCCGCCGCGAAGCGCACCGGGTCGCTCATACCGCCTGCCCACATCCTCAACGCTCCCACCCGGCTGATGAAGGACCTCGGCTACGGCAAGGGCTACCGGTACGACCCCGACACCGAGACCGGCTTCTCCGGCGCCGACTACTTCCCCGAGGGCATGGACCGGGAGCAGTACTACGAGCCGACCGGGAACGGGTACGAGCGGCAGATCACCGAACGGCTCCGGCACTGGGACGCCCTGCGCGCCGAACGGCGCCGCGACGGCGCATAGTTCGAGTTCGGTCGGTTGCTCTGAGATCGGTCAATCAATGGACCGATCTCAGAGCAACCGACCGAACTCACTACGAGCCGCGTGCAACTGACC
>NZ_JBFAKY010000051.1:0-28844 GCF_040656015.1 Promicromonospora sp. NPDC050249 | reverse complement strand
AGGTGGTCCTGCCCATGATCATCTCGCCGCTGGTGGGCTTCGGCCTCGCCTTCGCCGTGATGGTCGCGGTCATGTGGATCTTCCGGCCGTCGGCCTGCTGTACGGCTACCGGCGCCGTTGCGAGCCGGTTGCGAGTCGCTTCAGAGACCTACTTCGAGGACTCCTCCGACGGCTCGGGCTCCTTCGCTGCCTCCACCCGCTCGTCGTGCGCGGACTTGAGGAGGCTCGCGACGGTGCCGACCACCAGTGACACGACGATCACCGTGAGCGACAGCCAGATCGGGATCTCGGGCGCCCAGTGGAAGCCGTGGCCGTCGTTGATCCAGGGGATCGAGTTGGTGTGCAGCGCCTCGAGGATCAGCTTGATCCCGATGAAGCCGAGGATCGCCGAGAGCGCGTAGGGCAGGTACACCAGCCTGTCGAGCAGGCCACCCAGCAGGAAGTAGAGCTGCCGCAGACCCATCAGCGCGAACAGGTTGGTGGCGAACACGATGAACGGGTCCCTGGTGATGCCGAAGATGGCAGGGATCGAGTCGACAGCGAAGAGGACGTCCGTGGAGCCGATGGCCAGGAACACGATGATGAGCGGCGTGAAGAGCCTGCGGCCGTCGACGACCGTCCGCAGCTTCGCGCCGTCGTACTGGTGGTGCAGCGGGAGAACCTTCCGCATCTGCCGGATGAGGGCGTTCTCCTTGTAGTCGTCGTGCTCCTCGGGCTTCTCGGGGATCGCCTGCTGGATCGCCGTGTAGATGAGGAACGCGCCGAAGATGTAGAAGAGCCAGGTGAACTGCTCGATCAGTGCCGCACCCGCGAGGATGAACGCGGCACGGAAGATCAGCGCCATGATGATGCCGACCATCAGCACACGCTGCTGCTGCTCACGCGGCACCGCGAACCGGGCCATGATGATGACGAACACGAAGAGGTTGTCGACGCTCAGGGAGTACTCCATGAGCCAGCCGGCGTAGAACTCCGCGGCCGGAGTGATGCCACCGACGCCCCAGACGATCCCACCGAAGATCACGGCGAGCCCCACGTAGAAGCTCACCCAGATGGCGCTCTCCTTCATGGACGGCACGTGCGGGCGACGGCCGACGATGAGGAGGTCGGCGATCAGCAGGACGAGCATCGCCCCGAGCGAGATCACCTCGAACGTCACGGGTAGTTCGTGGACCATTGTTTCCTTCCGGAACAGGGAGGAACGCGCGACAGCCTCGAGCCTCCGGTGTGTACAGCAGGGCACCGGAGGTCTTCCTCGCTCGCCCGTACACCAGCCTGACCGAGATCAGACGCTGACGCACCACGAGCCGGCCAGGCCGAGCTGACGTCATCGGCAGCTGTGATGACGACCAAGCCGTTATGAGGTACTCCCCTCCAACGGAGGGAAGCATACGTGACAGCACGTTTGTTCCCGAACGTGACGCACGTCGCCGCTCCTCAGGGCTCTGTGAATATCGTCCGAGCCTGCCGTTCCGCTCCAGGTGCGTGCCTCGTCCCTCGGCCCGCACCCTGCGCTGCACCTCCGGCTCAGACGAGTGTGACCACGAGCTTCCCGCGCGCGTGCCCGGCACCGGCCACCTGCCGGATCGCCTCGACCGCGCGGTCGAGCGGGTACGTCGCGCTCACGATCGGCAGCAGTGTGCCGCCGTCCACCATCCGGGCGAGCACCGCGAGGTCCTCACCGTTCTCGGACGCCGAGACGCTCATCGCCCGGTACGGGCGGAACCGCGACACCAGCGGCGCCGCCAGCAGGTCGGGCATGGAGCCGAACAGCCCCGCCTTGCTCCCGTCGTTGGTGAGGATCAGCCCGCCCGGCACGACGACGCGGCCGAGCGCGCGCAGCGGGTACCGGCCGGCATTGGTGAAGACGACGTCGAAGCGCCGCTCGCCCGCCGTGACGTCCTCGCTTGTGTAGTCGATGACGTCGGAGGCACCGAGCTCGCGCACCATCGCCACGTTGCGCGTGCTGCACACGCCCGTCACGTGCGCGCCCCACGCGGCGGCGATCTGCACGGCGAAGTGGCCGATGCCGCCACCCGCGCCGGTGATCATCACGCGCTGCCCGGCCGTGAGCCCCGCCGCGCGCAGGAACTGGAGCGCCGTGACGGCCGCCATCGGCAGCGCGGCGGCCTCGACATGGGTGAGGTCGACCGGACGGTGCGCGATCCGGGTGGCGTTCGCCACCGCACGCTCCGCGAACGTCCCGGCGGCCCCGAACCCGAACACCTCGTCACCCGGCGCAAACGCGGTGACGCCGGGGCCGACCGCCACGACGACTCCCGACAGGTCGGCTCCCCGAACCTGGGGACGGGGACCGCCGAGCCCGCCCATCATCGGGCGGGCGATCATCGGCTGCCCCGCCGCGAAGTGCCAGTCGTACGGGTTGACCCCCGCCGCACTCACCCGGACCAGCACCTGCCCCTTCGCGGGGAGCGGCTCGGGGATCTCTCGTACCGCGAGGGCATCCAAGCCGTAGCTGTCCTGTGTGAGTGCTCGCATCACGGGCCTCCTGGCCTGTCGCGCTCCCGGACGTGCGCTGCACCCCTGCGGGATCAGGGTCCTCCGGGCCTGTGACCAGGTCAAGGGTGAACTGGGCGCTTCGCGGCTTTCGTTCGCAGAACTCGTTCGCCGCTGTTGTTCACGCAAACCGAGCCGAGCCCTGGCCCGGGTGGGCCAGGGATCGGCTTCCGCTTGGAGCCCGCTCTACGCCGTCGCCGCCTGCATCTGCCGCAGCTCCTTCTTGAGCCCCGAGATCTCGTCGCGCAACCGCGCCGCGACCTCGAACTGCAGCTCCGCGGCCGCCGCGTGCATCTGGTCGGTGAGCTCCTGGATGAGCTCGGCCAGCTCGCTCGCGGCAGCGCCGGAGAGCCGGTTGCCGGTCGTCGAGCCCTCCTTCGGGCTGCCGGGCACCCGCGCTCCCCTGCCCTCGCCCTTTCCCTTGCGGCTGTTCCGGAACCCGCCGGCCAGCAGCTCCTGGGTGTCCAGGTCCTCGCGGGCGAGCATGTCGGTCACGTCCGCGATCTTCTTGCGCAGCGGCTGGGGGTCCAGGCCGCGCTCGGTGTTGTAGGCCACCTGCTTCTCGCGGCGCCGCGAGGTCTCGTCGATGGCCATGCGCATTGCGGGCGTGATCTTGTCCGCGTACATGTGGACCTGACCGGACACGTTTCGGGCCGCACGGCCGATGGTCTGGATGAGGGACCGCCCCGACCGCAGGAAGCCCTCCTTGTCGGCATCGAGGATCGCCACGAGCGACACCTCCGGCAGGTCCAGGCCCTCCCGCAGGAGGTTGATGCCCACCAGCACGTCGTACTCGCCGATCCGCAGCTCGCGCAGCAGCTCGACGCGGCGCAGGGTGTCCACGTCGGAGTGCAGGTAGCGCACCCGCACGCCGCGCTCCAGGAAGTAGTCCGTGAGGTCCTCGGCCATCTTCTTGGTCAGGGTCGTCACCAGGACACGCTCGTTGCGGTCCACCCGGTCCCTGATCTCGCCCAGCAGGTCGTCGATCTGGCCCGTGGTGGGCTTCACGACGATCTCGGGGTCCACCAGGCCGGTGGGGCGGATGACCTGCTCCACCACCCCGTCCGACAGCGAGCGCTCGTAGTCGCCGGGGGTGGCCGACAGGTAGACCGTCTGCCCGATGCGCTCGGTGAACTCCTCCCACTTCAGCGGGCGGTTGTCCATGGCGCTGGGCAGGCGGAAGCCGTGGTCGACGAGCGCGCGCTTGCGGGAGGCGTCGCCCTCGTACATGGCGCCGATCTGGGGCACCGTCTGGTGGGACTCGTCGATGACGAGGAGGAAGTCCTCGGGGAAGTAGTCGAGCAGCGTGTTGGGTGCCGTACCCGGCTCGCGGCCGTCGATGTGCATCGAGTAGTTCTCGATGCCGGCGCAGGTGCCGATCGAGCGCATCATCTCGATGTCGTACGTGGTGCGCATGCGCAGCCGCTGCGCCTCCAGCAGCTTGCCCTGCTTCTCGAGCTCGGCCAGCCGGCCCTCGAGCTCCTTCTCGATGCCACCGATGGCCCGCTCCATACGCTCCGGACCCGCCACGTAGTGCGTGGCCGGGAACACGTAGATCGACTGCTCGTTGCGGACGACGTCGCCGGTGAGCGGGTGCAGCGTCTGGATCGACTCGATCTCGTCGCCGAACATCTCGATCCGGATCGCGAGCTCCTCGTACACCGGGATGATCTCGACGGTGTCGCCGCGCACGCGGAACGTCCCGCGCGTGAACGCGACGTCGTTGCGCGTGTACTGCATGGTCACGAACTGGCGGAGCAGCTGGTCGCGGTCCACGACGTCACCCACGTCGAGGCGGACCATGCGGTCGACGTACTCCTGCGGCGTGCCCAGGCCGTAGATGCACGAGACCGAGGCGACCACGATCACGTCCCGCCGGGTCAGCAGCGAGGAGGTCGCCGAGTGCCGGAGGCGTTCGACCTCGTCGTTGACCGACGAGTCCTTCTCGATGTAGGTGTCCGACTGCGCGATGTACGCCTCGGGCTGGTAGTAGTCGTAGTACGACACGAAGTACTCGACGGCGTTGTTGGGCAGCAGCTCCCGGAACTCGGTGGCGAGCTGCGCGGCGAGCGTCTTGTTGGGCGCCATCACCAGGGTGGGCCGCTGCAGCTTCTCGACGAGCCAGGCCGTCGTCGCCGACTTGCCGGTACCCGTGGCGCCGAGCAGCACCACGTCCTTCTCGCCGGCCTGGATACGCTCGGTCAGGTCGGCGATCGCCGTCGGCTGGTCGCCTGCCGGCTGATATTCGGAGATGACCTCGAACGGGGCCACCGTGCGCTGCAGATCGGTCACGGGTCGCATGTGACTACGGTACGACCGACCACTGACACTCCCGTGCGGGAGTCACCTCACAGCCGGACCTCACAGCCGGACCTCACAGCCGGAGCGGCGGGGCGGCGTCGGCGGGTGCGCCCTTCTCGAGGAGCACCGACCGGAGGACCGCGGGCCGGAACAGCCTGACAGGCGGGGCCACGAGCGCCAGCACCTCGCGGAAGGTGTCCTGGACCTCAGGATTGACCCCGCAGCGTTCCTGCACCCTGGCCAGGTACCAGCCCGTGAACCGGTCGCCGACGGACCGGTGCGCGGCGTTGCCCGCGACTCCTGGCCGCGCCTTGTCCGCGCCCGCCGAGATGGCCCAGGCGTCCCCCGAGGCCGCGAGCAGCGCCGCCTGCGTCCTGCGGTTCGACGACCCGGCGGCAAGGCTCTCGTCGAGCGCGACGGCCGCGAGCGCCGCCGTCGACATGCCCTGCCCGAACACCGGGTTCAGCGCGCACAGCGCGTCGCCCGTCACGAGCAGGCCGTCCGGGACCGTCCGGTCGTACGCCCGGCGCACGTTCTCCGTCCTGAGGTACCCGTACACCGGCGAGACCGGCTCGGCCTCGTCGATCCACTGCCGTACCAGGGGGTGCGCCTGGCGGTCGGCCAGCGCCTCGAACGCGCCGGGTGCGGTGGGCAGGGCCTCGCCCCGCGGTGTGACGAAGGTGATCATGTGGGTGCCTGCGGGCTCGACCGGCACGATCACGGCGCCCATCGTGTCCCCCACCAGGTACACGAGGCGGGCGTCGGTGAGGGCACCGTCCGAGCCGTCGCGGTAGACGCGCGTGGCGTAGCCGATGCCCGACTCCACCCGGTCCTCGGCGGGCCGGGCCACGCCGAGCCGCTCCAGCCACCCGGGCGTGTGCGAGGACCGCCCGGAGGCGTCGACCACCAGGTCCGCGGCGAGCTCGGTCGGCTGCTCGGTCGGCAGCTCGGTCGGCAGCTCGGTCGGCTCGGTGCCGGCCCGCTCCCCGCCGCGCTCGCGCAGCCGCACACCGGTGACCCGCTGGGCGGTCCCGGTCAGCCCGACGACGTCGGTGCCCTGCACCGCCGTGATCCTCGGGTGTGCCAGCACCCTGGCCCGCACCCCGTGCTCCAGCAGGGGCCGGGTGAGGCACAGCGTCGAGGAGGTCGCGGGTCCCCTCCCGAACCAGCGGCCGCGCATGTTCTGCAGGACCTCGGTGGGTGACCGGACCTGGAGCGCCCCGGCGGCCACCAGCTCGGCCTCGAGGCCGGGCAGGAACCGCTCGATGGCCAGCAGCCCGCTCTCCAGCAGGAGGTGGGTGTGCCTGCTCTGCGGCACACCCTTGCGCGGCTCCGGCCGGTCCGGGTACCGGTCGCGCTCGACGATCGTCACCCGCCCGGCATGACGGGCGAGCGCTACCGCCGCGAGCAGGCCGGCGATGCTCCCCCCGACGACCACCGCGTGCCCTCTGCCGCCGCCGATACCCACGCGGCACCACCCCTCCCCGATCAGCGAACCCCGTCAGCCAGACCGTCGGTCAGTGCAGCGTGCCGGCGACCCCTGCGGCCTCCACGGCCTCGCCGCGGGCCGTGGCGAGCGCGGTGCGCACCACGATCTCCAGGGCAGTGACGAGCGACTCGAGCGGGAGGTGCGGCTCGCCGCCGTCCGACAGCGCGGACGCAGCGGCCTCTCCCCCGACCTCCTCGGTCGTGCGTGGCACGTGGACGAAGCCGGACAGCACGCCCGGCCGCTCGGCGAGCGCGTGCTGCAGCGCGTAGAACGCGGCGTTGCAGACGTACGTCCCTGCGCTGTACGTGACACCGGCGGGGATGCCCGCCGCGCGGACGGCGGCGACGGCGGCCTTGGCCGGGAGGGTCGTGAACCGGGCATCGGGGCCGCCGTCGGCCACGGGGGCGTCGACGGGCTGGGTACCGCCGTTGTCGGGGATCCGGGCGTCCATGAGGTTGATCGCCACCTGCTCGACCCGTACCTGGGTGACGCCGGCGGCCAGGCCGACGGCGAGGACGACGTCGGGCGCGTGCTCGTCGAGCAGCCGCAGCAGCAGGCCGTCGGCGGAGCGGACCTGGTCGAACTCGACCGGCAGGACGGCCGTGACCAGCTCGTCCGGGCCCGTCCAGCGCGCCGCGAGGGCCGCTACCGCTTCCCCTGACGAGTTGACGGCGTCGCCGCCGAACGGCTCGAACCCTGTGACCAGAACCTTCATCGCGCACGCTCCTCACCGGGCCGTGCGGATCACGCCGGCCGGATCACGCGGAGTCTGCCTCCGCCTCCTGCGTGACCTCTTCGGCCACGCGCTGCCACAGGGTATCCACCTGTGCGCGTAGATTGTCCTCGCTCCCCGAACCGTCCAGGGTGAAGTCCGCGAGGGCGAGCCGCTCGTCGTCGGCGGCCTGCGACGCGAGCCGGGAGCGCGCGGCGTCCTCGCTCAGCCCGCGACCCTCGACGAGCCGGCGCACCCGCTGCTCGGCGGGCGTGTGCACCACGACGAGCAGGTGGAAGTGCTCGGCCTGCCCGGTCTCCACCAGCAACGGGATGTCGTGCACGATGACGGCGGTCGGGTCAGCGGCGGCCGACATGGCCTCCCGTTCTGCCGAGAGCCGCCGCACCTCCGGGTGCACGATGTCGTTCAGGCGGCTGCGGGCGGCCGCGTCGGCGAAGACCAGGGCACCGAGCCCCGGCCGGTCGAGGCCGCCGTCCGGCGTCAGGACGCCGTCGCCGAACGCCTCGACGATCGCGGCGAGGCCCACCGATCCTGGTGCGACCGCCTCCCGCGCCAGCAGGTCGTGGTCGATGACGACGGCGCCGAGCTCGGCCAGGCGTGCCGTCGCGACCGACTTTCCGGCCGCGATCCCTCCGGTGAGTCCGATGCGGAACATGGTGTCCTCAGTGCCGGGATGGTTGGAGTGCTGCTGGGCGTCAAGGCTACCTCCGAACATCCGGGTCGCCTGGGCTCACAGGCCGGTGACGCCGTAGCCACGCGACAGGCGCTCTCGCTCGACGTCTGCCGCGAACGGAGCCGATACGTCGAGGATCTCCAGGCCGGCTCGCCAGGCGCGCCGGGCACCGATCTCGTCGCCGAGGAGCGCGTGGAGGTCGCCCGTCGCGCGGTACCCCTCGGCGACTCCGCTCCGGTCGCCGAGCCGGCTCCGTATCCGCGTCGCACGCTCGTAGGCGCGCAGTGCGCCCCTGAGGTCCGCCGCCTGCTGCCGGCAGAACCCGAGACTGTCCCAGCTCGCCGCCGCGGCGCGCTGGTCGTCGATCTCCTCGGCCAGCGCGAGCGCCTTCTGACACCAGGTCACCGCCGTGTCCAGGTCCCCGAGATGCGCGAGGTCCCAGCCGATGGCGTTCATCGCACGTGCCTCACCCATGCTGTCTCCCACGGCCCGTGCGTGATCGAGCGCCCGGCGGTCATGCTCGAGAGCCTCGTCCCACCGCTCGCCGGACTCGGCCACGGCACCGAGCCCGAGGTGCACCTCTGCGCCGCCCGGGACGTGCTCGAGCTCGCGGTTCAGCTCGTCCGCCCGCAGGAAGTGGCCGTGCGCTCGCGCGTGCTCACCTCGGCGGTGCGCCGCCTTGCCCAGATGAAACTCGGCGCGCGCGGCCAGGTCACGCCTCCCGCCCCGGTGCGCGGCGGCCAGGACCGCGGTCTGGGTGCTGGTCGCCTCGCCCCACCGCCCGTTCCACTCCTGGAGCTCCGTGGCGAGGAACCCGATCCGGACGCAGTCGGCGTCGTGTCCCAGGGCTCCTGCCAGCCGCACGACGGCCACCAGGTTCGCGTGCTCCGCGGCGAACCACCGTTGGGCATCGGCCGGGGAGGAGATGGGCGGAACGCTGACGCCGCGGACGCCGCCCGGTCCGTCGACCGCTCCTGCGTCAGTGGCACGGCGTGCGCCCGGCCGTTCCACCGCCTTGTGCACCGCGCGGGCGTAGTGGTCGAGCAGGCGCCGGACCGCCTGCCGGTTGTCCAGCCGCGTACCGAGCTCTCCGGCGTAGCTGTGCAGCAGGTCGTGCAGGCCGATCCGGCCGCCGTCGGAGGCCGTCACGAGGTACGCCGACTCCAGCTCCGACACCCGCCCGCGCGCCTGCTCGACGGGCAGCCCCGCGAGGCTCGCGGCGGCCTCGATCGACAGGTCCGGAGTCGGGTGCGTGCCGAGCAGGCGGAAGAGCCGGGCCGCTGGTGCCGACAGGGACTCGTACGACCGGGAGTACACCGACCGCAGGTCTGCCGCGTCGTCGCCCAGGGCGAACTGGTCCAGCCTGGGGCTGGCCGACCGGAGCTGCGCCACCACGGAGCCGAGGTCTGCCTCGCGCTGTCGCGCTGCGCGGGCCGCGACGATCGCAAGGGCCAACGGCAGCCGCCCGCACTGGCCGGCGATCTCGTCCAGCGTCGCGGCGTCGGCCGGACGACCGCTGCCCAGGCGGCGTACCAGGAGCTCGCGCGCGTCGCTCGCGGGCAGCACATCGAGCTCGATCCCTGTCGCCGCCTCGCGGGCCACCAGGCCGTCCAGGCGATAGCGGCTGGTCACAAGGACCGACGAACCCGGGGAGCCCGGCAGCAGCGCGCGTACCTGTTCGGCGTTCGCGGCATCGTCCAGGACGATGAGCAGCCGGCGCCCGTCGGTCAGGGTCTGGTAGCGGGCGGCGCGCTCCTCGAGGGTGTCCGGCGTCTCCGAGGCCTGGTCGCCGAGCGAGACCAGGAGGTGCTGCAGCGCATCGTCGGCGGCCATCACCGCGCCCGGGCGGCTGCCCCGCAGGTCGAGCCAGATCTGGCCGTCGGCGAACCGGTCCGCCGCGCGACGCGCCCACCAGCCGGCGAGCGCCGTCTTGCCGATGCCGGGCTGGCCCGAGATGACGACGACCGCGGTATCGGAGGTGCCTGCCTCCACGCCCCCGGGCGCCAGGGCATCGAGTCGCGCCTGCTCCGAGCTACGCCCCACGAGACCTGCGACGTGCGGAACCTGACGGGGCACGACACGTGGGGCCTGCGGCGTGATGACGCCGAGGCTCACCGCGCCGGGCGGGCGCCTCGCCGGGTCCTCTCCGGCGAGCGCCTGTGCGTGGAGCTCGCGCAGGCGCGCGCCGGGTTCCACCCCGAGCTCTGCGACGAGGTGTCTGCGCAACCGGTCGAAGGCGTTCAGGGCTTCCGACCGGCGGCCGGACTCGCTCAGGCCGCGGACCAGCAGGTACCAGAGGCCCTCCCGCAGGGGGTTGCGGTCGCACAGGTCCTGGAGCAGGGCGATGTCCGCCGGCCGGCCCGCGGTCATCAACAGCTCGTGCTGTCGCTCGATCGCCGTCAGGCGCTGTTCGGCCAGGCGGGAGCGCTCGGCGTCCAGGAGGTCGCTCGGCACGTCGGCGAGCGCGTCGCCGCGCCACTGGTCGAGGGCGTGCCCGAGCGCGGCAAGCTCGTCGCCCGTCCCCTTCTCCCGGGCGGTCGACGCCACGCCCAGCCAGCTCGTGAAGCGGCCGAGGTCGGTGCGGTCGGCGGGCACGTCGAGCACATAGCCGTCCGGGCGGGTGCGGACGACCTCGCCCAGCGGCCCCAGCGCCTTCCGCAGCCTGTTGACCGCCACGTGCGTCGACTTGCGGGCGTTCGACGGCGCGGTCCGGCCCCAGAGGGCTTCGGCGATCCCGGCCATCGGCACGACGAGCCCGCGCCTGAGGACGAGCAGCGCCAGCACCGTCCGCGACTTGGAGGAGCCGATCGTGATCGCGCCGCTGTCGGCGACCACGACCAGCTCCCCCAGTACCCCGAAGTTCATCCGGCTCGTCCTCCCTCGCCTCCGTTCAGGAGACATTCAGGAAGTATGACCCGGCGGCGAGCACGAACTCACCTGAATTGTGCAGGTCCGGAGGTGGCGGGCGACGCTCCGCCCGCCACACCGGCCCGTCAGAACACGTTCTCGCACTGGGTGCGGTCCCCGTCGATCATCCGGCAGATCGTCTTGCTGGGTGTCCTCGTGATGACCGTCGTCTCGTAGCTGCGGCTCTCCCGCTCTCCGTTCAGGTTGGTCCAGCTCTCCGAGAACTGCCGCTGGGTCGACTCCACCCGCCACCTCACGTAGTACTTCACGGAGAACGGCTTGTTGTCCTTGGGCGCGTAGCTGTAGGCGGTGCCCTTGTTCCACGAGACCGTGTTCGCCTCCTTCACCGACGCGTCGAGGTCAAGTCCCTTGACCGAGCCACCGATGCTCAAGGACTTCTCGATGGTCCGGCTCCCGGACTCGCCGAACTGGAAGGTGCAGCTTTCGCCGGTCCGCTCCCGATCCGGACCACCACACATGACCCCGCCGATCTCCTCGTACTCGTAGGTGGTGATCGCGGGAAACTCCCTCTCGACGACATCCGCCTCCCAGGGCGAGTCCTTCCCGCCGATGTACACGTTCCTCTTGTAACGCGTGACCTTGGGACTCGGCCCGCTCGGCTTGATCTTGAAGACAGACTGAAGCGCCTTCACGACCGCCTGGATCGCCTGGATGAACCAGCCGAGGAACAGCCCGTCCGCGTCGGAGGCCGACGTCGGGTTGTTGTTCGAGTACGCGTACCCGTTCATCTGCTGCATGTCGCTGTGGTCGATGAGTGGGTCGACCGAGATGAAGCGACCCAGCGCCGCGTCGTACTCCCTGGCACCCAGGTGGGTGAGCCCGAGCGCCGCGTCGATCGTGCCGCCGACGAAGCCCTTCTCGCCCGGCCACGTCGTCGGCTGCTCCCCGCGCGCCATCCCGAACGGATCCATCCGGCGCACCGACGTCGCCATCGTCACCGAGTCGATCGCGACCTGTGCCGTCCCGTGATGGTCGCTCGCGGTCCAGGTCAGCGTGCTGTCGGTGCGCACGGCCACGGGCTGGCCCGCGTGCGAGTAGTAGCGCGTCGCCGTGAGCTCGCCCGTCGCCTCGTCCGCCCGCAGCTCCTGGCCGGGCAGGTACAGCGTGGAGGCGTCGGGATCGTGCCGGATCAGCCGGTCGCCGTCGGCGCCGTAGACGAAGGAGGTGACCTTGTCCCCCTCGGTGACGGACCCGACCCTGCCGAGCTGGTCCCACTCGAGCCGCTGGTCGCCGCGCTGGATCGTGTTGCCGGCGTCGTCGTAGGCGTACTCGTCCACGGAGATCTGTGTCCCGTCGGCCGCCATCGTCCTCGCCGACCCGACCACGTTCGTCTGCTCGGCACCCGGCTCCGGGTAGTCGTACTTCTCGGTGACGTTGCCCTTGAGGGTGTGGTCCACCTTCGTGAGTCGGTTGCCGGCCTCGTCGTACGTGAACGACTGCCAGTACGCGGCCGGCCCGGAGAGCTCGTCCACCGTGCGCTCGGCGTCGCAGGAGGTGCCTGGGGTCCAGGCCTCGGTCAGCCGGCGCAGGTGGTCGTACTCGAAGCACTGCCGGTCGGCCGCCAGCTCTCCCGGGGTGTCGGTGATCGAGAGCACGTTGCCCGCGTCGTCGTAGTCGTAGGCCAGGTCCGCCTGCTCGGGACGTGGCACCTCGCCGTCGACCACCGTGCGCTCCACCCGGCGGGTGTAGTCCTCGTAGTAGGTGGTGACCCAGGCACGGTGCTCGGTCTCGTCGTACTCGGTGGCGCAGTCGTTCTCCTGGTCGTCCTGGTCGGGCACACCGCCCAGCTGGACGCGCTGCATCTCGCCCAGCCGCGTGTACGTCGAGCACGACGCGTAGTAGGTGGTCCCCCCGGCGCCGTCGGCTCCCCCGTAGGTCGTCGCGGGGCGACCGGCGTCGTCGTAGGTGTGGAAGATCTGTTCCTGCGCCAGGTCGCCGATCGCGGGCAGGATCTCGCTCTTGAGGCTGCCGTCCGGGTTGTACGTGTACTCGGTGGCGTAGGTCCGCGGACCGCCGTTGCCGTCGCCGAGGACCCCCTCGGACTGCGGGATGGTCAGCAGCGCCTGCTTGGTCTGGTAGTCCGCGGTATAGGAGTTGACCTTGGAGGTGACGGTGTTGCCGTCGGCGTCCAGCTGGATCGCCGCCGTCGGCCGCCCCTTGGCGAGGGTCACCGTGCCGTCGGGCCGCACCATGCGCGTTGCGTCGTAGGTCCACCTCGCCAGGACGGTCCCGTCGTCGCCGCCGTCGCGCACGATGGTCTTGCGGCCCAGCGCGTCGTACTCGTGGGTGAGCACCTGGCCGCGGGAGTCGGTGGTGCGCACGAGCTGGCCGGCCGCGTCGAACACCGACTCGGTCACGCCCGCGGACGGGTCGTCCGTGCGGACCTTCTGCCCCGCCAGGTCGTACGCGTAGTCCCACTCGCTCCCGGCCGGGTCGATCACCTTCTCCAGCTTTCCGGCGGGGCTGTACGCGTACCGGGTGACCTCGGCGTCGCCTGCGGGCGTGTCGCCGCGGAACTGGTGCAGCTCCTTGACCCTGCCCCGCACGTCGGTGACGGTCATGGTGGGCGTCCCGCCCTCGGGCGGCGTCACGTACGTCCGGTCGCCGCCGTAGCGGGTCACGGTCTTCCAGTCGGTGACCGTGTTGGTCTGGAACGCCGCCTCGACCGGCCGGTTGGCCGCGTCGTACTTCGTGACGTTCTGTCCCAGCGACTCCGAGTCCGCGGCACGCCACAGGCGCGAGTCGACGGGCTCCGCGTTGAAGAAGGGGTTGGTGACGATGTACTCGCGGCCCTGCGTGTCGTACCGGTGGTCCGTCAGCAGGCGCCCGCCACCCGCTGCCGGGGCCTGCTGCTGGCGCACGCGGTAGCTGCCGTCGTAGATGGTGCGCGCCTCGACGTACCTGGCCTGCGCGTCGTTGGAGTTCGGGCCGAGGTGGCGTGCGGTCACCACGTTCGGCGCGTCCCGGCTGATCGAGTACTCGAAGGTGGCCGACGGTGCGTTGGGGTACCTCGTCCGGAGGCGGTCGGTCCCCCACACCTTGGTCAGCCGCCCGAGTGGGTCGTAGACGTTCTCGGTGACCAGGCCGTTCGGGTCGGTCACCTTGACCGCCTGCCCGTTGCTGACCTCCAGGTCGGTCCTCGTGGTGAAGCCCTTGGGGTCCGTCACCACGGTGGCCGTCGTCGGTCCGCCGGCCACGGGGGTGTAGGCGGTGGTGGTGGCCCGGTCCAGGGCGTCCGTCGTCCGGGTCGCACGCCCGTGCGCGTCGTACGACGTCGTCGACCGGGTCTCCCAGACCGGCTCGCCCGCCTCGTAGCCCTTCGCCCTCTCCACCAGGGTGGGATTCCCCGCCGACGGCGCAGCTCCCTCACCCTGCCCGTCGTACCGGGTGCGCACGTCCGAGACCGCGTGCTCGGGGTACGACGGCGTCTCGGTGCAGCCGACCGCGACCGTCCGGATCCGGACGGGGAACGACACGAGCCAGGCGCTCTCGTTGGCGGCGTACGTGGTGGTGGTGCACAGGTCGTCGCTCGTGACCGAGACGTCTCCCCGGTCGTCGACGGTGGCCGGCTGCCCGTACGCGTCGTACGTGGTGACCTTGCGGGTCTCTACCCGTCCGCCGGAGTCCTTCGGCATGAACGTCCGCTCGGTGCCTACCCCGGTGAAGTAGGCCTTGAGATCACCGCGCGTGGCGGTGGGACCACGCCAGACCGGGTCCTTGAGCGTCTTGATCACCACCGGCGAGTCGTCCGCGATGCCGTTGCGCGTGATCGACTCACGCTCGAAGCCGTGCAGCCAGTCGTGGTCCGTGTGCTCACCGTTCTCGGAGTCCTTGATGACCACCGGACGCCGTCCGCCCTCCGGGTTCAGCCGGTCCTGGTCCATGCCCCGGTAGTAGTGGGTGTCGGTCCGCGTCTGCGGACCGGACTCGTCCTCCGGGTCGCCCGCGATCGTCGTGACGTGGGAGAACCCGCGGAACTCGTTCCAGTTCCTCTTGTCCGGCGGCGTGAACTCGCTGGTGTCGTAGCGCCACGCGGCGCCGTCGTACCGGTACTGGAGCTGCTGCTCGATGCTGGAGCTGATCAGGTCGCCGACCACGAGCCCCGAGACCACGTACTTGTTGAACCAGGCGGTCTGCTCCGCGTGCGTCTCGTCGGCCCAGGTGGCCGGGAAGCAGCGGCGGTCGTTCGTGTGCGGGCTGGCCGGGACGCGGCCGCCTGCGTCGAGGCAGTTGGCGGGAGCGTAGGTGACGCTGATGACGCCGCCGGCCTCGGAGACGACGCTCGTGATCCGGTACCGGTTGATCGGCGTCTGGTTGTCGGTCACCACCCGGTTGGCCATCTGCGTGCCCTCGAACGTGACCTTGGGCAGCGTGGTGCCTGCGCCCCCGCCGATCAGACCCGTGTGCTCGATCGACTTCAGCCAGAGCGCGGCGCCCGAACTGCCGTCACCGGGGCTGGGGTAGGACTGGTCGAGCTTCCACCGGTCCACGGCGACGAGCTCACCGCCCTTGCGGACCTTGGTGGTCACCGTGTCCAGGCGCTGCCCGGTCCAGAACGTCGGCGACCAGTTCTCCGCGCAGGTCGCGGCCTCGCACATCCGGGCCAGCGGGGTGTCCGGCCAGTTCTGGTGCTTGCTGGTGCTGCACTCCGCAGCCGGAAGGCCCGGGATGCACCTGATCGCCGTGCCGAACTCCACCGCAGCGGCGGCCGTGCTCGACGCCGTCGTGTGCAGCCCGTACCGGATCTGGTTCAGCCATCCGCCACGGTCGTAGGTGATCGACTTGTCGGCGTCGTTGAAGTCGCCGTACCGGTTGGTCTCCTTGGTGTAGTCGTAGAGCATCGTGTTCCCGTTGCGGTCCACGACCTTGTCCAGGTTCCACCGCCACGCCTGGTCGCACCGCGACTCCTTGAACGACGACGCGCTGTAGCACGGCTCGCCCGCGTCGTCGCCGTAGACCCGGACCTTCCACACCGAGCTGGACTCCGGCCTCGACCCGAAGAAGTACTGGGTGCCGTCGGTCGTGGTGACCTTCCAGCCCTCGCCGTCCTGCTGGCCGCCGTCCGGCGTCCCGATCTGCTGCACCCGGGTGTAGGTGTCGTTCTTGAGCTTCCAGCTGTCGCCGCCGGCGCGGATCATGATGCCGCCCCCTCCGTCGAACACGGAGGTGGCGTTGTCGCCGCGCCAGCACAGGTCCCCGACGTTGTCGAAACCCTTCTTCGGAGCGCGACTGCCCTCCTTGTCCTCCATGCACCCGCCGTACGTCCGCTCGACGAAGCTCTCCCCCAGTCCCCAGCCGTCCCCCACCCACGACGGCTGGTTGTTCGTCGCGCTCGTGCGCCCGTCCACCGCCGACGACGCGTAGCTCAGCGCCAGGCTCGGCTCGAGGCCCCCTGGCGCCGGCGGGACACGCAGCGGGTAGGACCACGTGAAGTCGCCCGTCTGCTTCGACACGTCCCAGGTGGCGGACGGCGACAGGGTCGTCGCCGTCGGCCGCCCGCCGCCGTCGGACACCTCGCTGCCGGGCTGCTGGCCCGGGCCGAGGGCGTCCTCGGACGAGTCGCCGGACGGCGGCGCGTCCATCCCGTCGGCCGGTACGACCGGGACCGACGGCATACCGGGCAGGCCGCCCGGCGTGGCCGCCGCGGCCTCCTGCGGTACCTGCGCCACCACCAGCAGCGAGGCGATCAGCGCGGTCACGGGGACCGTCGCGATCCACCGACGACGGAGGGTGCGGCGGTCAGGGTGGGCGTTCCAGGTCATGACTGGTCTCCTTCGGTCTGCGCCGCGCGGTCGCTCTGTGCGGTGGGTCCGGCCTGTGCGACGGGTGCGGGCTGTGCCGCGAGGTCCGCGATCTTCTGGGCGGACAGGACGCCCATCCAGGTGTCGACCTGGTCGATGTCCCCGGTGAAGAAGTCGGCGTTGGCCCCGCGCAGCTGCCCGCGGCCGATGGCCATGCGGCGGAGCGCCGCGGAGAGGGTCACCCCGTCCTGCAGGCCGACCAGCGCACCGTCCACGTACAGCCGCAGCTGCTTGGCCGGGTGGTCGTACACCCCGACCAGGTGCGTCCACTTCCCGGTCGCCGCCGGCGGCCCCGAGTAGGCCCGGGCGAACGTGCCGGTGTCGGCGTCAGGGGCCCAGCCGCCGAACGACCAGCGCCCGATGCCGCCGTCGTACTGCAGCGAGAAGTCGCTCATCCTGGCCCCGTCCTGCGAGGCGACGGTCTGCACGCCCGCGCTGTCGGTGACCCGGACGCGCGCGGCCACCGTCATGCTCCCGTAGGTCGTCACTCCGGCCCACGCGGCCTGCGCGTAGCCGGGGTCGTCGGCGTCCAGGGAGAGCGCCCGGCCGAACCGGCCGTCCACGAACCCGAAGGCGCCGTGGGCGGTGGTCGTGTTCTTGCGCCACGAGGTGTCGGCGACCGTGTCGTCGTCGAACGTCCAGAGGCCGTGCGGCGGATCCCAGACGTCGTTGTAGACGGCGGCCATCTCGGCGTCGGACAGGACCGTCCCGAAGGTCCGGACGTCGTCGATGTGGCCCTTGAAGGGGACGGTGAACTCGCTGACGGCGTCGCGCTGGTGCGCGCCGATCCGGAAGGTGCCGGACGGCGCGACGGAGTCGACACCGGGCATGAGCTCGGACATACGGCCGTTCACGTACAGGCGCATCTGACCGAGGTTCGGCACGTAGACCAGGGCGACATGCGTCCAGTGACCCACCCGCACGGTCTCGTCGGAGTAGACCTCCTTGATGACGTTGGTGCCGCCGTCGGCCCCGCGCGCCGCCATGACGACGGCCCACCGGTTGCCGGCCCGGGTGATCACGTAGTTGTGCCCGCCGCTGACGACGGCCTCCCAGGCGTCGCTGGTGCTCGCGGTCAGCGGGTAGACCCAGGCCGACGCCGTGAACGCCTCGCCGGCAGCCGGCAGCGGCCCCGGCGCGACCGCATAGCCGTCCACCCCGTCGAAGGTCCGCGCCCGGCCCTCCCGTCCGCCGGCGACGTCGGTCGCGACCGCACCACGCATGGTCGCGTCCACTCCCCCGACCGCGTCGACCGCCGTTGCCGTGCCGTCCGCCTCGTCGAGCTTCCAGTGATGGGTCGGCGTGGGGGGCTTGGGCGGAACCGGGTCCAGGAGCCCGCCGGAGGCGTAGAACGCGTGCAGCTCCTTGACCCGCGTGTCGTTGAACGCGCCGGTGTAGGCCCGCACGTCGTCGACCACACCAGGGAAGTACTCGGCCGGGTCGCCCGAGTCGTCGCGGCCGCGGCCGATCTGGAGGTCTCCGGGCGAGGGCCAGGCCTCGACGCCGTCGCCCTCGCTCACGCGCACCGCGTCGACGAAGAGCCAGATCCGGCCCGTCGGCGCGTGGAAGATCCCCGTCAGGTGCACCGGCCGGTCGAAGTCGCACGGAGCGTCCGGGTCGGTGTTGAACGGGTCGCACCGGAACAGCCCGACCGAGGCGACCTTCGTCCTGTCCTCGTTGGACATCTCGAAGACCCAGTCGCCGTTCTCGTGCGCGGCGTCCGCCCCCGCCTGGTAGCCGAGCCGGAACCTGCTGTCGCCGTCCGACGCGCCGTCCAGGCTCAGCGCGGTGTGCACGCACTCGCCGGGACCGGGTTCGGCCCCACCTTCCTCCCAGTCGTCCCAGGTGCAGGCCTTGTCACGGTCCAGCTGCACGACGGCGGAGACCGTGAAGGACCCGTCCGTGCGGACGTCCAGGTCCGAGGCGGCGAGGTGGTCGTCGTCGCCGTCCAGCTGGAGCGCGTTCCCGACGACGCCGTCGGTCCAGCCGACCTGCGCCGCGGCCGGGGCCGCTGCCGCGCTGCCGCCGACGGCGTCCGCCGCGCTGGTGCCTTGGCCCTCGTCCAGGCGCCAGTTGTGGCGCAGGGTCAGGTCCCGGCCGGCCAGCTCGCGGACCTCGTCCGGGAAGAGGACCCTGCCGTACGCCGTGACGTCGTCGACCGAGCCGAGCACCCGGTTGTTCCGGGCGCCGAAGCGCAGGGCCGCGCCGATCTGCAGCTCACCCGTCGGGTGGTCCCACTCGACCGGGGCCGCGACGGTGCCTGCGGCCTCACCGTTGACGTAGAGGGTGATCGTCCTGGCCGCGGCGTCGTGGACGCCGGCAAGGTGCGTCCAGACGTCCTCCTGCGCGATCGGCCCCTCGACCAGGTAGGGCGGTTCGACGGCGGCGCCGTCGGCTCGCGCCCTCTGGAAGCCCCATCGCCCGCTGGCCAGCTTGTCGAGCTGGAACGCACTCATGCTCCGGCCGTCCTGCGACACGACGGTCGAGGTGCCGTTCAGGTCGTCGATCCGGGCCCAGGCAGTCACCGCGAAGCTCTTGGTCGTGTCCAGGGCGTGCGGTGCCGAGACCCAGTCGTCCCCGTTCCCCGTCAGCGCCTTGTCGATGCCGTCGGACGGCAGCTCGGTCTGCCCGGGCCCCCACCGGCAGTCGGCAGGCGACGTCGTCCCGTCGCAGTGCACGGTCCCGTCCAGGGCCCGCCCGGTGGCGTTGTTCGCGTCCCCGTCCAGCAGCCAGCGCCCGACGGCGACGTCGTCGCGCACCACTATCGCCTGGACCTCGTCGGCGCCGAGCGCCCTCGTGTACGCCCGGACCTCGTCGACGGCGCCGTTCCAGCGCGACGACGGCGTCCCGTCCAGCCCTCTGCCGATCACGAACGGGCCGGTCGCCGTGAACGCGGTGCGCGCCCTGGCCACCGGGCTGCCCGGGCTTCCGTTCACGTACAGCCGGACGGTCGCGGCCGCGCCGTCGTGGACGGCGAACAGGTGGGTCCACGCCGTCGGGTCGGCGGCGGGCGCACGGGTCACGGCGTCAGGCGCCGCACCCGACGAGTCCTGGCCGTACGTGGCGTACTCCCACTGGCCGGCCGTCGCGCTGGTCCGCACGTACGAGAGCGTGAACCCGCTGCGGTGGGCGCCGTCCTGCGACAGCGCGACCACCCTGCCGCCGACGGCCAGGTTCTCGACCGCTTCCGGGTCCAGCCGGACGTGGCCGCCCACCGAGTAGCTGCGGTTCGTCGTCACCACCGGGCCGTCGGACGAGACCACCTCCCCGTCGGCCCCGCCCACGTGCACCGCCTGGCCGACGGCGCCCTCGCTCACGGCCGGGTCCTCCTGCCCGTCCCCGTCGCAGTCCCCGCAGAAGCGCGCGTCCTGGTGCAGGACACCCGCCTGGCCACCGGGCACGCTGTTGAGCGTCGTGCTGCTGCCGGGCTTGTCCTCGAACTTCCACTGGGCCGCCTGCACGTTCGACCCGGCCACCGCCGCCTTGACCTCCGCGGCCGTCAGGGTTCGCTCGTAGAGCCTGACCTCGTCGACCATGCCCTTCCAGTGGTCGACGGCCGCGGCGCCGTTCCACATCGTCCGGCCGATCCGGACGTCGCCGTCCGCGTCCCAGTCCTGGCAGGTCGACCCACGGGTCATCTCGCCGGCTTTCTCACCGTCGACGTACAGGGTGAGCTTCCGGGTGCGCGCGTCGTAGGTGCCGGTGAGGTGCGTCGGCACGCCGGTCTCCGACGGCTCGGTCGAGGCGGCCATCGACGTGCCCTTGTACTCGGCGTCCGAGCACGCCATGCCGAACACCCAGCGGCCGCCCTCCTCCACGCCGTCGCCGTCCTCGTCGGGCCGCTGCCACAGCACGAAGCCCGAGAAGTTGGTGCCGTCCTGGCTCACCGCCGCCCGGGCGCCGGTCGCGTTGTCGAGCCGTACCCACGCGGACACCGAGAAGCTGGAGTCCGTGCGGACGGCGTTGGGCGCGCTCGCGTGCGCCCTGTTCCCGTCGAGCGCCACGCCCTGGTTGACCGCGCCGTCGTCGTAGGACGCACCGTCGTGGAGCACCATGTCGCGGTCGCCCAGGTACGCGCGGTCCTTCCCGGTGCCGTCCAGCGACCAGTCCGCGTAGGCACCGTTACCCGGCCGCACCCGCAGGTGCTGGACCACCGGCTGGCTCCTGTTCCCCGCGCGGTCGACGGCCTGCACGGAGAAGGTCTGCGGGCCGTCGCCGGGTGGTGTCGTCCAGATCGTGGCGTTCCCGGCGAGCGCGTCGGCGTCGATCTTGTTCGACGGAGAGCTGCTCCAGCCCCACAGGTAGTGGTCGACGTCGTCGTCGCCGTCCGGCGTCGTGCACCGCCCCGCCGTCCGGAGCGCCGGGGTGCAGGTACGGAAGTCGAACCTGCCCTCGACGCCCGTCCCGCCGTGCCAGCGGTTCTCGTCCGTGTACAGGTAGCCGTCGACCACCGGGGCGGTGGGCGCCTTGCGGTCGACCACGAACCGCGGTCCCGTCGCGACCGGCCCGTCGTTGTTCCAGTCGCGGGCGTTCACCTGCCACGTCACGGTGTTGACGGCGTTCTCGGCGGTCGTGATCGGCCGGGAGTGCACGGTCCCTGACCCGGCGGCGTTCGGGCTGACGTAGTCGGTCGTCTGCCCGTTGCTCGTGTACCGCCAGACACCGTGCAGCCCGTCACCGTCGGGATCGTGCAGGGTCGCCTTGATGCTCACGCTCGAGTCGCTGATGTACGGCACGCCGGCGCACCACGTGCAGGGTGCCCCCAGCGGCGGGTCGGTCATCACCCCGGCCGGCGCGAGCGGCTTCGTGTTGAAGCGGGCGATCAGCTTCGCGTTGTTGTTGTACTTGCGCCACCACGGCGAGTTCTCGAGGTCCTCGTCGTTCGCCGGCGACACCAGGAACGACGTGTGCCCGCCGCGGTTGACCTTTGACGTGACGTCGACCGCTGCCGTCTTGGCCCCAGGGCACCCCCACTTGGAGTTGACCTTGGGCGCCAGCATGCTGAGGGTCGGGCCCTCCCAGCCGGGCTTGTTGTTCCACGTCGTGCCATCGCCGGGGTGCGCGGTCGCCTTGTGCACGAGGTGATACCGCTCGGTCGCGTTGCAGTCCGGGCTGTGCTCGACGACCGCGTTCAGGTCGGCGTCGACCACCTCCTTGCCCTCGAGGAAGCTCGTGTCGAACCGCCAGTACGTCCACGCGACGCCGATGTTCCTCAGGCCGCAGGCGCCCCAGCCGGACCAGCACCTGCCGACCTGCGCCAGCGGCGGCTCGCCGCTGGTGTTCCAGCCATTGCGATCGGGCAGGCCCGAGAGCACCGTCGCCCAGCCGAACTTGTCCGCCGTGTGGTCCCGCATGATCGTGATCGGGAACTGCGTGTCGTCGTCGACGGCGTCGTCCGCGAGCGCCAGGTCCGCCGAGTCCGGCTCCGTTCCGGCGTCCAGGGTGACGGGCTGCCCGTCGGCGTCGGCCGCGGACGGCGGCGGGACCGAGATCGAGCCGTCGCCCTTCGCGGCCTCGACCTCGAACCCGCCGTCGCGCGGCTCGACGGGGTCGCCGGAGCCACCTGAGATGTCGAGGCGGAGCGGGTCGGCGATCAGCCCTTCCGCGGCCGCGCGGTCCCGCACCTCCAGCCTCGTCGAGAAACCGTAGGAGTACGCGACCACCTGCAGGTCCACACCGGGCCGGACGTCCTCGTAGGTGGCGGTGGCGCCGTCGAGCGACGGGGCAGGGAGGCTCTCGGCGGACGTGAGCCCCAGCTCCGCTCCGCCCTCCTCCATCCGGGCGAGCTCGGAGCCTTGCCCGCCTGGCGAGAACGCGAGGTCGACCGGTGTCGCGCCTGGACGCAGCAGGCCGTCCTTCCCTGCGCTCAGGTCCGTGTCGATGTCCTGCCAGGTCCCGTTCTCTGCCTTGGCGCGGATCGGGGACGAGTTGAGCTCCACGACCATCTGGCCGTCGGGCTCCGCGTAGACCGACTGTGTCTCGGTGCGCAGCTCGGGGGCCTCGACCCGCTTACCGGTCGCACGTGCGGTGGCTGCCGCCTCCTGCTCCGCGCGCTCCTCGGGTGTCGGTCCGGCCAGGTCGAGGGCGGACGGCGCGGCGGGTGCCCCGGCGCCGCCCGCTACCGCGCTGTCGGCTACCGCACTGCCGGCTGCCGCGCTGCCAGCTGCCGCACTGTCCGCTGCCGTGGCGGACGCGGAGCTCTCCGCCCGGGCGGGGACGGCGAGCGCACCGGCACCGAGCGGCACGGCGATCGCGAACGACACGACGGCCGCGAGCGCACGGCGCGACGGTGCGCGACCTGACCTCGGCAGCAACCCGCCGACAGCCCTCGTGCCTGGCTCGGAACTCTCGCCTGAACGCATCGCTCAACCCTTCGTCGCCGTCCGGCACCTCAGCCGGACACCACAGGCGAGGATCTTGGGGCGGGCTAACAGATCGCTCTCATTTCGGACACGACCGAATCACCCACGACGGTGCGGCACGACCTCTGCCTGCCCGGGGTCCGGCGCCGTACGGTGATCCGCGATCCGGGAGGCAACGTCGAGGAGGCACCCGTGCGCCAGTCGATCAACCAGCAGGCCGGTCCCGTCCGGCGCACGTCGCCCGGCGTGGTCGCCCTCGGCGTGGCCGCCGCCGTCGCCGTCGTCGTGGCCTCCGTCGCGCTGCCTGCGGCGGCGGGCACGAGCGCGCCGTCCCCGCAGGCCGTACGGGCCGGGGGCATCCTCGGCGAGCAGGGTCTCGAGGCGGTCCCGGGCGAGTACATCGTCGTGCTCGACGACGCCGTGTCCGCCCGGATCGACCCCACCGTGCCGTCCCGGGCGGACGCCGAGGCCCGGGCCCTGACCAAGGAGTTCTCCGGCGAGCTGCGGGACACGTTCGCGCACACCGTCCGGGGCTTCAGCGTTGCCATGTCCGCCGCCGACGCCCGCCGGCTCAGCAAGGATCCCTCGGTCGCGTATGTCGAGGCCAACCAGCGGATGAGCGTCGCCGACGTCCAGTCGCCGACCCCGAGCTGGGGCCTGGACCGGACCGACCAGCGCGCCCTGCCCCTTGACACCTCCTACACCTACCCGAACACCGGCGCCGGGGTGACGGCCTACGTCATCGACACCGGCATCCGGGTCGGCCACCAGGACTTCGAGGATCGCGCGGTCTCGGGCACCGACGTCGTGGACGGCGACGCCGACGCGGCCGACTGCAACGGCCACGGCACCCACGTGGCCGGCACGGTCGGCGGCGAGGGGCACGGTATCGCCAAGGACGTCGCGCTGGTCGGGGTGCGGGTGCTGGACTGCGCGGGCGACGGCACCACGGCGGACGTGATCGCGGGCATCGACTGGGTCACGGCCCACCATCAGCCGGGCGAGCCGGCGGTCGCCAACGTGTCGCTCGGCGGCGGCCTCTCCCAGGCCATGAACGACGCGGTGTCCGCCTCGATCGCCGACGGCATCACCTACGCGGTGGCGGCAGGCAACGAGACCAGCAGCGACGCCTGCACCCGCTCGCCCGCCTCCACGCCCGCTGCGCTGACCGTGGGCGCGACCACCAGCGCCGACGCGAAGCCGCCGTACTCGAACATCGGTCCCTGCCTCGACCTGTTCGCGCCCGGCTCGTCGATCACCTCGGCCTGGCACACCAGCGACACCGCCACCAACACGATCAACGGCACGTCGATGGCCACACCGCACGTGACCGGCGCGGCCGCTCTCTATCTCGCGACCGATCCCACGCTCACGCCGGCCCAGGTCTCGGCCACCCTGCTCGCCGCCACCACGCCCGGCGTCGTCACGGGAGCAGGCACCGGTTCCCCGAACCGCCTGCTGTACACCGGGGACGTGCCACCGCCCACCCGGGACTTCGCGGTCGTGCTCGACCCCGCCGAGGGGATCGTCCAGGCAGGATCGTCCGTCACGACCACCGTCTCGACCCGCACCACGCTCGGCGACCCGCAGCAGGTGGCGCTGACCGCGAGAGGCCTTCCCCCCGGCGTGGCGGCGTCGTTCGAGCCGGCCGCCATCACCTCGGGCCAGACGTCGACGCTCACCGTGACCGCCACGTCGTCGACCCCGCCGGGGACCTACGCGGTCCAGGTCCGCGCGCGCGGGACGACGTGGCACGCCACCACCTACCGCCTGACCGTGGCCGGCCCGCCGGGCTGCACCCAGACCAACGGCAGCGACGTACCGATCCAGGACCTCGGGGTCGCCGAGTCGGTCGTCTCCGTCACGGGCTGCGCCGCCACGCCCAGCGCCGCCGCCGTGGTCGACGTCGCGATCGTGCACGGCTACATCGGCGACCTCTATGTCGACCTGATCGCCCCGGACGGCGCGGCCTACCCCTTGCACCGCGGCACCGGCGGCGCCGCGGACGGCATCAGGGCGAGCTACCCGGTCGACCTGTCCGGCAAGAGCGCCGACGGCCCCTGGCGGCTGCGCGTCCGGGACACCCAGACCGGCGACGCCGGGTACATCGACTCCTGGGCCCTCCACCTCGACCCGCCGACCACCCCGCCGCCGGTCTGCGCCGGCGAGAACACCACCGACGTGCCGGTCCCCGACAACACCACGATCAACAGCCCGATCACCCTGGCACGCTGCCCCGGTAACGCCTCGACGTCGGCACAGGTCCGCGTCGACATCACCCACCCCTACCGAGGCGACCTCGTCGTGCGGCTGATCGCCCCCGACGGCACGGCGTACACGCTCCTCGACAGGGCCGGCGGCGGCACCGACGACGTGCACCAGACCTTCGTCGTCAACCTGGCCGGCGAACCCGTGGACGGCACCTGGAACCTCCGCGTCCAGGACACCGCCGCCGGCGACGCAGGGACCCTCACCGGGTGGTCCCTCAGGCCCCGGCCGTAGGCGCCACGGCGCCTGCCCGGGTCAGACCCGGGCAGGCGTGCGGGCTGACTGCCGCTCGGGCGTGAACGCAACGGGCAGCACCGCCGGGTACCGCGACCACGGCGACGGGGCCCACGTCACCTCTGGGTCGGTGAGGCGCAGGTCGAGCCGCTCCATGAGGCTCTCCACGGCGATCTTCACCACCAGCCGCCCCGGACGCCTGGCCGGGCACGCGTGCGGCCCGACGCCGAACGACAGGTGCGACCGGTTGTTCGCCTCGAACAGGTCGTCCGTGGTGCGCACGCGCGGGTCGTTGTTCGCGGCGGCCAGACCCATGACTATCGCGTCCCCCGCCTGGATCCGGACCCTGCCGAGCGTGCAGTCGGTCACGGCGTACCGGGCCGGCAGGTTGGCGACCGGGGGCTCGCTCCACAGCGTCTCGTCCATCGCGTCGTCCAGGCCGCGGCGCACGCCCGTGACCCGGCCGGTGTACCGGGGGTCGGTGAGCATGCGGCGCAGCGTGGCCGCGATCCACGTCACGAGCATCTCGTTGGCCGCGCAGATCGCCACGACCATCGAATGCACGATCTCCGTGTCGTCCTCGAAGCTCGGGTGCTCGACGAAACGGGCGGTCAGGTTGTTCCCTGGGTCCTCCCGCGTCGCGAGGACGTGGTCGAGCACGATCTGGTCCATGGTGGCCAGCGCTGTCACGGAGTCGCCGCCGTGCCCGAAGATGCCGTGCGCGCACCGCAGGAGGGCGATGCCCTGCTGCTCGTCGAACCCGAACATGCCCGACACCGACAGGAACGAGACCGCCGCGGCATACCCGCCGATCAGGTCGGCGTGGCCCTGGGCAGCGAAGGAGTCGATCAGCCGGCTGCACACGCCTCGCACCATCGCGGCGGTCTGCGCCTCGTCGATGCCGGCGAAGGCCTCGTCCACCGGGAGCCGCAGCCGCCGGTGGTCCGCGCCGTCCGCGTAGTACAGCGCGCGCCGTCCGGCCGGCGAGAGGATCGCGTGCAGGGTCGAGTCCAGCGGCAGCCGCTCGTTCCAGTGCCGCGGGTCGCGCGCGAAGACGCTCTCCGTGCGCATCACCTCCATGACCTCCGCGTGCCCCAGCACGAGCCAGCCGGGCACACCGGGCTCCAGGTCGACGGGGGCCACCGGCCCCCACCGGTCCTGCAGCTTCCGCAGTTCCGCGGTCATGTCCTGCGCACCGGTCAGATCTACCAGCGCCACGCGACCTCCGCTCCGCTGCGGCTCCAGGTCAGACATGGCCCTCCACCCGTCGATATTCATCGAATCATCCATCGAAGTATGGGCGACCTGCGTAGACGCCCGATCGTGGGTTTCTATCACGGGCTGCGGGGAACACGTAACACCCGTGTGGTCCAGGTCACCCTCGGTTAACCCGCTACCTTCGGTCACCTGTGCCCGCGACGGCGGAGGAGCGCCCGATAGCGGACGGAACCGGGCCGCGTGCGACGATGCAGTCGTGAGCATGCACGGTGGCGGTGGGAGCATGGGCGGGGGCCGCGCGATGCGGTCGTTCACGCAGGACGGCTCGGTCGCCCACGAGCGCCTCGGCCGCGACACGCTGCGGCGCATCGTGGGTTTCGCCCGTCCCTACCGGGGCAGGCTGATCCTGTTCGTGCTGATCCTGGCCCTGGAGGCCGCCGCGGGCGCCGCCACGCCGCTGCTCTTCCAGCGGATCATCGACGACGGCATCACGGGCGGCGACACCCGCCTGGTGGTCCTGCTGGCCGGCGCGGCGGCGATGCTCGCGATCCTGGCCGCCGGGCTGTCCGTGGCGGACCGGCTCGTGTCGTCCCAGGTCGGCGAGGGACTGATCCTCGACCTGCGCGTAGCCGTGTTCGACCACGTCCAGCGCATGCCGCTGGCCTTCTTCTCGCGCGCCCGAACGGGTGCGCTCGTGCAGCGCCTCAACGGCGACGTGCTCGGCGCGCAGCGCGCCTTCACGTCGACCCTGCAGACGGTGGTCTCCAACACCCTGACCATCGCCTTCACGCTCGCGGCGATGCTCACCATGTCCTGGGAGCTCACGCTCGGCGCCCTCGTGCTGGTGCCGCTGTTCGTGTTCCCGGCGCGCTGGTTCGGCCGCCGGCTCGCCGCCCTGACCCGGCGCGGCATGGAGGTCGACGCCGACCTGGGCCAGGTCATGAACGAGCGGTTCAACGTGTCCGGAGCCCACCTCGTCAAGGTCTTCGGCGATCCAGCCACCGAGTCCGAGCGGTTCGCCGAGCCCGCCCGCGAGCGCCGCGACCTGGGCGTCCGCACGGCGCTGCTCGGCACCTGGTTCCGCGTGGGGCTCTCCACCGTCGCGTCCCTGGCCGTGGCGGGCGTGTACGGGCTCGGCGGGCTGCAGGCCATCGCGGGCGAGCTCACGGTCGGCACGGTCGTGGCGCTCGCCACATACCTCACGCGGCTGTACGGGCCGCTGACGGCGATGGCGAACGTCCAGGTCGACGTGATGACGGCCCTCGTGTCGTTCGAGCGGGTGCTGGAGGTCCTGGACCTGGAGCCGTCGGTGGCCGAGAAGCCGGACGCGGTCGACCTGCGGGCCGCCGTCGCCGCCCGGGGCGCCTCGATCTCGCTGGCGGACGTGACGTTCCGGTACCCCCGGGCCGATGAGGTGTCGCTCGCCTCCCTCGAGTCGGTGGCGGGGCAGCGCAAGGATCCGACGGCGGACACGCTGGTGGACGTCTCGTTCGAGGTGCCCGCCGGTTCGATGGTGGCGCTCGTCGGCCCGTCGGGGGCGGGCAAGACCACGATCTCGCAGCTGGTCAGCCGGATGTACGACCCGACGTCTGGCGCGGTGCGCATCGCCGGTACCGACCTGCGGGACGTGACGTTCGCGTCGCTGCGGGCGACTGTCGGCGTCGTCTCCCAGGATGCCCATCTGTTCCACGACACGATGTCCGCGAACCTGCGGTTCGTCCGCCCGGAGGCGACGGACGCCGACCTGGAGCGGGTGCTGCGCCAGGCGCGCATCTGGGATCTCGTCGACCGGCTGCCGGAGGGCCTGGAGACGGTGGTGGGCGATCGCGGCTACCGGCTGTCCGGCGGTGAGCGGCAGCGCCTCGCGATCGCGCGCCTGCTGCTCAAGGCGCCCGACGTCGTGGTGCTCGACGAGGCCACAGCGCACCTCGACTCGGAGTCCGAGGCCGCCGTGCAGGTGGCGCTCGACCAGGCCCTCGCCGGCCGGACGTCGCTGGTCATCGCGCACCGCCTGTCCACGGTGCGCGCGGCGGACCGCATAGTGGTGCTCGCCGACGGGCGGGTGGCCCAGTCGGGCACGCACGCCGAGCTGCTCGCCGCCGGGGGCCTGTACGCCGACCTGTACCGGACGCAGTTCGCGGCGACCGCCTGACCACAGGTTCAGGGGCGACTTCGGTCGGTTGCCGGACCGGCCCCAGCGACTTCGGTCGGTTGCCGGACCGACCCCAGCGACTTCGGTCGGGGGGGGGGGGGGGGGGCGGGTGTTTGTGCGCGGGGGGGGGGGAAGGCCCCAGCGGGAGGGGGGCGGGCCCGGGCCGGC
>NZ_JBFAKY010000050.1:0-30248 GCF_040656015.1 Promicromonospora sp. NPDC050249 | reverse complement strand
TCGTGGTGGACGAGCGCGCGATCGGCGTCGGCGTGCGGGTCCTTGCCCAGTTTGCGGCGAGCTGACCGCAGGATGTTCCTGCCGATGACGCTTCGCTCCCGTGGTGACCGCGGGAGAACTGGACAGGCGCTCTACTTCGACAACCCGGGCGAGGCCGAGGAGTGAGCCGCGCTACGCGCTCTTCTCGCGCGGCTGACGGCCCCGTACGGGGCTCTTGCGCGGCACCACGGTCGGATTCACGTTGTCGAGCACCACGGCGCGTGTGATGAGCACACGCTCGACGTCGTCACGGCTCGGCACGTCGAACATGACCTGCTGGAGCACCTCTTCCATGATGGCGCGCAGGCCGCGCGCCCCGGTGCCCCGCAGCAGCGCCTGCTCGGCGATGGCGCCCACTGCCGGCTCGTCGAACTCGAGCTCGACGCCGTCGATCTGGAACATGCGCTGGTATTGCTTCACGAGCGCGTTCTTGGGCTCCGTGAGGATCCGCACCAGCGCGTCGCGGTCGAGCGGCGAGACGGAGGCGATGACGGGCAGCCGGCCGATGAACTCGGGGATCAGCCCGTACTTCTGCAGGTCCTCGGGTCGCACCTCGGCGAACAGGTCCGCGTCGGGGACTATCGACTCCATGGGGGCGCTGAACCCGATGCCGCGCTTGCGGGACCGGGCGGCGACGATGTCGTCCAGCCCTGCGAAGGCGCCGGCCACGATGAACAGCACGTTCGTCGTGTCGATCTGGATGAACTCCTGGTGCGGGTGCTTGCGCCCGCCCTGCGGCGGCACCGATGCGGTGGTGCCCTCGATGATCTTCAGGAGTGCCTGCTGCACGCCCTCACCGGACACGTCGCGCGTGATCGACGGGTTCTCGGCCTTGCGGGCCACCTTGTCGACCTCGTCGATGTAGATGATGCCCGTCTCGGCCTTCTTGACGTCGTAGTCCGCTGCCTGGATGAGCTTCAGCAGGATGTTCTCGACGTCCTCGCCCACGTAGCCGGCCTCGGTGAGAGCGGTCGCGTCGGCGATGGCGAAGGGCACGTTGAGCATCTTGGCGAGCGTCTGCGCCAGATAGGTCTTGCCCGTGCCCGTCGGGCCGATGAGCAGGATGTTGGACTTCGCGATCTCGACCTGGTCCTGCTCGTCCGGGTTGATCGACCGGCCGGCCTCGCCTGCCTGGATGCGCTTGTAATGGTTGTAGACAGCAACGGCCAGGGCGCGCTTGGCGGGGTCCTGGCCAATGATGTACTGCTCGAGGAAGTCGAAGATCTCGCGCGGCTTGGGAAGCTCTGTCAGCCCGAGCTCGGCTGCCTCACCGAGCTCTTCCTCGATGATCTCGTTGCACAGCTCGATGCACTCGTCGCAGATGTACACGCCGGGCCCGGCGATCAGCTTCTTCACCTGCTTCTGCGACTTGCCGCAGAAGTTGCACTTCAGCAGTTCCGCGCCGTCACCGATTCGCACCACTACCTGTCTCCTCGCCTTGTGCACCCTCACGGAGTCCCGCACAGGCCGGTTGACCCAGCAGATCCGCAACGTCGAGCGGTCTTAGATCCATTCCACACCACCGGTGGCTCGTTGTCAGCCCGGCGGCCCGGCGGGTCGCACGACCGATATTCACCACATCATGACAATTTTGTCATGTTCTGTGCAGCGTGTCCCACCATGCCCGACGCCGGGGCTCGTCGTCCACCGCTATTGGTGGCACGCCCCGGCGTCGGGAAGCGGTCTCGACGGAACTGACCGGAGAGATCAGTTCGTCACGACCGTGACAGGCTTGCGCGACTGGAGCACCTCGTCGACCAGACCGTACTCCTTCGCCTGGGCGGCGGTGAGGATCTTGTCGCGCTCGATGTCGTTGCGCACCTGCTCCTGCGACTTGCCGCTGTGCGTCGCCAGCGTCAGCTCGAGCCACTCGCGCATGCGGATGAGCTCGTTCGCGTGGATCTCGATGTCCGAGGCCTGCGCGTAGCCGCCACCCTCCATCGCGGGCTGGTGGATCAGCACGCGCGAGTTCGGGAGTGCGAGACGCTTGCCCGGCTGACCGGCGGCCAGCAGGACCGCGGCGGCGGACGCCGCCTGCCCCAGGCAGGTGGTCTGGATCTGCGGCTTGATGAACTGCATGGTGTCGTACAGCGCCGTCATGGCCGTGAACGAGCCACCCGGCGAGTTGATGTAGATCGAGATGTCACGGTCCGGGTCCTGGGTCTCCAGGACCAGCAGCTGGGCCATGACGTCGTCGGCGGACGCGTCGTCGACCTGGACACCCAGGAAGATGATGCGGTCCTCGAACAGCTTGGTGTACGGGTCCTGGCGCTTGAAGCCGTACGCGGTGCGCTCCTCGAACTGCGGGAGCACGTAGCGGGCGGACGGCGTGGCGCCAGCGGTAGCAAAGGGCAGCCCCGCGACCGGGTGGGCGCGTGTACCGGCAAGGCGCTCTGCGGCTGCGATGAACTGGGCTTCAGGACTCACGATGGATCTCCTCGTCGATCAGGTCTTGATGAGTTTCCGGGCGGTCAGCTGGCCATACCGCCGCCGCCGGCAAGCGCAGCGCTCTCGACGACGTGGTCGACGAAGCCGTACTCCAGCGCCTCGGCGGCCGTGAACCAGTTGTCGCGGTCGTTGTCCTTGATGATCTTCTCGATCGGCTGCCCGGTCTGCTCGGACGTCAGCTCGGCGAGCACCTTCTTCATGTGCATGATGAGCTGCGCGCCGATCCGGACGTCGGTCGCCGTGCCGCCGATGCCGCCCGACGGCTGGTGCATGAGCACGCGGGCGTGCGGCGTGATGTAGCGCTTGCCCTTCGTGCCGGAGGACAGCAGGAACTGTCCCATGGACGCGGCCATCCCCATCGCGACGGTCGCCACGTCCGGCTTGATGAACTGCATGGTGTCGTAGATCGCCATGCCGGCTGTGATCGAGCCGCCCGGCGAGTTGATGTACAGCCAGATGTCCTTGTCGGGGTCCTCGGCCGCGAGAAGCATCATCTGCGCGCTGATCGCGTTCGCGTTCTCGTCGCGCACCTCCGACCCCAGCCAGATGATGCGCTCCTTGAGCAGCCGGTTGTAGATGGAGTCGTTGAGCCCGAAACCAGCACCCTCCGCCCGCGCTACCGGCCCAGCATCCATCCGCAGCAGATCGTTCACGTCCATCTCCTCGGTTCTGACTCTCGTCTTTGGACCACGTCCTACGACGTCGTGTCGCTCGACCCTAACGTGCCCTCGCCCGCCGGAACTCCTGATTCGGAGCCCGTTTCGCCTACAGCGCATCGGTGCTGCCCACGGCGAAGTCGGGGGGAACGCGGACGGCGGTCCGCACCCTCACGCCGAGGGTGCGGACCGCCGTCGGGCGTCATGCATCGGCCCTCTCGGGCCGGGTGTACGTCAGGCCTTCGCAGGCTTCGACGACTCGGGCTCAGCGCCCTCGGCAGGCGCCTCGGGCGCCTCGTCGTCAGCGGCCTCCTGGGCCTGTGCCACGGCCGCGTCGAGCGCGGCCTGGGCCTCGTCGACCTCTTCCGAGCCGATGAACTCGCTCAGGTCGACGACGTTGCCGTCGGAGTCCTTGACCTCGATCTGGCGCAGGGCGACCGCGAGGGCCTTCGAGCGCGCGACCTCGCCGACCATGGCGGGGATCTGCCCGCCCTGCTCGAGGGACTGGATGAACTCGCTCGGCTCCATGCCGTACTGCTGCGAGGCGCTCACCAGGTACTCGACGAGCTCGCCCTGGCTCACCTGCACCTTGAGCTTCTCGGCGAGGGTGTCGAGCAGGATCTGGTTCTTGATCGCCTTGGTCGCGTCGGCGGTGACCTCGGCGCGGTGCTCGTCGTCCTCCAGGCGGCTCTCGGACTCGAGGTGACGGTGCACCTCGGCCTGGACCACACCGGTGGGCACGGGGACCTCGACGGTCTCCAGCAGCTTCTCCATGAGGGCGTCGCGGGCGCTGACGGCCTGGTTGGAGGTCTTGATGCCGGCGACCTGGGTCTTCAGGTCGTCCTTGAGCTCCTCGAGCGTGTCGAACTCCGAGGCGAGCTGGGCGAAGTCGTCGTCCACCTCGGGGAGATCGCGCTGCTTGACCGAGGTCGCGGTGACGGTGACGTCCGCGTCCTTGCCCTCGTGGTCGCCGCCGGCCAGCGGTGCCTTGAAGGTGGTGGTCTCGCCGGCGGACAGGCCGGTCAGGGCCTCATCCAGGCCCTCGAGCATGTTGCCGGAGCCGATCTGGTACGAGACGCCCGACACGGAGTCGACCTCCTCGTCACCGATGACGGCCTTGAGGTCGATGACGATGTAGTCGCCCTCCACGGCCGGGCGGTCGACGCCGACCAGGGTGCCGAAGCGCTCCCGCAGGGCGTCCATGCGCTCCGCGACGTCCTCGTCGGTGACCTCGGTGGAGTCGACGGTCAGCTCGACATCGGAGAGCTCGGGCAGCTCGATCTCCGGGCGCACCTCGACCTCTGCCGTGAACTTCAGCTGGCCCTCGCCGGCCTTGGCCGGCACGTCGGTCACGTCGATCTCGGGCTGGGCGAGCGGACGCAGCTCGGTCTCGCCGAGCGCGTCACGGTAGAAGCCGGAGAGCCCGTCGTTCACGGCGTGCTCGATCACCGCGCCCCAGCCGACCCGCTGCTCGATGATGCGCGGGGGCACCTTGCCCTTGCGGAAGCCGGGGACGTTCACCTGCTCCGCGATGTGCTCGTAGGCGTGATCGATGCTCGGCTTGAGCTCGTCGTAGTCCACCTCGACGGTCAGCTTGACCTTGGTGGGCTCCAGGGTCTCGACGGCGCTCTTCACTTCGATGGTCTCCAGAATGTCGGGGGTGCGCGCACGCCGGCGTACTGCTTCCCGGGGTGGCGCGGGGATGCTCAGCTCAGTTGCCGCTGCTCGCCGTCAGCCGCGCTGACGACGACGTGCAAGAGACGCACGGGCAACCCGTCAATGGTACGCCCCACGGCCACGGGCGCCGAATGCAAACCGGTGGCGTGCCGCACACCGTCCGGCATCCACCGGCCGTCAGCGGCCCATCCCCGCCGTCAGGCCCGCCACTATCTGGCGTGTGGCCACGAGGAACAGGACCACCAGCGGCAGCGTGGCGATGACGAGGCCCGCGAACAGGGTGGACCACGACGTCTGGTACTCCCCGAAGAACGTGGTCAGGCCGACGGGCAGCGTGTACTGCGAGCGGTCGCGCACGAGGATGAGCGGGTAGAAGAAGTCGTTCCAGATGGGCACGAAGCGGAAGACCACCACCGTCGCGACCGCCGGGCGCACGAGCGGCAGCAGCACCGACCAGAACGTGCGCAGCGGTCCGGCGCCGTCGATCCGGGCGGCGTCCTCCAGCTCGTCCGGGAGCTGGCGCAGGAACGTGGCGAGCACGAACACGGAGAACGGGATCGACACCGCCGCGTAGACCAGGATCAGGCCGGTCCGGGTCGAGGCAAGGCCGATCGTGTCCAGCAGGTAGAAGATCGGCACGATCATGAGGAACACGGGCATCATCAGGCCCGACACGAACACCTGCTCGATGACGCCCATGAGGCGCGAGCGCGACCGGGCCAGCGCGTAGGCGGCCAGCAGCGACACGACCGTCGACAGGGCCACCGAGGCCGTCGTGACGAGCACCGAGTTGAGGAAGTACGTGGAGAACGACGCCTCCACCCAGGCCTGGCGGTACGCGTCCAGCGAGGGGCTGACCGGCAGGCCGAGCGGCTCGGCGACGAGCTCCTGATCGGTGCGGAACGAGTTCCACACCATGATCAGCAGCGGCACCAGCGCGACCGCGGCGTAGCCCCAGAGGACCAGGTGCACCGCGGCGCGCTTCACGTCAAACTCCGTTCGACGCGGCGGAACCACCGGGTGAACAGCACCGACACCCCGACGATCACGACGAACAACAGGATCGCCACCGCCGACGAGACGCCTATCGCGTTGGAGGCTCCCGAGCTGAACGCGGTGCGGTAGAAGAGGAGCGACATGACGTCGGTGGCCCCCGCCGGGCTGCCGTTGGATCCCCCGAGGGCGTACGGGATCGGGAACGCCTCCATGGAGAAGATGAACGTCAGCACGCTCACCGTGCCGATCACCGGCACCAGCATGGGCAGCGTGACGTACCAGAACCGCTGGCGGGAGGACGCGCCGTCGAGCATCGCGGCCTCCTCCATCGTGGGGTCGAGCGAACCGAGCGCTGCGCCGTAGACCAGGAGCGGGAACCCTACCCACTGCCACGCTGTCACCAGCACGACCACCCACAGGGCGGTGTCAGGGTCGCCCAGCCAGGGCTGGGCGACGGACTCCAGGCCGACGGCGCGCAGGGCGGCGTTCACCGGGCCGAACAGCGGCGAGAGCAGCAGCGACCACAGGTAGCCGACCACGAGCGGCGAGACGAGGTACGGCATCGTGTACAGCACCTGGAACAGCCGGCGCATCCGCTCCCGCCTGTGCAGCACGTACGCCAGCAGCAGACCCACGGAGTTCTGCACGACCATGGCCCCGGCGAACAGCAGCCCGTTGTGCGCGAAGGCGCGCGGGAGCTGGCTGCGGTACGGCTCGGTGGTCAGCAGCGTGACGAAGTTGTCCAGCCCCACGAAGGTGCCCTGCGCGGTGCCGCGCCAGGAGAACAGCGAGTAGGTGAGCGCCGTCGCCATCGGGTAGAGCACGAAGACGGCGAACAGCGCCGCCGCGGGCAGCAGGAAGAGCAGTGCGACGGACGTGGGGAGCGCCGCTGTGCGACGGCCGCTCACTCGCCCGGCGTCCACCAGGCCGAGAGGCCGTCCTGGATGATCCCCGCGGCCTGCTCGGCGTCGGCGTCGCCGAGGAACAGCTTCTGGCCCGCCTCCCCCATCAGGTCGGTGCCGACGGGGTCGCCGTAGCGGTAGTCCACGAGCAGCAGGTACGGCGCGGGGTTCTCCTGGTAGAGGTCCCACATCTCCTGCTGGAGCGGGTCGGAGAACTCGACGCCGGGGATCGGCGAGAACTGCTTGAGCTCGTCGGCGACCAGCTGCCCGAACTCCGGCGTGGCCAGCCAGTTCAGCAGCGTCTCTGCCTCCTCCGGGTGCTCGGTGGCGGCCGACAGGCCCCAGTTCCCGTCCGCGTACCCGGGGCTGACCGGGTGGTCCAGCGCCGCGCCGGGCGGCGGGGGCACCTGGAACACACCGAGCTCGAGGTCCGGGTTGGCCTCCTGGAAGAACGCCAGCTCGTACGAGCCGCCGGCGAACATCGCCGCCTGCTCCGAGGTGAACAGCACCTGCGCGTCGGTGTACGCCACGCCGGTCACGTCCTCTGGCATGTACTTCTGCAGGTCCTTGAGCGTCTGGATCGAGTCGACGTACGCCGGGTCGGTGAAGTCGGTGTCGCCGTCGCGCAGCGCCTGCTGGAAGTCCGCGCCGCCGTACTGGGCGGACGTCAGGGCGTCGTGCACGGTGGGCACGAACCATCCGTCGCGCGCGCCCACCGCGAGCGGTGTGACGGAGGTCCCGAGGAGCTCGTCGTTGATCGCCACGAAGTCGTCCCAGGTCTCGGGCTCCTCCAGGCCGTTCTCCTCGAAGATCGCGGTGTTGTAGTAGACCTGGATCGTCTGGGAGGCCAGGGGCACGCCGTAGACCGCGCCGTCCTCGCGCCCGCGAGCGCCGTCGAGGATCGCGTCGTCGAACTCGCCGAGCGCAGGGACGAGGTCCTCGAGCGGCTCGAGGTTGCCGCCCTCGACGAGCGGCTGGAGCAGGCCGTAGGACCGCACCTGTGCGATGTCGGGCCCGTCGGAGCCGGTCAGGCCGGTGCGCAGGATCTGGTCGTACTCGGTGTTGAGGTGGGCCTGGAAGTTCACCGTGATGCACGGGTTGGCCTCTTCGAAGACGTCGAAGATCTTCTCGTACGTCTTGACGTCCTCGGTGCGCCAGGACCACACGTCGAGCGCTACCGCGTCGCCGTCGCACCCCTCCCCCGCCGCCCCGCCGGGTTCAGGGCTGCCCGTCGACGGTGCGCAGGCGGTGAGCGTGAGGGCCACGAGGGTTGCGGTGGCTCCTGCGGCGAGGGACGTTCGGTGGTTCATGCGCCGGACGCTTCCGGTCCGACGTCGGGCTGTCAAGCAATTTCGCTGTATCGAAATAACGTGTCGCAGGCCTCAGCGGCCCGCGGTGACGTTTCGTGCGATCCGGTGGGCATCGGCGGCCATCTCGCGGAACATGCCGGAGATCGGGTTGGTGAAGCCCGTGAAGTAGAGGCCCCGCGCGGCGGGGCGGCCGTTCGTGGAGATCGGCTTTCCGTGCTCGTCGAGCACACCGAGGTGGCCCATGACGGGCTCCAGCGCGCGGCGGTAGCCGGTGGCGGCGAGGACGACGTCGGGGGCGAGGCGGGCGCCGCCGGTCAGGACGACGTCGCCGCCGTCGAACCGCTCGATCGCCCTGACCACCCGGATCGTGCCGGCCTGGACGGCGGCGACGAGGCCGATGTCCTGCACGGGGATGGCGCCCTGGGCCACGCGCGTGGCCAGGCCGACCTCCGGGATCGGCAGACCGAGGTGCGCGAGGTCCGGGAAGCTGGCCTTGCGGACGGGGACGCTGAGGGCGTCGACGAGGGCGGTCGGCAGGTGGCGCACCAGCAGGCCCGTGTACTGCGCGGCCCACGGCCCCTGGTTGCGCGGCACGATGTGCGGCGGTGTGCGGACCGCGAGGTGGACGCTCGCGGCGCCGTTCTCCGCGAGGTCCTGCGCGATCTCGGCTCCCGTGTTGCCCACACCGACGACCAGCACGTCCTTGCCCGCGTAGGGGGCAGGGTTGCGGTACCGGCTCGCGTGCACGACCTGCCCCGGGAACGTGTCCTGGCCGGGCCAGTCCGGGAGGTGCGGCGTGTGGTTGTACCCCGTCGCGACGACGACGGCGTCCGCCGTGCGCCGGTCTTCGGCGGCGCCCTCGCCGGTGGTCGTGATCGTCCATGCGCCGTCCGCGCGGTCGAGGCGCGTGACCTCGACGCAGTGCTCGATCCGCAGGTCGTGGTGGGCGGCATACGCCTCGAGGTAGCGGACGACGTCGTCCCGCGCCACCCAGCGGCCGAACTCACGCGGGATCGGGAGACCGGGCAGCTGCGAGAGCCCGCGTGTCGTGTGCAGGTGCAGGCGGTCGTAGTGGTGCCGCCAGGCGTTTCCGACGTGCTCCGACTTCTCCAGGACCGTGACGTCAGCACCCTTCGCCCGCAGGGCCGCGGCGGCTGCCAGTCCGGCAGGCCCGGCGCCGATCACGTACACGGTATGAGACATGGGTGGAGCGTAGTGGTGCACGGTAGGTGCCGGGTGGGCTGAACCTTGTCCGCCTCACCCGGCACCCAGCCGGTCTAGAAGTCGTCCGCCGTCCGGATCCGGTCACGGATCCAGCGGCCGGACTCCTTGAGGTTCCCGGTGCCGAAGGAACCGCTCGCGCAGCTTCCCTGGGTGAGGACCGCTCCGGACCGGTGGTCGTCGGAGAAGTTCCAGTTCACCCAGCTGATCTTCTTCGACGCCGCCAGGTCGAGGTACCGCTGCGACATGGCGAAGTTGTTGGCGCCCTCACCGGCGTAGTCCTGGGTGCCGAACTCGGTGATGAACATGGGGATCCGGTCCGCGGCCCGGGAGAGCGCGTTCAGGTAGTCCTGCCCGTGCGACGCGGCGTAGAAGTGGAACGTGTACATCACGTTCGATGCGTTGACCGGGTTGTTCACCACCTCGGACTCGTTGGAGCCGTCGGAGACGCCCAGCGACGACCACGCGCGTGTGCCCAGCAGGATGACGGCGTCCGGGTCCTTCGCGCGGACCACCGGGATGATCTGCTCGTGGTAGCCCTTGATGGTCTGCCAGGACACGCCGTTGGGCTCGTTCGCGACCTCGTAGATGATGTTGTTCTTGCCGTTGTTCCGCTCGGCGATCGCCGTGAAGAACGTCTTGGCCCGCTGCAGGTTGAAGTTCGGGTCGCCCGGGTCGAGCATGTGCCAGTCGACGATCGCGTACATGCCGCGCGCCGTGAGCATGTCGATGTAGCGGTTCACCAGTGCGGTGAAGCGTGCGGGGTCGGTCTCGTAGCCGCCCTCCTGCACGTAGGTGGAGATCCGCACCACGTCGGCGTTCCAGTCGTACGCGAGGGTGTCGAGCGAGCCGTCCGTGACGCACTGGGAGTACCACTGGGTGCCGTGCGTGCTCATCCCGCGCAGCTGGATCCGCTTGCCCTGCTGGTTGCACAGGCCCACGCCGCACACGCGGAGCTGGCCGTTGGCCGCGACCGGCGTGCCGGCCTCCGGAGCCGGGTCGGTCGGCGTCGGCTCAGGAGCCGGACCGCCGTCGCACGTACCGCTGAGGGTCCAGAGCGTCGGGGTCGACGCCGGGTCCCAGCCCGCACCCGGGTGGGCGGTGTGCGCCATCGTCGCGGTGTAGGAGCGGCCCTCGTAGGTGACCTGCTGCCCTGCGCGGTAGCTCGTGCCCTCCGCCCAGGTCGGCGCGGAGCACTCGCTCGTGACGGCGGTGACGGCTGTGGCGGGCAGAAGGGGGACGAGGGCCGTTCCTAGCGCCAGCATCGCGGCAGTGGCAACTGCGACGACAATCGGGGCGCGGCGGGAGACCATGATGGGACCACCTCAGTTCGTCTGTTGATCCGGAGCAGGTCACGGCTACGCTGCCGGCCTGCTGGTCGCCCAGACGCTAGCAAGGTGGGTCGCCGGGTGATATCGGGGATTTCCACACGGTTTCACGACAGCCGGCGCCAGCGCCGCGGCGCCCCGGGCGTCCGCTGGTCAGACCCGCTCGCGCCAGGCGCGCTGCAGCTCGGTCACCTCGCGCAGCACCCGTCGGAACTCGGCGTACGTCTCCTCGCCCACCGCCTCGGCATGGCGCCGCTCCAGCGCCTCGACGACGGCGTCGGACCGGGCCATCTGGTCCAGGCCGCGCTCCGTCGGCACCACGAGCTTGGCCCGACGGTCGGCCGGGTCCGGCCGGCGCTCGACGTACCCGAGCGCCTCGAGCTCGTCGACCACCTTGCCGACCACCTGCTTGTGCTGACCCGACCGCTGAGCCAGATCGGTAGCGCGGCTGCCCTCGGGGTCCAGGTACGCGAGCACCGCCCCGTGCTGGGGCCGCAGGTCCGGGTGCCCCTGCTCCGCGAGCCGTGCGAACAGCTCGCCCTGCACCGCGAAGAGCAGGCGGCCCGCGCTCACGCCGAGATCAGGGTCGGTGCTCTTGCGCTCGCTACGTCGCACGGTTTCCTCACTCTCGAACATGCAGTCCCCGCACATTCTAGTCACCGGATCACATAGTCACCGATGTTGACTTTCAGCGTTGGTGATCTTACGGTGAGCTCGACCGCACGACCCCCGTACGCCCCAGGAGAAACCATGAGCACGTCCGTCGAGCTGACCCGGTTCCGGGTGGCACCAGAGAACACAGCCACGATGCTGGCTGCGCGACCCGCGATGCTCGCCGACTTCCGCGCCGACCGCTCCGGGTTCCTCGGGGCGCGTCTCGTGCGCCTGCCCGACGACGAGTGGCTCGACATCGTGGAGTGGCGTTCGTCTGAGGACTTCGCCGCATCACGCGTCAAGGGCGCGAACCTGCCGGGGATCGAGGCGTTCTTCGCGACGATCGACACACTCGTCAGCGCCGAGGAGGGAGCTCTCGCCGACGGCGAGTGACACGACAGGGCGCGCTGCGGGATCGCGGTGAGACGACATCGCCCGATGACATAGTGTCGGCCCGTCCCCTCCGGACCATCCCGATCCGGTTCCCGCACCCGAGGTGGGCCCATGACTGTTCCCCTGACACTGCGCATGCCCTCGCGCGCCGCTGACCAGCCGCAGGCCCCGGACCGTCCGGTCCTGGACGCAGCGCTCGACCGGCTGGAGGACGGCGGCGGCAGCACCCCCGACCGCGCGGACGCCGAGGTGCTCCTGCACGCCCGCGGCGCTGACCTGGACCGGCTTCTCGCGGTCGCGGGCACGATGCGCGACACCGGCCTGGCGGAGGCCGGCCGGCCCAGCGTCATCACGTACTCGCGCAAGGTGTTCGTCCCGCTGACGCACCTGTGCCAGGACCGGTGCCACTACTGCATCTTCGTCCAGTCGCCCGGCAAGCTCGCCAAGGCCGGCATCTCGCCGTACATGGAGGCCGACGCCGTCCTGGAGGTCGCCCGGCAGGGTGCGGAGCTGGGCTGCAAGGAGGCCCTGCTGACGCTCGGCGACCGGCCCGAGAACCGCTGGCCGGTCGCCCGGCACTGGCTGGACGACCACGGGTACGCCTCGACGCTCGAGTACGTGGGCCACATGGCCCAGCTGATCCTCGACGAGACCGGCCTGCTCCCCCACCTCAACCCCGGCGTCATGTCGTGGGCGGAGATGCAGCGGCTCAAGCCGGTGGGCCCGTCGATGGGCATGATGCTGGAGACCACCTCCTCGCGGCTGTGGACCGAGAAGGGCGAGGCGCACTTCGGCTCCCCCGACAAGGACCCGGCCCTGCGGCTGCGCGTGATCGACGACGCCGGCCGGTCCCGCATCCCGTTCACGACCGGCGTGCTGCTCGGCATCGGCGAGAACTACGCCGAACGTGTGGACTCGATCCTCGCTCTGCGCGACGCGCACGCCCGGCACGGTCACCTGCAGGAGGTGATCGTGCAGAACTTCCGCGCCAAGTCGGCCACCGCCATGATGGGCGCGGAGGACCTGGAGACCCAGGAGTACGCGGCCGCCGTCGCCGTGACCAGGGTGCTGCTCGGGCCGGGCATGCGCGTGCAGGCACCGCCGAACCTCACCGACGCCGCCGAGCTCCAGCTCCTGGTGCGTGCGGGCATCGACGACTGGGGCGGCGTCAGCCCGCTGACCCCCGACCACGTGAACCCCGAGCGGCCCTGGCCCCAGATCGAGGACCTGGCGCGGCTCACCGGCGAGGGCGGGTACACGCTGCGCGAGCGCCTCACCGCGCACCCGCACTACCTGCGCGAGGCCCGGGACGGCGCGGACTGGCTGGACGACCGCCTCCGCCCGCGCGTCCTGGCCCTGGCCGACGACTACGGCCTGGCACGCCAGGACGCCCTCCTGGGCGCCTTCCCTGCCTCCAGCCCGTCGAGTGCTGGATCTCTGCGCGCTTCCGACCCTTCGGAGCACAAAGAGCCCGCACCTAACGGAGCGGGGAGGCTGGGGCGGCTGATCGGCGACGTCGCGGCCGATCCTGACGGGGTCGACGACGCGGGCTGGGTGGAGCTGCTGGGGGCGCGCGGCTCCGACCTGGAGGAGCTTGCCGCGCTCGCCGACCAGGTACGACGCGCGCGCGTCGGCGACGCCGTCACCTACGCGGTGAACCGGAACATCGACGCGTCGCTGGGCCTCTCCCCCGAGCAGGTCGAGGAGCTCGCGAAGGAGGCCGTAGCGCTCGGCGCCACGGAGGTGTGCGCGCAGGGCCTGCCGCCGACGTCGGCGGGCGTGGACGGCTACCTCGACCTGGCCCGCGCCGTGAAGCGGGGCGGGCCAGGGCTGCACCTGCATGCCTTCCGCCCGGCCGAGCTCGCCGACGGCGCCGCCCGCGCAGGGCTCTCCCTGCCCGACTGGCTCACGACGCTCCGCGAAGCCGGTGTCGACACCGTGCCGGGCACGGGCGCCCGCATCCTCGACGACCGGATCCGGGCCCTGCTCACCGGCGGCACCGACATCCCCGCCGAGCGCTGGGTCGAGCTCGTCACCGCCGCGCACACCGCGGGCCTGCGGTCGACGGCGACGATCGTGTACGGGCACGTCGAGTCGGCGCGCGACCAGGTGCGGCACCTGCGGGCGCTGGCCCGCGTGCAGGACACGACCGGCGGATTCACCGAGCTGATCCCGATGCCCTGGCTGGCGTCGGAGTCGCCGGTGCCGGTGGCCGGCGCACGGGCGGCGACCCTGCGCGAGAGCCGCGCCCTGCACGCCGTGGCGCGACTGATGCTCGACGGGCGCATCGACCACGTGCAGGCCGCATGGACCAAGCTCGGCATGCGCGGTGCGCAGCGCATGCTCGCGGGCGGTGCGGACGACCTCGGCGGCGTGCTGCTCGACGGCGTGCTGGACCCCGGCGCCGGCCCCGAACAGGGCCGCGAGCTGACCGTGGCGGACGTGACGCGGCTCGCCGCCGAGCTGGGCCGTCCCGTACGCCAGCGCACGACCACGTACGAGCAGGTGGGGTGACGGGCACGAACCCCGGAGCGGCCACCGAGGTGGACGTCGCGGTAGTGGGCGCGGGGCTCGCCGGCGTGGGCCTCGGCGCCCGGCTGCGCCGCGCCGGGCGCACGGGCTTCGCGATCCTGGAGCGGGCCGACGACGTCGGCGGGACCTGGCGCGACAACGTCTACCCGGGCGTCGCGTGCGACATCCCGAGCGCGCTGTACTCGTACTCGTTCCTGCCCCAGCCCGCCTGGTCACGGGTGTTCGCGCCGGGCGCCGAGATCCACGAGTACGTCAGAGACGTCGCACGGTCCGAAGGGCTGACCCCGCACCTGCGCCTCGGCACCGAGCTCACGGACGCACGCTGGCACGAGGACGAGGCCGCATGGCACCTGACGACGTCACGGGGCCCCCTGACCGCCCGGGTCCTGGTGACGGCGGTCGGCAGGCTCAGCGAACCCCGCGTGCCCGACCTTCCAGGGCTCGGCACGTTCCCCGGCCGCGTGTTCCACTCCGCCCGCTGGGACCGCGACCTGCCCGCCGGGCTCCGGGTCGGCGTCGTCGGCACCGGCGCGAGCGCCGTCCAGCTCGTGCCGGAGCTGGCCCGCCGGGCGAAGTCCGTCGTCGTGCTGCAGCGCACCCCGCCCTGGGTGCTCCCGCGCGGCGACCGCGCCTACGCGCCCGGCGAGGTCCGGCCGGAGCGCGCGGCGCTCGCGGAGGAGGCCGACCGGCTGTTCGACGCGCGGATGGCCGGCTCTACCGCGGAGGCCGAGCTGCGGGAGCGCGCGGAGGCCCACCTGCGCGCCCAGGTTCCGGACCCCGCGCTGCGCACGCTCCTCACGCCCGACTACGCGGTGGGCTGCAAGCGCGCGCTGTTCAGCGACGACTGGTACCCGGCGCTGCAGCAGCCGCACGTCACGCTGGAACCGGGGCCGCCGGTAGCGGTCGAGGGATCGACGCTGGTCGCGGCGTCGGGCGCGCGGTACGAGGTCGACGTGCTCGTGCTGGCCACGGGGTTCGAGACGACCCGGCCGCCGTTCGCCCGGCTGGTGACCGGCCGCGGCGGACGGACGCTCGCCGAGCACTGGTCCGGCGGCATGACGAGCCACGCCTCGACGGCCGTGCACGGCTTCCCCAACCTCTTCGTGCTCGACGGCCCCAACGCGGGGCTCGGCCACCACTCCGCCCTCGAGGTGATCGAGGCGCAGATCGACTACGTGCTCGGCGCGCTCGACCACCAGGACCAGGCGGGCGGGCCGCTCGAGGTGTCGGCGGCGGCCGAGGCCGCCTACACCCGCGAGATCGACGAGCGCGCCGCCGGGACGGTGTGGCTGCGCGGCGGCTGCCGCAGCTGGTACGTGGACGAACGCTCGGGGCGCCTCACGCTTCTCTGGCCCGGCCGGGCGGCGGAGTACCGCGAACGGTTCGGCGTCTTCGACCCGGCCCCGTTCACCGCTGCCCCAGCGCGTCAATGCGGAGCGAGCCCGTTCTGGTAGGCCCAGACCACGGTCTGCAGGCGGTCGCGCGTGCCGACCTTGGCCATGGCGCGGCCCAGGTGCGACTTCACGGTGCTCGTCTCGACGACCAGCTCGCGCGCGATCTCCGCGTTCGACAGCCCGCGGGCGAGGTGCCGCACGATCTCGGCCTCACGTGCCGTGAGCTGCGCCGTGACCTCCGACGCCGACTCGGGCGGAGCCTTGCGGCGGGCGAACTCCGCGATCACGCGGCGGGTCACCGCCTGGTCGATGAGGCCGTGGCCGTCGGCGAGCCGGCGGACGGCGTCGATCAGTTCCTCGGGCTCGCAGTCCTTGAGGATGAACCCGCCGGCCCCGGCCTCCAGGGCGCCGAACACGTACTCGTCGAGGTCGAAGGTGGTCACGACGAGTACCGCGGGCGCGGTCCCGCCCGAGGCGGCGTCGGCCACTATCTCGCGGGTCGCCGCGAGGCCGTCACCGCCCGGCATGCGTACGTCCATGCAGACGACGTCGGGGCTGTGCCGGCGGGCGAGCTCGACCGCCGTGGGCCCGTTCGAGGCCTCTGCGACCACCTCGATGTCGTCCGCCTGCTCCAGGAGGAACCGGAACCCCGCCCGGACCACCGCCTGGTCGTCGACGAGCAAGACCCTGATCATTCCTGTCCTCCGGTGTTCGTGGGCTCGTGGTGCAGCGGCAGCGTCAGCAGCACGCGCCACCCGCCGGACGGCGTGGCACCGGTCGTCAGTGTGGCCCCGACGAGGTGCGCGCGCTCCCCCATGCCGATGAGGCCCATACCCTGCCGTGTCGAGTCCGTCGGGGTTCCCCCTGCTGCGCGTGCGTTGACGACCTCGAGCGAGACCTCCCGCTCCGCGAACCGCACGGCCATCCGCACGGGCGCACCGGGTGCGTGCTGGCGGGCGTTCGACAGCGACTCCTGCGCCACCCGGTAGAACGCCGCGTCCGCGATCGGCGCGAGGGCACGCGCCCTGCCCTCGCGGACCAGCTCGACGGTGTCGCCGAGCGTGCGCGCGGTGCGCACCAGCCCGTCGAGCGCGTCGAGCCCGGGTGGAGGCGCGTCGTGCCCGTCGTCGTCGATGCTCGGGCGTTCCCGGAGGACCCCGACGATCAGGCGGAGGCTGTCCAGGGTCTCCTTGCCCTGTCCGCGGATCCAGGCGGTGCCTGCCTTGGCGGCCTCGGGGTCGCTGTCGATCTGCCGCGCCACGGCGGCGGCCTGGACCACGAGGCCGGAGAGGTGGTGCGCCGCGACGTCGTGCAGCTCGCGGGCCATGCGGGACCGTTCGGCGAAGATCGCCGCCTGGGTGGTCGCCCGCTGAGTCCGCATCAGCTCTTCGGCCCGGAGACGGAGCAGCTCGACGTAGCGGCGGCGGGTCGCCACGGCGCCGCCGACGAGCGCGCTGAGCACGTAGGTGCCGATCCCCGCCGCGAGATGGTTCGCGGCCGGCATCAGCAGGCCGTTGCCCGACACGAGCGCCGTAGCCGCCGCCGTCACGACCCCGACCGGCACCGCCGCGCCCGTGACCACCAGGGCCCGGCGGGCGGGCAGCAGCGTGCCGACGGTGTACCCGGCGATGACCTGCGGTATGCCGCCGACCGACAGGTCGGGGGGCGACGCGGCGACCACGAGCACCTGAACGGCCACGACGAGGCCCAGGCAGAGGACCGGACGGGTCCGGCGCAGGATCAGCGGCAGCGCCTGGGCGCATGTGGCGACCGCGAGCAGCGCGCCCTGCGCCGGACCGAGCGTCAGGTCCTCCGCCTCCAGCACGTACTGGAACAGCACCACCAGCAGGCCCGCGGTCATCAGGGCGACGGCCGCGGCCAGCAGACCGTCCTGCGCGAGCCTGCTGGTCACGCCGAGCCGGGTCAGCAGGGTCTCGAGCCTGCCGACGCGCGGCGGGACCCGAACGCCGTCGAACACCGCTGGGCCGTCCGTCGTGAGCATCATCAGTACGATACAGACGGCGCCAGCAGGCGGAACTCGACGGCGAACCAGGCGATTCCCACCAGGGCGAGCAGCACGAGCACGGTGCCGAGGATCCTGCGCCAGCCGTGGCGGTTCCGGATCGCGCCGACCACCTGGAGCGCGGCGGGGACGATGCCCAGCACGCCGAGGCCCTGGACCACCTGCAGCTGGCGCAGGGAGAACGCGGAGACGTCCTCCAGGCCCATCACGGTGAGCACCGTGGCGGTCCAGCCGCCGAGGGCGAGCACCGCGCAGACCGTCGCGATGTTGGTGAGCAGCCTGACGACGCGGCCGGTGCGCTCCGGGTGGAGCCGCACGGCTCGCTCGGACCCGGACACGGAACCGGGAACCGACCGGCGCCGAACCCGCCGCGTGATCGCACCGACCGGCCACGCGACGGCCGCCACGAGCAGGATCAGCGCTGACACCCCGAGCACCGGGAGCACCACTGCCTGGGCGCGTTCCGGCTGGGCGGGCAGCAGGGTGAAGGCACCCTCGATCCCTATCGCCTCGACCTTGTCGTCGGCGACGCGCATGGCGATGACGCGCTGGCCGTCGACCTCACGCCAGACCCACGGCTCGATCTCCTCGTACAGGGCGGGCGAGTCGCTGAGGGGACCCGGCGTGATCAGGAGACGGCCGTCGGCCTGAGCGGTGAGCTGCGTGGTGCTGAACGCCTCCAGCGAGGCCAGGAACGTGCTCTGCATGCCGCGCGAGGCGACGTAGCTGCCCTCGGCGATCGCGGCGTGCTCCTTGGCGGTCGCGGCGTCGACGGTGCCGGCGACCGGGGCGGACTCGGCCGGGAAGTAACGGTCGGTGAAGCCGTGCAGGACCGCGTCGCGCAGCTCGAGGGTCGCGAGGCCGCTGTTTCCCGTGCTGTTGAACGAGACGAAGATCCCGGTGCGCTCCTCCGGGTAGAGCTGCAGGTGGGAGTGGAAGTAGTTGGTGTCGCCGCCGTGGCCGATGATCCAGCGCCCGTTGCGGCTCTCGTCGAAGAACCCGAGCGTCATCCGCGGGGACGCCGCGAGGCTGCCCAGCGAGCTCTCGTCGAGCGCCGGGGCGTGCATCAGGTCGAGCGTCGCGGGCTCCAGGATCGAACCCGTGCCGGGCTCGCCGAGCTGGGCCAGCATGAAGCGCGCCATGTCAGGTGCGGAGGCGGTCAGCGCGCCCGCGGGCGGTGTCCCCACGATCTCGAAGGGGCCGGGGGCGTCCGCCGACGTGGCGTAGCCCTCGGACATCCGGTCGCGCAGCGCGTCGGGCAGCGGCTGCTCGAAGGTCGACGACGTCATGCCGGCGGGCGTGAGGATGTTCTGCTCGACGTACTCCTCGAACGGCACGCCGCTCACGTGCTCGACGATGTAGCCGGCCAGCGAGTTGCCGTAGTTCGAGTAGGCGGGGACGGTGCCGGGCTCGTAGACCTGCTCCGGCGGGTCCTCCGCCAGCTCGTCCCGGAGGACGGGCGACACGTCGCCCGAGCCGATGAGGCCGCTGAGCCGCTCCTCGAAGCCCGCGGTGTGCGTGAGCAGGTGGCGCATGGTGATCGGCCCGTCGAAGGACCGCGGGACGTCGAAGTCGAGGTACTCCGCGATGTCGGTGTCGAGGTCGACGTCGCCGCTCTCGACCAGCTGCATGGCGGCGGTGGCGGTGAACAGCTTGGAGACCGAACCCGGGCGGAACAGCGTGCTCTCCGGGTCGACCGGGACCGCCTCGCCGCCCGTCGTGCCCGTGTCGGCGTAGCCGTAGCCGCGGGTGGTGAGGACCTTGCCGTCGTCGACCACCGTGACGACGCCGCCGGCGATGCCGGCGTTCTCCAGCGCGGCGGGCAGCAGACCGTCGAGCCAGGCGTCGACGTCCGACTGCTCGAGAGGATGCTCGCCCGCGGGGGCGGAGACGGGCGGGGGCGGTGTCGGGTCGGAGGCGGTCGCGGCGGACGCCGGGACCCCGGCGACCAGGGTCATAGCGAGCGTCCCCAGGGCGGCGAGCGCCGCCAGGGTGCGCACGCGGCCGGGCCGCTCGGTGGGTAGCTCATAGGACGGGAACATCGTCGCGCTCCTCGCGCTCGGCGGGTGTTCGGGCTGGTCCGGAGGCTTTCTTCCGGACGACACCAGCCTGTCGGGCGGGCGGTGGCGGCACATCGCCCGCGAGCACGCACTTGGCCTACGACCTTTGGCGGAGTCGGGCTCCGCCCGACGTCGGTGTGGCGGGCGCCACACCCCTCGCGGTCACATCTCTCGGAGCTGGGGAGTCTCTTCCACATCGGGTGCACCACGCACCCCCTGTGGAAGGAATCCCATGACCTCAGCGATCGAGAACCTCCGCCGTGACTTCGGCGGCGACGTCATCGAGCCGGGAGCGGCCGAGTACGAGGCGGTGAGCCGCGCGAAGCTGGTCGCGGGCAGCCCGGCCTTCGTCCTGCGCCCCAAGACGGTCGGCGACGTGCAGGCGGCGGTCCAGTTCGCCGCCGGGTCGGGCCTGGCCCTCTCCGTGCGCGGCGGCGGCCACAGCTTTCCCGGCTTCGGCACCAACGACGGCGGCATCGTGATCGACCTGAGCGGGCTCGCCGACGTCGAGGTGATCGACGAGGACCGCCACCTCGTCCGGATCGGCGGCGGCGCGACCTGGGGCCAGGTGGCCGACGCCCTGGCGCCGCACGGCCTCGCGATCTCCTCCGGTGACACCAAGAGCGTCGGGGTCGGCGGGCTGACCCTGAGCGGCGGCATCGGCTGGAAGGTCCGCAAGCACGGACTGACCCTCGACCACCTGGTGGCCGCGCGGCTGGTGACCGCCGACGGCGCGGTCGTGCCCGCGAGCGCCGACGAGAACCCCGAGCTGTTCTGGGCGATCCGCGGGGGCGGCGGCAACCTCGGTGTCGTGACCTCCTTCGAGTTCGTGGCGCACCCGACGACGGACGTCTTCTTCGGGAAGATCACGTTCCCCGTCGCGGAGACCGCCGTCGTGCTCCAGGGGTGGGCGGACCACCTCCGCACGGCGCCGGAAGAGCTCACCTCGATCGCGAACCTGGCCAACCCGTTCGCGGGCGGCCCGGAGGCACCCCTCGAGATCCACGTGGCGTTCGACGGCGACGACCCGGAGCTCGCGGCCAGGGCACTCGACCCGATCCGCCGGCTCGGGACGGTGCTGGAGGACGACGTCGCGCCGCACGCCTACGCCGACATCCTCGTGGAGGGCGCCGCACTGCCGCCGGGTCTCGAGCTGCTGGGCCACAGCGGCTTCGTCGAGCGGGAGTCGGTGCCCGACGCGCTGCGGATCCTCGCCGAGGTCGGCACGTCGGCGGGTTCGCCGTCGATTGCGATCCGCAGCGTCGGCGGCGCGGTGTCGCGGGTCCCCGACGACGCGACGGCGTACGCGCACCGCGGTGCGGAACTGCTGGTCGCGACGGTGGCCGGCGGCCCGAAGCCCGTGATCGAGGCCGCTCGCCCTGGCCTCGCGGCGATCTGGGCGAGGCTCGCCCCGCACGTCGACGGCGCGTACTCGAACTTCCTCGGGACGACCACCGCGGACGACGTCGCGGCGGTCTATCCGGCAAAAACCTATGAGCGACTTGCAGCGGTGAAGCGGAAATACGACCCGAGCAACCTGTTCGCCCGGAATCACAACGTTCCGCCCGCCGCGGAGTGACCTACCTCATAGGGACAATTCGGGTCAAGTAGGACGCGAACTACCCCGTGAGCCGTGATGCGATTGTGACTTCTCGGCCGGACGGGGTTAGCGTCGCTCCGGTTCGCGGGAAGTCCGCGGGCACTCGAGGTGGGCGCCGAGCCCTGTCACCGCCCCGAGACTGCACAGAACAAAGACAGGGACGGGGGAACCACGTAAGCGGGCACCGAGACGGTGTCCTTGGGGTGAAGCCGCACAGGTAGTACGCGGCCGGGTCATTCTCCGATCCGAATCCGACAGCTCACCTCGTAGGCGTCAGGAGAAGCTCTTGACCACTCGCACGCCTGGGCGCCACCGTGCTGCCCGCAGACCGATCACGCCGCTGACTCCCCTCTCCCGTGCCGCGGCCCGGGGCATCTCAGGTGCCGCCCGCCGCGGGGCGCTCGTCGTCGCCGGTTCCGGCCTGGCTGTCTCCCTGCTCAGCGTTCCCGCGGACGCCGCGCCGGTGGCCGACAACAGCCCGTCCACCGCCGAGCTCGACATCCTGAACAAGACGTCGCAGGGCTCGGTCACCGGGGCCGCGGTGGTCGAGGCCGTGAACACCGCACCCGCCGTGCAGGTAGCGGCCGACAGCAAGTTCACGCTGGAGACGGGCACCATCGAGGTGACCCCCGCCCCCGAGCCGGAGCCGGTCGTCGAGGAGGTCGTCGAGGAGGTCGTCGAGACCGCCGCCCCCGTCGAGGAGGCCGTCCCGGCCTCCGCCGGCGGGTCCGAGATCGTCGCGATCGCCATGCAGTACCTCGGTGTGCCGTACGTCTGGGCCGGCTCGACGCCCGCCGGGTTCGACTGCTCCGGGTTCACGTCGTACGTCTACGCGCAGATCGGCATCAACCTGCCGCACTCCTCCGCGGAGCAGCGCTACGCCGGCACGCCGGTCTCGCAGGCCGAGGCCCAGCCGGGCGACCTCATCTGGAGCCCCGGCCACGTCGCCATCTACGCGGGCGACGGCATGCAGGTCGAGGCGCCGGTCCCCGGCCAGACCGTGCGCTACACGGAGATCTGGCAGAACAGCCCGACCTTCATCCGCGTCGGCTGAGCCGGAGGCGCAGCGGAGGGTGCGGGCCGAGGAACGAGGCACGCGCCCGCAGCGGAGCCGCAGGCTCAGCCGACATAGATAGAGACTGAGCCGGATCACGAGGACCCGCACCGACACGGTGCGGGTCCTCGTGCGTGTCACCGGCAGGTGGCAGGATCGCCACCATGAGCGTCCCCACGGCGGTCGAGACCAATGCCCTGAACACCATCGACGAGTCCGAGCGGCGCGGCTCGCCCCGCAGCCTGTTCTGGCCCTGGTTCGGGGCCAACGTGTCAGTGCTCGGGCTCGGTTACGGCTCCTACCTGCTCGGCTTCGGTGTCTCGTTCTGGCAGGCGACGGTGATCGGCGCGATCGGCATCGTGGCGTCGTTCCTCTTCTGCGGGTTCATCTCCTTGGCCGGCAAGCGCGGATCGGCGCCCACCATGGTGCTGTCCCGCGCGGCGTTCGGGGTGCGCGGCAACAAGCTGCCCTCCCTGCTGTCCTGGATCCTCACCGTCGGCTGGGAGACGGTGCTCGTGGCCCTGGCCACGCTCGCGACCTCGACCGTGCTCGGGGCGCTGGGCTGGGGCGGCGGAACCGTCACCAAGATCGTGGCCCTCGTGGTCGTGGCGGGCATCGTGGTGGCCGCGGGCGTCTTCGGGTTCGACCTCGTGATGCGGCTCCAGGTGATCATCACCGTCCTGACCGCCGTGCTCACCGTCGTCTACATCATCCTGGTGGCCGACCACGTCGACTGGGCCACGGTCGCCGCGATCCCCGCTGGCGGCGCCCCGCAGGTGATCGGCGGTCTCGTGTTCATGATGACCGGGTTCGGCCTGGGCTGGGTCAACATGGCCGCCGACTACTCGCGCTACCTGCCCCGCTCCGCCTCCGGCCCGCGGATCGTGGGCTGGACCACGCTGGGCGCCTCCCTGGCCCCCGTGGTGCTGCTCGTCTTCGGCCTGCTGCTCGCGGGCTCCGACCCCGAGCTGAACGCGGCGATCGGCGCCGACCCGATCGGTGCCCTGTCCACGCTCCTGCCGACGTGGTTCCTCATCCCGTTCGCCGTGGTGGCCCTGGCCGGGCTGATCGGCGGCGCGGCGCTCGACATCTACTCCTCGGGCCTCGCACTGCTCTCCCTCGGCCTGCCCGCCCCGCGCTGGGTCGCCGCCGCCATCGACGGCGGGCTCATGGTGATCGGCGCGATCTACGTCGTGTTCGTCGCGGACTCGTTCATCGGCCCCTTCCAGGGCTTCCTCATCACGCTGGGCGTACCCGTCGCCGCCTGGTGCGGCGTCCTGCTCGCCGACATCCTGCTGCGCCGTCGCGACTACACCGACGCCGACCTGTACGACGCCGCCGGCCGGTACGGATCCGTGAACTGGTCCGCCGTGGCGCTGGTGCTGGGCGGCACCGCCATCGGCTGGGGCCTCGTGACCAACACCTACGCACCGTGGCTCGCCTGGCAGGGCTACCTGCTGGGCCCGCTGGGCGGTGTCGACGGGAACTGGGCGTTCGCCAACCTGGGCGTGCTCGTCGCCCTGGCCCTCGGCTTCTTCGGCACGCTCCTGCTCACCGCGCGCACCGTCCGCCGCCAGGAGGAGCGGTGAACGACGGCGGAGCGGCCGCCGTCACGCCGCCCGGGCCCGATGCGGCACTGGTCGTGGTCGACATGCAGGACGTCTTCGCCCGCCCGGCCAGCCCGTGGGCCTCTCCCGACTACCCGGCCGCGCTCGCCGGCACCCGCCGCCTGCTCCCCGCCTTCGCGCGTCGCACCGTCCTCACCCGGTACATCGCCCCCACCGTGCCCGACGGCGCCTGGCGCGCCTACTTCGAGCAGTGGCCGTTCGCGCTCGTACCCAAGGACGACCCGCTCTACGAGATCACCGACCTGGCCGACGTCGTGGACGCCGGGGCGCCCGTCGTCACGCTCCCCACGTTCGGCAAGTGGGGGCCGGAGCTGGCCGCGGCCACGCACGACGCCGGCACGCTCGTGCTCGCCGGCGTCGCGACCGACTGCTGCGTGATCTCGACGGCGCTCGCCGCCGCCGACGCGGGCCGCCGCGTGCTCGTGGTCGCCGACGCCTGCGCCGGCTCGACGCCGGAGAACCACGAGCGCGCGCTGGACATCATGCGGCTCTACGCCCCGCTGATCGAGGTCACGACGGCTGCCGACGTCCTGGCGACCGGCTGACACCAGCCATTGTTGTGTTCCGGCCCTGGTAGTCAGGCCACGCGAGCTGACGTCGATCGTTTCGGCGTAACTATGCGCTTCCGGACAACACCCAGTGCGCCCTGGGATCCCTAGGTGATCGGCCCACCCATCGCACGAGACCCTCACGCTGAAGCGCATCGAGACGTCGTTTGGCGGTAGGACGTGTCACTCCGGCAGCTTCCGCGATGTCACCGGTGCCCTGCGGTGCGTCCGCAGCTCGGATGATGTCCAGTACTCGTTCGGCACCCTCGGGCAGTCGCGCTGCGAGCGCTGAGTCGAGACGAGGGATGTTCGCCAGGACAAGGCGAACTGACCCACCCCGCTCGTCGTACATGGGATCCTTCAGCCCGCGCGAGCGCATCTCCTGGAAGATCCGCCTGATCCCCTCACCGAGTTCCTGTCCGATGCGGAGCTCCGCACAGACGCGGGCGATGCGCGGGTTGCGTGCAAAGCGAGAGATTTCCTCGGGCTTCCGCGGATCGGCAAGCCCCGGGAATCTTCCGGGACTCTCGATCTCTATACGGTTGTCGTAGATCTCGATCCTGATGTGGTCACCGGAGAGGCTGTAGGAGCGGTGAACCACCGCGTTGACGAGTCCTTCGAGCCACGCGTCTTCAGGGACGATGGGCATCGGTTCGAACAGCCCAGATCCGCTGAGCGCGCGCCGTTGGGGCAACAGCCTTCGGATGATGTCGCGCGCCTGCCGGATCACGTTGGGGATCGGCCCTTCAACGCGGTGGTCCTCGCCCTCGACAAGGGCGAGCCGAGCACCAGTGCCACGCTCCGTACCTGCAAACCGAATAATCCGGACATAGGCTTCCGGGAGCCACCGCTGCGGATGCTTGGCGAAGAGGAGGACGGCTGCGTGGTTGTAGGCACCGTCGCGGCCCTTGAGGTGTAGCGACTCGAAAAGCCGGTCGGTAGGAGCTGCCGCGCCCGCAGCCCGCTTGAAATGCTCGACCAACTCGTGGTCCAGATCGACGACGGTGGCGTCGGTCCGGGTCCCGTCGAACTGTGCTTGGCCCTTGTCGAACTCGAGCTCGCGCCGGTCGTGGAATCTGAGCTTGCGCGACTCGTCCCCGACGCGCAGATAGCAGTCCCCGTTTGTCAGTTCATGAACGCGTTCGCTGGGGCCGACCCGCACGAGGAGGATCTGCACAGGTTGTCCGTCGGGGCCCTGGCAGTCGACGACCTGAAACCGCGCACGCACGGGTGGGACTGTGAAGTCGTAAGGCGCTTGCTGGTAGTCGTTCAAAGGAGTCTGCCCGAGGCCTTCGACGGTCCCGTCATATAGGCCGATGGCGATGTCGCCACCGTCTGCATTTGCGAACGCTACGAGGTGAGGCGCAAGCTTCGTGGGCGTCGTCTTCGAGCTCTTGCGGTCGAACCACTGGTCTTCCCGTGCGTGCAACAGCAGTCTTGCGCGGTCGCCGATGGGCGCGGCCAGGGCGAGTTCGACCTGGTTGGTAGTCATCGTGAAACAGTAGGGCCGACTCAGTGAGTTTTCCACAGGAAGGACTGCCAACCTTTTAAGTAGATGGGCAGTAGTCCCATCTGCCCTGGTGGCAGGCCCCCGCCTGACACCGGCTGGCTTTCCAGTAGATGTTCCAGTAGCACTTCCCATCCCGCCCTTGTTCCGATCACTGGGCTCTACTCGCCCTGATCGACGTGACGACGGTCGACCAGCTCGTCGTGACTCGGGTTCACCCGCAACCTGATCCCCGTCGGCATCCAGCCGGGCTAGCCGGTTCGGCCCACCACGAAGCCCGCCGAACGGCGCTCGTCGGCGAAGCCGCCCACCCGGCCCCCGCGCCAGTCGATCGAGAGCGCCTGCACCGAGCCGTAGCTGGGCCGGGCCGCCTCGTCGGTCACGACGACGTCGTAGCCCAGCCGGCCCATGGCGTCGGCGAGCGGCGGGGTCTCCAGGCGCAGCTCGCCGCCGGTCAGGTAGAACCGGCCGGAGCGGACGGCGGTCTCCAGCGGCTGGCCGTGCAGGGCCCAGCGGGCGACGACGTTGGCGATCGTGCTGGGGATCTGCTGGCCGCCGGGGGTGCCGACCACGAGCACGGGCCGCCCCTCGTCGTCGAGCAGCATGGACGGCGAGCTCCAGGTCACGGACCGGCGCCCGGGTTCCGGCCTGTTCGCTCCGTCGACCCCGACGTCGCCGAACCGCCCGAGCTGGTTGTTGACGAAGAACCCCGCGACGTACTGCCCGCTGCCCCAGTAGTTGGTGATGGTGTTGGTCATCGACACCGCCCTGCCGTCGGCGTCGACCACCGAGATGTGGGTCGTGTTGGGTGCGCCCTCGTAGGCGGCGAGCGCGGCGGAGCTGCGGCTCGTCTCGGCGGCGCCCGGCAGCGTCGCCGCGAGCTGGGCGTTCTGTTCGGGATCGGTGAGCCGCTCCACGGGGACGTCCACGAAGCGCGGGTCCCCGAAGTGCTCCTGCACGGAGGTGTCGGCGATCTGCCAGGCACGCGACAGGATGTCGACGTACTCGGGCGAGTCGGGGTCGACGTCGGCGATGCCGGCTGCCTGGGCGATCTGCAGCATCTGGATGATGGCGGCGCCGGGCAGCGCCGGCGCTCCGGAGAGCATCGTGAACTCGCCCACCGGGCCGGCCGCGGGCTCGGTGACGTCGACCTCGTAGGCGGCGAGCGACCCCCTGTCGATTCCCGGGGTCTCGGCCAGTGTCCGGGAGAGGCTGCCGGTGTAGAAGGAGTCAGCACCGTCCTCGGCGAGGGTCCGCATGGTGGCGGCGAGCTCCTCCTGGACCAGCACGTCACCCTGCCGAAGGGGCGTGCCGTCGTCGCGCCGGAAGTGCGGCAGCGACGCGGTGACCTCCGGGCCAGGGGCGCCGGCGATCTGGGACGCGAGGTACCGCGAGACCGGCTCGCCGGACCGGGCTATCTCGATGGCGGGTTCGAGCAGGTCGGCCCAGGGCAGGCTCCCGTGGTCGCGGTGCAGCCGCTCCATCCCCGCGACGAAGCCGGGGATGCCCGCGCCGCTGTCCGGGATCTCACCGGCCTGGTTGACCACCTCCCGGTACTCGTAGTTCGCCGCGTCCCCGTCGGCCAGGACGATCGCGGCGCCTCCGCCCCCGATACCCGAGCTGGCCGGCTGCAGGACGGCGTCCGCGAAGGCCGCGGCGACCGCGGCGTCCACGGCGGTGCCGCCACGCTCCAGCATCCGTGCGCCGGCCTCGGCGGCCAGCGGGTGTCCGGCGCTGACTCCGTGGGCGCCCAGCTCCGGCCCCGGTGCAGGCGTGGGCGTGGGCGAGGGGGCGGGACCGGGCGGCGAGGCCGACGCGGTCGGGGACCGGCTCGGCCCGGGGGCGGACGGCGCCGCCGTACAGGCGCCGAGCCCCACCACGACCGCGGCTGTCACGAACGCCGCCGCGATGCCCGGCCGCTTCTTCTGGTCACTCACTGTTGTCTCGCCCTTTCGGGGGTCGGTGCGGTATGCGTGGGGGTGTGTACCCGCGTCGTCGGCGGCAGGAGCCACGACCGGCGGAGGAGCTGTTCGATCGGCCCGGCCCGGCCCGTGCGGGCCCAGAGGACTGCCGCCAGGATCACGGCGACGACGAGCGCCGAGCTGATCAGGACGCCCTGCCAGAGCAAGAACCCCTCTGCGGGCTTGATCAGTGCGAGCACGACGAAGTGCAGGACGTAGAGGGTCAGCGAGAGCCGGCCGCACGCGACCAGCCAGCCGAGGACCCGCGACCGCTCGAACCGGCACAGGACCAGCGAGCATGCCGCGACGATCGCCAACGCTCCGCCGATGCTGCTGGCCAGCCACAGCGGCATCTGACCGTGCGCGGCGCCGGTCAGCAGGCGCCAGGGGCCACGGTCCGCCTCCGGCCCGATGAGCAGGTACGCGAGCTGGGCGAGCGCGACGGTGCCCGCCGCGACGGCGGCGCCACCGGCGGCCAGCCGTCGGAGCACGGCCGTGTCGGTGAGGTCGAGCCGCGCGACACACAGACCCGCGACGAACGGCACCGTCCAGCTCAGCAACGGGTACCGGCCGGTCAGCAGGAGCGAGTACACCGCTTCCCACGGCGGGGTGCCGAGGGTGACCGGGTCGACCGGATGCGGGCCCGGCCAGATCGTCTCGTGCGCGACGATGACGGCCGGCCCGGCGAGCGCGAGCACGACGCCGACGCCCAGGAGGGCGCGATCGGGCAGCCGCCACAGCAGCGGCGACAAGAGGAAGAGGACCGCATAGGTCGGCAGGATGACGTTGACCTGGTCCGTCAGCTCCTGGAGCGCGACCCCGCCCCCGAAGAGGAGCGCCGCACGCCAGGTGACCGTCGACCACCGTTCCCGCTCCGGCCGCCGGTTCAGCAGGTAGCCCATGCCGATGCCGGCCACGACGACGAAGAGCACGGAGGCCCGCCCGTAGGGCAGCAGGTAGAGGCGCTGGAGGAGGGACTGCGAGCCCACCGGCCCGACGTTGACGACGATCATCCCGACAAGGGCGAGCCCGCGCGCGGCATCGATCCCGGCGAGCCGGGGATGCCTGGCTCCAGCGGCACCGACGTTTTGCTTCACGTCCTGTTGACGCTTCTCGACCCACCATCGGTTGTGCGGGGACGGAACCCCTCACACTCCGTTCACCGATTCACGCGCGATGATGTTCCCGCTCGCGGCCGCGGGTGACCGACCGACCGACAAGGGAGTCTGCCGTGACCGTGACCAGGATCCGTGCCCAGTGGGAGCGCCACGACGAGCGGTTCTCACCCGTCCGCGGGGACCGGTTCGTCGAGGTGCTGTACGACGGCGGCAGCTGGCTCGAAGGTCCCGCCTACTCGGCGGCCTGGCGCACGGTGCTCTTCAGCGACATCCCGAGCGACCGGGTCTTGTCCTGGGACGAGGCGACCGGCGCCGTCGGCGTCTGGCGCAGCCCTGGCGGGTACGCGAACGGCCGCACGATCGACCGGGCGGGCCGGATGCTCCAGTGCGAGCACGGATCCCGGTCGGTGACCCGCACCGAGCCGGACGGCACCGTGACCGTGCTCGCGGACCGTTGGGCGGGCAAGCGGTTCAACAGCCCCAACGACCTGGTCGAGCACAGCGACGGCAGCGTCTGGTTCACCGACCCGGCGTACGGCATCGACAGCGACTACGAGGGCTTCCGGGCCACGCCGGAGATCGACGGCTGTCACGTCTACCGCCGGGACCCGGACGGTTCGGTCACGCGGGTCACCGACGACTTCGCGCGCCCCAACGGGCTGGCGTTCTCCGCGGACGAGCGGAGCCTCTATGTCACCGACACCGAGCGCAGGCACCTGCGTCGCTTCGACGTAGGGCCGGACCGCACCCTGACCGGCGGCGACGTGTTCGCCGTCTGCGACGCCGGTGGCTTCGACGGCGTCCGGGTCGACGACGCCGGCCGCCTCTGGGGCGCGGCTGCCGACGGCCTGCACTGCTTCGACCCGGACGGCACCCTGCTCGGCAAGCTGCTGCTCCCCGAGGTCTGCTCGAACCTGACCTTCGGCGGACCGAAGCGCAACACCGTGTTCGTGACGGCGACCAACCTGCTGCTCTCGATCCGCTTGACCGTGGCGGGGATTCGCTAGATCCCACCTCACGTGGACGCGTCGCCGGTCGCGCGACACCCGCCAGGGAAACGGGTACTCCGCGGGGTGTGTTGCTGCGAGTAGACAACATCTACTCGCACCGAGATCCTCAACCCGACGCCCCTGGGCTTCCGGTTCCTGAAGGGCGACGTCGAGCTGGTCCGCGCCTACCAGGCGGCGGTGCAGAGCATC
>NZ_JBFAKY010000049.1:0-33547 GCF_040656015.1 Promicromonospora sp. NPDC050249 | reverse complement strand
GGGCAGTGCCTGTAACTTACCAGGCCCTTTCGGACTTTTCCAAATCCTCGTCAGCCTGTCAGCCGGGAGAATTCTTCAACCATCCGAGGTATTTCTGATTTCCGTAACTTACCAGATTCTTTCGGCCGATCAAATTCGCTTCCGTTTCTCAGAACCGGAGGGAATTGCACCTGCCTGCCGAATATGGCACCACATCCTGTTCCGGGGAACACGAAGTTTCCCGGCCCTGCGATGTGGGTTCCAGCCCCGGCACGGCCACCCATCCGTTTCCGGCTGGTGTCCGTCTGCCCGTCGGGCTGACCTGGAGAACATTACACACGATCCCCCGTGGACGCCACTTCGCCCGGAGTGGCCTGCGGCACACTATGTTTCCGCAGGTCAGGGCCTGTTTTGAACAAGTCATGACACCCCCTGGTGGGCCTCTTGTGACCGGGGACACGTCGGACGACTTCCTGGACCCCGCCACGGTGCCGGACCGACCTGTCTTTGTCCTGCCCTGCACCGGCATTTTCCTGTTTGGGCCTCCTGATCGGTGCCACGCGCCTCGTATTACGTTCGGACCGTGACATCCGAGCCCGGGGCCGCGTCCCCCGCCCCCACCGTGCAGCCCACCGAGTCCGCCGAGGTACGGCGCACCACCACCACCGGCGTCGTACGCAGGGCCACCGCCGACGACGCGGCCGAGGTCGCGTGGCTTGCCGCCCTCACCTTCCCCCTTGCCTGCCCGCCCGAGGCCTCGCGCACCGAGATGGCGACGCACATCGCGCAGAAGCTGACCCCCGCGCGATTCCGTGAGTGGGCGACCAGTGACCGGCACGCGCTGTTCGTGTACGACGACGGCGTGCGCCTCCTCGGCTACGCGCTCCTCATCCTCGGCACCCCCGAGGGAGCGGCCGAGGCCGCGACCGTCCGGGAGGCGAGCGGGCGGCCGGCTCCCTACGTCGAGCTGTCCAAGATCTACGTACAGCCCGACGTGCAGGGCGGCGGTGTCTCCGGGGCGCTCATGCGGGCGGCCGCCGAGGTGGCGGACGAGCTCGGGCCCGGCCTGCCCTACTGGCTGGCCACGAACGCGCAGAACCTGCGCGCCCAGGCCTTCTACCGGAAGCACGGCTTCGAGGTGGTCGGCACGCGCACCTATGTGGTGGGCGGGCTGGAGCACGACGACGTGGTCCTCCTCCGGACGACCCGCTAGAAGCCCGGCGGCGCCGGCTCGCCGTCCGACAGCAAGGGGTGTGGCCGACGCCGGACGGCGTCGGCCACACCCCTTGCTCCCCTACCGGATCAGCAGCGCTTGGCGCGCAGCGACCGGATCTCGACGTACGAGCGCTCGGCGTTGCCGAACGAGTCGACCGGGAAGCCCGGTGCGGCCACCGAGGCGGCGTTGTCCTGCTCCCAGATGCCGTGCCGGCGTCCCGAGCCCGCGAGCGCCGACAGGAACTCGGTGTACGGCAGGTCGCCGGCCCCGAACTCCACGATGTCGTAGCCCCCGGTGTTGGCCGGGTTCGCGTCGCCGTCCTTGAGGTGCAGGAGCGGGTAGCGGTGCGGGTTGCGCTTGACGTAGTCCACCGGCTCGAAGCCCGGGTAGCGGTGCTTGCCCACGAACGCCCAGTAGACGTCCATCTCGAGGAAGACCTTCCTCGGGTCGGTGTTGTCGTAGAAGACGTCGTAGAGCCGGACGTCCGGGTTGTCGGTGGCGAAGCTGAACTCGCCGTCGTGGTTGTGCTGGTAGAACTTCAGGCCGCGGGCGGACGCCGCCGCCCCGAAGCCGTTGAACTGCTCGGCGGCGGCGAGGTAGCCCGCGACCGTGCGGTTGTTCGTCGGCGCCTGCGCGGTGCCGATGTGCTCCATGCCGAGGATCTCGGCGATGTCGAGCTCTCGCTCCATGTTGTTCGCGAAGTCGGCGATGCCGCGGTGCGACCCGACGGCGCGCAGCCCGTTGTCGTCGAGCAGCTGCCGGATCTCCTCCGGGGTGATCGCGCCGAGCTGGCCCTGGGTGTACCCGGCGAACTCGACCTCCGCGTAGCCCATGTCGGCGAGCCGCTCGAACACGGTGCGGAAGCCGAGCGAGGACACCTTGTCCCGGATCGAGTACAGCTGGATGCCGATGTGGCCGGCGGGCACGAGCACGCGGCCCCGGCCGGCGGTCGCCGCTCCGGTCGCCGCCGCGGGCGCGAGGGTCGAGGCGGCTGCGCTGCCCGCGAGTCCGGCGCCGGCCAGCGTGGCCGCACCCACGGCCACGGTGCCGCCGGCCAGCCTCAGGAAGTTCCTGCGGTTGACGTCAGTGCGTGATTCCATCACTGCTCTCCTTCGGTCTGAACGGCCCCGGTCGGGCCGGTCGAGCTCTGTGCGGCCGAGGAGGGCGCGCCGACGCCTCCACCGACCATCGTGATCGCGTCAACGTCGAGGCCGCCGGTGGCGGTGATGTAGAGCGTTCCCGTGGTGCTGCGGTCCCGGAACTGCAGGCCGACGTCCTGCCACGTGCGGGCGTTGACCCTCGCGCTGGCGAACGGCTTCGCCTTGGGCGAGCCCCAGCGCAGCTCGACCGTGCCCTTGCCGCGGATCTTCGCGGTGGCGCTGTCGATGCCGGACAGGTTCACGCGCTCCAGGGCGATCGAGTCACGCTTCGCCAGGCCGTCGACGTACGCGCCGGCCGAGGCCGCCTCGTCCTGGACCACCTCGACGCCCTTGAGGGTCGCGTGCTCCGCCTCCTGCAGCTTCGGGTTCAGGCGCAGCGTGGCCTCGCCCTTCGCGGGCGGCAGGCCGTTGGCCCCGTTGTCGGTGTAGGTGACGACGACCGCGCCGTACAGGTGCGAGCCGGCGCCGTGCTCCGGGGAGTTGGGGTCGGTCGGGAAGACACCCGTGCAGCCCGTGCCGGACACCTCGGGGTGGGCGTGCTCGTCGTGGCCGAGCCCGTAGGACCAGGCGACGCGGCTGCAGACCGTCTCGCTGCCGTCCTCGGCGTCCTGCGTGGTGACCTGGAACGACACCGCGTCGCCCCACTCGAAGAACCCGCCGTCGGCCGGGAACTCGACGGTGACCTCTGGTGCCTGGTTACCGACGCTGATCTCCTGTGAGGTCAGCGAGAACTTGGCTCGCGCGTCCGTGACCCGGAGCCGGGCCGTGTACACGTCGAGCTCGGTGTAGGTGTGGGTGGCCTGGGCCCCGCTGGCGTCGAACGTCCCGTCACCGTCGAAGTCCCACTCGTACGTCAGCGCGTCGCCGTCGGGGTCGGTCGAGGCGGACGCGTCGAACGAGACCTCGACGGGGGCGGACGACGACGAGGAGGGCGTGGCCGTGAACCGCGCCTGGGGCGCCTTGTTGCCCTCCGCGTAGTCGATCCGGTACAGCCCGGAATCGGGGTTCTGCCGGAAGAAGCCGTCGCCGTACTCCAGCACGTACAGGGAGCCGTCCGCGCCGAACTCGAGGTCGATCGGGTTGTCGTTGCGGAACATCCCCGCCGCCTCCAGCGCGGTGTTGGGGAAGAAGTCCTCGATCTCGCCCACCAGATACGTGGACCAGTCCACGCTGAACGCCGCGAGGTAGTCCTGCGAGAACTCCCCGAAGAACGCCTTGCCGTCCCAGACCGAAGGGAACTTGCCCGGCGCCGTCTCGTCCGCGTCGTAGTGGTAGACCGGGCCGCCCATGGGCCCCTGCCCCGTACCGGAGCCGAAGTTCACGAGCTCGTCGCGCGGCTGCTGCCCCGGCTGGTCGCCGTAGTACAGGGTCGCGGTCCGGGCCGGCGGAAGCTCGGTCAGGCCGGTGTTCCAGCGGGAGTTGTTGACGGGTGCCGCGCAGTCGAAGAACTCGCGCGGCGTCGCGGTCTCGAAGTTCCACTCGTTGTAGGCGGCGTTCGGTCCGTGGCAGTACGGCCACCCGGAGTTGTGCGGGTCGTCGAGCCCGACGGCGTTCCACTCCACGTAGCCCATCGGCCCGCGGTCCGGGTTCGCCGCGCCGGCGTCGGGGCCGTAGTCCGCCCAGGTGAGCGAGCTCGTCTCCGGGTCCACCTCGATGCGGAACGGGTTACGCACACCCATCACGAAGATCTCGGGACGGGTGCCCTCGGTGCCCGGGGCGAACAGGTTGCCCTCGGGGATGTCGTAGGTGCTGCCGGCTCCCGGCGGTGCGCCGGCCGGGATCTCGTCCTTCACGTCGATCCGCAGGATCTTGCCCCGCAGGTCGTTGGTGCTTCCCGCCCCGCGACGGGCGTCGAAGCCCGGGTTCATGTTCGGGGCGTCGTTGTTCGGGGCGTACCCGTTGGCGCCGGGCGTGCCGGCCGGGGTGTTGTCACCCGTCGACAGGTAGAGGTTGCCCTCGCCGTCGAAGTCGATGTCCGCGCCGACGTGGCAGCACTGGCCGCGCTGCACCTCGATGTCGAGGATCGGCTGCTCCGAGGCCGGGTCCAGCGCGTCACCGGTGAACGTGAACCGCGACAGGCGGTTGACGCCCACCCACCGGTCCCAGTAGCTCTCGTCCTCGCCCGCCGGCAGCGTGTTGGGTGCGTTGCCCGCCGGCGTGTCCGCCGCGCCGTCGCCGTCGGCGTCCCGCGGTGCGTACACGAGGTAGACCTCGTTGCTCTCCGCGAAGTCCGGCGCCAGGGCGATGCCCTGGAGGCCGTCCTCGGAGTTCGCGTACACGTCGAGGGTGTTGACCAGCTTGGTCACCCCGGTGGCCGGGTCCGTCAGCCGCACCTGGCCGTTGCGGGCCGTGTGCAGTACCCGCGAGTCCGGAAGGACCGCCATGTCGATGGGCTCACCGACGTCCTTGGTGAGCAGGATCTTCTCGTAGTTGCCCCAGTCGGTGTCGGCCGCTGCCTCGGTGTCCTGGGTGTCGTGGCTCGGGTGGCCCGGGTGGGCGGACGCCGTCGGCGTGGCCAGCAGGGCCGATCCGACCAGCGCGGCCGCCGCGGCCACCGCGAACGTCTTCTTTTGGCGCGCTCGCGCGCGTGCCTGGATAGTCTTCATGCGTGATGCAGCTCCTCGTCGAGTTTCGTCACGCAGGCCGGGCCTCGTCCGCACTCCCATTCGTCCGGGGCCCGGTCCTGCTCAGTGCATTTGCTGGCTCAGCAGGTCTGCGTCAGCGCGTCGAGAATGCCGCGTCGAACGCGGAGTCCGGCGCGTCGAACGCGTGGGACCGCACGAACTCCAGTGCCTCCGGCGCGCCGACGAGACGGTCCATGCCTGCGTCCTCCCACTCCACGGAGATCGGGCCGTCGTAGCCGATCGTGTTGAGCATCCGGAACGCGTCCTCCCACGGGACGTCTCCGTGCCCTGTCGACACGAAGTCCCAGCCGCGGCGAGGGTCCGCCCACGGCAGGTGCGAGCCCATGCGGCCGTTGCGGCCGTTCGTCATGCGCTTCTTCGTGTCCTTGCAGTCCACGTGGTAGATCCGGTCCTTGAAGTCCCAGAGGAAGCTGACCGGGTCCAGGTCCTGCCAGACCATGTGGCTCGGGTCCCAGTTCAGGCCGAACGCCTCGCGGTGGCCTATCGCCTCAAGGGTCCGGACGGTGGTCCAGTAGTCGTAGGCGATCTCGCTGGGGTGCACCTCGTGCGCGAACTTGACGCCTACCTCGTCGAAGACGTCGAGGATCGGGTTCCAGCGGTCGGCGAAGTCCTGGTAGCCGGCCTCGATCGTGGCGTCGGAGACGGGTGGGAACATCGCCACGTACTTCCAGATCGCGGAGCCCGTGAACCCGACGACCGTCTTCACCCCGAGCTTGGCGGCCAGCCGCGCGGTGTTCTTCATCTCCTCGGCGGCACGCTGCCGCACGCCCTCGGGGTCCCCGTCGCCCCATACCCGGTCGGAGACGATGTCGCGGTGCCGCTGGTCGATCGGGTCGTCGCAGACGGCCTGGCCCTTGAGGTGGTTCGAGATCGCCCACACCTTCAGGCCGTGCCGCTCCAGCAGCTCCAGGCGCCCGGCGACGTACTCGTCGTCGTCCCAGCGCCAGGGGTCGAGGTGGTCGCCCCAGCAGGCCAGCTCCAGGCCCTCGTAGCCCCACTTCGAGGCGAGGCTCGCCACCTCCTCGAGCGGGAGGTCGGCCCACTGGCCGGTGAACAGGGTGATCGGTCGTGCCATTTTCTTTCCTCCTGTGCGTGACGGTCCGGCGTCGCCGGTCGTACCCATCGGTCTTGTCAGGTCGCCCGCCTGCGCAGCAGGACGACGACGGTCGCCACTCCCGCGACCACGAGCGCCACCAGCGCCCAACCCGTCCAGGCCGGCAGGCCGCCGGACGCCGGCGACCCGTCGTCCGCCGCGCCGGCCGCGTCCGCCTCAGGGTTGACGCCTGCGGCGTCCGAACCGGCCGGCTCGGACTCGGACTCGGGCGCCGCGGACTCGGACGGCAAGGCGGCCGGGGCGACGACGTCGATCTCCACCTCGACCTCCGCCTTCTTCGGCTCCTTCACCTGCGCTGCCACCGTCCAGTGCCCCTCACCGAGCAGCTCGGGCTCTGAGCGGTACCAGCCGACCCCCTCGGACGCCGAGACGAGCGTGACGGGGCCGATCTCCTCACCGTCGTCGGACACCGCCCGCACGATGACGACTGCCGACTCCTCGACGGGGTGCCCGTCACCCGCCCAGGCCAACGCCGCCGAGACACCGCCCGCGCCGTCCGTGCCGAGCTCGATGTCGATCTTGCCGCCGTGCGCGGCGGCCGGAGCCATGGCGGCGGGCGCGACGCCGAGCCCGAGCGCCAGCAGGAGCGCCGCGCCGAGGCGTGTGAACCGTTCCATGTTCGTTCCTCTCCGACTCACAGGGGGCCCTTGGTCACCAGTCCTTCCGCTGACCTCGGGCCATGGTGCGACGGGGCGTGCACCGGCGACCGGTGCACGCCCCGGGTCTCTCAGCTGTCGCACCCCTCCTCGACGGTCACGATGACGTAGGCCTTGCCGGACGGGCTGAGCACCCAGTCCCCTGCCACCGTCAGCTCGGCGCCCTTGGCCGGCGTGGCGATCACGCGGTAGTCACCCGGGGCAAGGTCGCGCAGGTTACGCGGCTTGCCGTCCGCCTCGCCGTCGACCCAGTTGTGCACGACGTAGCCGCGCACCCCCGGCAGCTCGACCGGGTCGATCGAGCCGCCGGCGTCGCACGTCGCCTCCTTCACCACGACGTCGGGGGTGTTCGGGTCGGGGCACTCCGGCTGCTCGAGCGTCACGAACAGGACGGCGTTCCCGTTGTCCCGGACCTGCCAGCCGTCCTCGCCGACGAGGACGTACCCTTCGGCCGGCCGTGCCGCGATCCGGTACCTCCCGGGCGCCAGGTCGTCCAGGTCGTCCACGACGTCACCTGCGGCGCCGTCGACCCACTCGCGCACGACGTAGGACCGCACGCCCTCCACCTCGGCCGGGACGATCACGCCGCCCGTGACCACCTCGGCCCCTGACGGACCGTACGAGCACGTGGGCTGCACGACGTCGACCGCTGGCGTCGCCTCGGTCAGCTGCGGTTCGAAGATGGTGAACTCGAGGGTCTCGCCGACCACGGTCTCGCCGTCCGCCGAGGCCCGCACCTGGACGGTGTGGGCGCCGAACGTCGAGATCTCCACCGGCGCGGTGTACTCGGTCCAGCCGTCGTCGTCGACGTTGACCTCCCGGTACACCGTGGCGCCGTCCGGACCGCCGGTGGTCTCCACCGTGACCGTGACCGGCCCGAGCCACTGCCCGTCCGGGCCGTCCGGTTCAGCCGGCGACAGCGTGCCGGTCACCTCGAGCGGCTCGGCCGCGCCGGCCACCCGAAAGTACTCGAACGAGGCCGTGGCCGCCGACTGCTGAGCGGCCCCGAGAGCGAACAGACCCACCCGGGCGTCCTGCAGTCCCTCGTGCGTCACCGGCTCGGCGAGGGTGGTCCATTCCTCACCGTCCGCGCTGTACTCACCGGTGAAGGTGGACCCGGCCTTCGACAGCCGCAGGTGCCACACGCGGGACGTGAGGTTGTTCGCGCCCGGTTGCGGGTTCTGCACCACGGCGTCGACCTCGCTGCGCAGCTCGATGCGCTGTGCGACGGCGCTGCCCGGAGCGTTGTCCGTCACGAGGTCGAGCTTGACGTAGTTGTCGTCGTCCCCGTACACGATGAGACCGCCCTGCTGGTACTGCTGGTCGAACTCCGACCCGTCCACCAGGGTCTCGACGGTCCAGTCGTCGTCCGGCAGGTCCTGCACGACGATGTTCGGCGTGTCGGTGTTGCTGCCGGTGTAGATGTCCGTGGCCGTCGTGTCGATCTCCAGCGCGCCACCGGTCACCCGGTAGCCCGTCGGGTCCTCCCGCACGATGTCCCAGCGGCAGGCGTCGAGGGCGTCGCCGTCGAACTCGTCCGCGGGCCCGGGGGCCGCGGCCGTGTCGTCAGGGGTGATGTGGAACCAGTCGAACTGGGCGTCCACGACGTCCGCTGCCGAACCGGTGCCGGCGAGCGACACGAGCCCGATCTTCGGATCGGCGATACCGGCGAGCGCCTTGGTCTGCGGCATGGCCGTGAACTCCACGCCGTCCGCCGAGTACGACGCCGTCAGGTCCTCGCCGTCGCTGCTGGCCAGGCGTACGTAGACGGTGTCAGGGTAGGCCGCCCCGAGAGCCGCGGTGTTGGAGTCCCCGACCTCGTTCGGTGCGCCGGCCTCCTCGCGGATGTACTGGAAGATGCGCGTGGCCGGGTCGGCGGGTGCCGAACGACCCTGGAGCACCATCTTCGCGTAGTTGTCCGCGTCGCCGTAGATCACCAGTCCGGCCTGCTGGTACTGGGCATGGGCCGGGATGGTCACCTTGGCCGTGGCGGTGAACGGACCGTCCGGCAGGTCCTGCAGGACGACGTTCGGCACGGCCGTGTTGTTCGTCCCGTAGAAGTCCGTGGCGGTCGCCGGGATCGTGAGGAGACCGTCGGCGACCCGCAGGTCCTGGTTGCGTTCGAGCACCGTCCAGCGGTCCGGGTCGAGCTCCTCACCGAGGAAGTCGTCCGACCGGCCCGACAGGCAGAGCTCTGGCTCCGGGACGATCCCGGTGACCTCGACCATGACGTACTCGATGGCGTACGCGCCGCGCTCGTCGGTGACCCGCACCTGGAGCCGGTAGGTGCCCGGCTCGTCGTAGGTGTGCTCGAAGGACGACGTGCCGTCGACGAACCCGGCACCGAGCCCGGCGTCCCACGCGTAGGTCAGGTCGCCTGTCCCGTCGGGGTCGGTGGCCTCGGCCGTGGCGGTCACGGTCAGCGGAGCCTCGCCCGAGACCGGGTCGACCGTCAGCTCGACCTCCGGCCGCTCGTTGTCGGCGACCCCGCGGCCGTCGATCTCCATCCAGTTGACGTTGATCCCGCCGGAGAGCAGGACGAAGTGCAGCGAACCCGAGCCGGAGGGCACATCGGTCAGCTCGGTACGGGTGTCGACGTACTGCTGCCAGCCGCCGGTGTCCGGTACCGTGATCCGGCCGATCTCCGGGCCGTCCGGGGCGTCCCAGCGCACCGAGACCTCCCCGCCGCCGGCGCCAGAGGCGGCGCGCAGCGAGACCGCGTCGACGCCGTCCAGGCTCAGCGGCTCGTGGGCCCAGTAGTCGCCGGGTTCGATGAACCCGATGTTCTGACCGCCACCGGCCGTGTCGCTCGTCGGCTCGACCACGACGCCGGGGTCGCCGGTGCCGTCACCGATGCCGTCGGCGCGGCCCGTGCCGGTGAAGAACTCCGACTGGAGCAGCTTGGGCTGCAGCACCTGCAGGTCGTTCCTGGTCAGCGGTTCGCCCGCCGCACCGCCGTCGTCGGTGTAGAACGCCTCGATGACCCAGAAGATGTTCGCGTCGATACCGTGGCCCTCGTCGCGGGCGGTGTCGAAGACGCCCGAGCAGCCGGTCAGCTCACCGAACGGGTGCGAGTGCCCCGCATGCCCGAGCCGGGTGAACAGCGTGACGTTGTCGCAGTTCACCTCGCCGTCGGGATCCTCGACCGCGACCTCGTAACGCACCTGGTCGCCCCACTCGAAGAAGCCTCCGTCGTCCGGGAACGTGATCGTCACCTCGGGGGCGATGTTGCCCACGACGATCGTCACGTTCGCCACGCCGGTCAGCCCGTCCGCATCGGTGGCGACGAGCTGGGCCGTGTAGCGGCCGTTCTCGGTGTACGTGTGGGTCGGGTTCGCCTCGGCGCTCGGCGCCGAACCGTCGCCGAAGGTCCACTGCAGCGTGAGCGGTTCCCCGGCCGGATGGCGCGTGCCCTCAGAGGAGAACTCCACGGTCAGCGGCGCCAGGCCGTCGGTGACGTCGGCGGACGCCCGCGCGATGGGTGCGGGGTCGCCCTCGACGTAGTTGACCTTGTACACACCCGAGCTGTCGTTGTTGCCGCCGAAGCCGGAACCCCAGTCGACGACGTACAGCGCGCCGTCGGGCCCGAAGTCGAAGTCCATCGGCCGGTCGAACCCGGCCGCCGGGTCGAAGATCTGCGGCAGGACCCGGTTGATGTCCACGAGGTCGTCGCGCTGCTCGCCGGCGAGCTGGAACGAGTACATCCGCCCCTGGTTCCACTCCCCGAACAGCGCCTTGCCGTCCCAGTAGGCCGGCCACTTGACGTCGGACTCCAGCTCCGGGTCGTAGGAGTAGACCGGGCCGCCCATCGGGGCGCCACCGCCGCCGATCTCGGGGAACAGCGGGTTGGTGCCGTACCCGTACCAGACCTCCGCCTCGACGGCGGCGGGCAGCTGCGTGATGCCGGTGTTGTTCGGCGAGTCGTTCACCGGACCGCCGGCGCAGTCGAACGCCGCACCCGACTGTCCCGTGGCGAAGTCGTAGTCGCGGTAGGCGTTGTTCGCCCCCGTGCAGTACGGCCAGCCGTAGAACCCGGGCTCGCTCACGACGTTCCACTCGACCGTGCCGGCAGGCCCGCGCGTCGCGCTGGCCGTTCCGGCGTCCGGGCCGTAGTCGGCCACGAGCACGTTGCCGTTCGCGGGGTCGACGCCGATCCGGAACGGGTTGCGGAAGCCCATCGCATAGATCTCGGGGAGGGTGTCCGCCGTACCCGGCGCGAACATGTTCCCCTCGGGGATCGTGTACGAGCCGTCGTCCTGCGGCGTGATCCGCAGCACCTTGCCGCGCAGGTCGTTGCTGTTGGCCGACGTGCGCTGGGAGTCGTAGTTGACCCGCCCGGCCCGCTCGTCCAGCGGCGCGAAGCCCTGGGACTCGAACGGGTTCGTGTTGTCACCGGTCGCCACGTACAGGTTGCCGTCGGCGTCGAAGACCATGTCGCCGCCCGCATGGCAGCACGTCTGGCGCTGCGTCGGGATGACCAGCACGGTCTCCTCGGTGGCCGGGTCGATCGTGCCGGAGGCCGCGTCGTAGTCGAAGCGCGAGACCCGGTTGTGCGGGCCGTCGTCACCGACGTCCTGCGGGGACCAGAACAGGTAGACCCACCCGTTGGTCGCGAAGTCCGGGTCGAGCACCACGCCGGTCAGCCCGTCCTCGTTGGACTGGGTGACCGACAACGTCACCGCGGTGCTCGTGGTGTTCGACTCGGGGTCGATCGTCTGGACGCGGCCGTCCCGCTCGACGTAGAAGACGGTGCCGTCGGGGGCCACGTCCAACATCATCGGGTTGGCGGTGTCCTCGTCGAGCGGCACCATCTCGTAGCTGTCGCTCTGCGTCGCGGCGCAGTCGGAGTCGACGACGCCCGCGGCCGTCTGCAGTCCGCCCAGCAGGTGCTCGACGAACTCCGGCTCCGTGTACGAGGCGTCGGTGTGCCCTCCGCCGGTGTACCAGGAGCGGCCGCCGTCGTACTCCTGGCACCAGGCGATCGGGTGCTCCGCACCCATCGCGCCCGTGCCCGCGGAGTAGGAGGACTCGTCCAGCGACGCGAGGACGTGCACCTCGTCGCGCGGGTTCGTGCGGAAGTTGTACCACTCGTCGTGGCGGTCCCAGCGGTCCGGCAGGTGCGCCGTCGAGGCGTGGTCATGGTCCTCGACCTTGATCGTGGCGTCCTGGTTCTGCGGGTGGGAGTTGAAGTAGGCCCCCACCAGCTCGCCGTACCAGGGCCACTCGTACTCCGTGTCCGAGGCCGCATGGATACCGGCGTAGCCGCCGCCACCCTGGATGTACCGCTCGAACGCCGCTTGCTGCTCGTCGCTGAGCACGTCGCCCGTCGTGGACAGGAAGACGACCACCTCGTAGTCGGCGAGGCCCTCGTCGGTGAAGACGCCTGCGTCCTCGGTCGCGGTGACGGTGAAGTCGTTGGCCGCACCCAGCTGCGTGATCGCCTGGATGCCTGCGGGGATCGAACCGTGCCGGAAGCCCGCCGTCTTGGAGAAGACGAGGGTGTCGAAAGGCTCGGCCGCGGCGTCGCCCGGTGCGGCGGCCACCTGCGCGAGCTGGGCCGGCGCCGTCGCCGGCTGTGCCGCGGACGTCAGTGCGGCGGGGACAACAAGACCGGTCGTGGCTGCTGCCACGACCACCGACCGCATAATGCGGCGGGTTCGTTGCACGTTTCTCACCTGGAGCTCCTCGTCGAGTCGGGTCAGTACTAGTGCGGTGCAAGTGCTACTGCGGTGCTACTGCGGTACTGCTGTGGTACTGCTGTGGTGCGAGCGCCGGCCCGGGGCGGTGCGGTGCACCGCCCCGGGCCGGGAGCTCAGACCAGCGACACCCACCCCCCGCCGCCGTCCGCGCTGCGCTCGACGGCGTCCAGCACCCGCTGGACCACCAGGCCGTCGCTGAACGACGGCGTCGGCTGCCGCCCTGCCGCCAGGTCGCCGACGAGGTCGACCACCTGGTGCGTGAACGCGTGCTCGTAACCGAGCCCGTGCCCCGGCGGCCACCAGGCGCCGCCGTACGGGTGCTCCGGCTCCGTGACGACGATCCGGCGGAAGCCGGCGGTCGCCGCGTCGTCGGCCGCGTCGAAGAAGTGCAGGAGGTTCATGTCCTCGAAGTCGAACGCGAGCGAACCCTTCGAGCCGTTGATCTCCAGCCGGATCGCGTTCTTGCGGCCCCAGGCGAACCTGGTCGCCTCGAAGGTCGCGAGCCCCCCGCCGGACATCCGCCCGAGGAAGATCGCGGCGTCGTCCACCGTGACCTTGCCCATGCGGCTCGTGTCGGCCACGCCCGACAGGCTCCCCGATGCCGCTGCCTCCGGCCGCTCGTGCACGAACGTCTCGAGCAGGCCGCTCACGCCGGTGAGCAGCTCGCCCGTGACGTACTGCGCCAGGTCCACCACGTGGGCGCCGATGTCGCCCAGCGCGCCGGAACCCGCCTTCTGCTTGTCGAGCCGCCAGGACATGGGCGCCTGCGGGTCGGCTATCCAGTCCTGCAGGTACTGCGCGCGCACGTGCCGCACCTGGCCGATCCGCCCCTGCTCGACCAGCTGCCTGGCCAGGGCGATGGCGGGTACGCGGCGGTAGGTGAAGCCCACCATCGCGTGCACGCCACGCTCCGCGGCTGCCTCGGCCGCCGCGACCATCGTCTCGGCCTCGGCCACGCTGTTGGCCAGCGGCTTCTCGCACAGGACGTGCTTGCCCGCCTCGAGCGCCGCTATCGCGATCTCGGCGTGCGTGTCACCGGGCGTGCAGACGTCGATCAGGCCGATGTCGTCCCGCTTCAGCAGCTCGGACCACCCGACGACCGCCTCGTCCCAGCCCAGCTTGTCGGCCGCCGCACGGACCGCGGCCTCGTCCCGCCCCGCCACCGCGCGCATGCGCGGTGCCAGGGCCAGGTCGAAGAACCGCGGCGCCGTGCGCCAGGCCTGCGAGTGTGCCGCCCCCATGAACGCGTAGCCGACCATGCCGACCCCGAGCTCGTTCTCAACGCTGCTCATACCGCGCCTCCCCCCACTGTCGTCTCACTGCCGTCCAGCACGCCCCGGCAGGCGTCGTCCCGATACGTCACGTCAGGAGTCGAAGCCGATGGGCAGGTACTCCTCGACGTTGTCCGCCGTGACGACGGGCGCGAAGAGCTGGACCGTGCGCGGCACGCCGATCGACGCGAGGTCGCCCACTGTCTTGTTCTGCGCGATCAGACGAGCGAGCTTGACGCCGTCGGCGGCCTGGGTGGACGGGTAGATGACCGTGGCCTGGACGACGCTGTCGCCGGACTGGATCTCTTCCATCATGTTGCGCGACCCTGCGCCGCCCACCAGGAAGAACTCGTCGCGGCCGGCGTTCTCGATGGCCGCCATGACACCGACACCCTGGTCGTCGTCGTGGTTCCAGATGGCGTCGATCTCCGGCTCGGCGGACAGCAGGTTGGCGGTCGCCTCCTCGCCGCCCTCGACGGTGAAGTCGGCGGCGACGCGGGCGTCGACGTCGAGACCGCAGTCCTCGAGCGCGTCCTTGAAGCCGTTGCTGCGGTCCGTCGTCAGCGGCAGGGCGTCGATGCCCGCGATCTCGGCGACCACCGCATCCTTCTTGTCACCCAGCTGCTCGCAGATGTAGGTACCGGCACTCACGCCCATGCCGTAGTTGTCGCCCAGCACGGTGGTGCGCGCGGCGAACGGGCTGCTGAACTCGCGGTCCACGTTGATGACCGGGATACCGGCCTCCATGGCGTCGAGCGCCACGTCGGTGAGGGCGGCACCGTCGAACGGCAGGAGCACGATCGCGTCGACGCCGTCGTTGATGAAGCCCTCGATCTGGCTGATCTGCACGTTCACCTCGTTGGTGCCCTCGGCGACGCGAAGCTCCACGTCCTCGTACTTCTCGGCCTCGGCCTGGGCCGCCGAGGTGATGGCACCCATCCAGCCGTGGTCGGCGGCCGGGGCGGAGAAGCCGATGACGACCTTGTCGCCGGGCTCGTCGTTCTCGGTGGTCGTGACGGGCCCGGTGGCGGTCGTCTCCTCGTCACGCGGCTCGTTGCTGACGCAGCCGCTGACGACGAGCGCGGCACAGGCCGCTGCGATGAAGGCGCCGGAAACCCTGCGCGTGCGTACTGCGGTGGACGAAGTCATGGTGATCTCCCTTGATCTGGGGTGGAGCTTGTCTGGGTTGACGTGAACGACTGGACGTGAACAGGTGCGCAAGGGCGCGCCGCGGGGCGGCGACGGGCTCAGGTGCTCGTCGCCCTCTCACGCGAGGCGAACCACTGCTGCAGCAGCACGGCGCCGACGATGATCGCGCCCTTGGCGATCGCCTGGACCGAGCTGTCGAGGTTGTTGATGACGAAGACGTTGGTGAGCGTCGAGAAGATGAGGACGCCCAGCACGGTGCCGGTGATGGTGCCGCGCCCGCCGGCCAGCAGGGTGCCGCCCACGACGACCGCCGCGATGGTGTCGAGCTCGAGGAGCGTTCCGTGCGTGGAGGAGCCGGAGGTGGTCCTGGCCAGCAGGATCACGGCACCGATGCCTGCCGTCAGGCCGGAGAGCCCGTACAGGTACAGGGTGTGCCGCTTGATCTTGATGCCCGCCAGGCGGGACGCCTCGGGATTACCGCCGATGGCGACGGTGCGCCGTCCGAACGTCGTGCGGTTCAGCAGGAACCAGCCGGCGGCCGCGACCACCACGAAGATCCACACGATCACGGGCACACCCAGCGGCCGGGCCTGGAACACGTCGAAGAACGGTTCCACGTCCTCGAGGATCTGCGTACGCCGTCCGGCGATGAGCTCGGCAAGGCCTCGGGCGGCGGCCAGCATCGCGAGGGTCGCCATGAACGCGGGCACCTTGCCGTACGCGATGATCACGCCGTTGATGAGCCCCGCGACGAGCCCGACGGCCAGCGCGGTGACCACGATGATCCACCAGCCGTAGTCCTGCGCCAGGTACTGGGTGGACAGGGTCGAGGCCCAGATGGACGCCAGGGCGACCACGGCGCCGACCGACAGGTCGATACCACCGGACGTGATGACGAACGTCATGCCGATGCTCACCACGCCGGTCACCGCCGCGAGGCTCAGGATCGTGGTGACGTTGCCGAAGCTCACGAACCGGTCGCCACCGGTCACCACGCCGACGACGACGAGCAGGATGAGGGCGAACACGAGTCCACCCATTCGCAGGGCTGGGCCCATGAGGGCCGATCGTCCGCTCACGCGGCACTTCCTTCCATGACCAGGTCGAGCACGGCGTGCTCGTCGATGTCGTCGGCCGGGCCGTCGTGGACCGCCCGACCGTCGGAGATGACCAGCACGCGGTCCGCGAGCCCCAGCACCTCGGGGATCTCGCTGGAGACGACGAGCACGGCGGCGCCGTCGTCGGCCAGGCGCCGGATGAGGTTGTAGATCTCTGCGCGGGCGCCGACGTCGACACCCCGGGTGGGCTCGTCGAGCAGGAGCACGCGGCAGCCGTGGACCAGCCAGCGCGCCAGCAGCGCCTTCTGCTGGTTGCCGCCGGACAAGGTACGGGCGTCGCGGTCCGCCGAGGCGGGCCGCAGGTCGAGGGCCTCGATCTGCTCGCGCGCCGCTGCACGCTCGGCGCCCTCGTCGAGGAGTCCCCCACGCGCGAAGCGCGCGAAGGTGGACAGCGTGATGTTCCGGTACACGGGCTCGTCCAGGAGCAGCCCCTGGCTCTTGCGCTCCTCGGGGCACAGCCCGATCCCCGCGGCGACCGCGGAATCGACCCCGCCGCGCAGGCGCTTGCCGCCCACCCGGACCGTGCCCGACGTCGCGCGCCGGGCTCCGTAGATCGTCTCGAGGATCTCCGAGCGGCCCGAGCCCACGAGGCCGGCCAGGCCGACGATCTCGCCTGCCCGGACGGTCAGCGACACGTCGGAGAAGACGTCGCCGAGCCCGAGGTCGCTGACCTCGAGGACCGGCGCGGCGTCCTCCGGGACGCCTGGCCGTGCGGGGAAGGCGTACTCGACCGCGCGGCCGGTCATGAGACGGATCAGGTCGTCCGTCGGGGTGTCGGCGACCAGCAGGCTGGTGGCGACCGTGCGGCCGTCCTTGATCACCGTGATGCGCTGACCGAGCTGCCGGATCTCCTCGAGCCGGTGCGAGATGTAGATGACGGCGACGCCGTCGGCGGTGAGCTCGCGCACGATGCGGTGGAGGTTGCCGACCTCCTCGGAGTCCAGCACGGCGGACGGCTCGTCCATGATGACGACGCGCGCGTCCCGGGACAGCGCCCGGGCGAGCGAGACGATCTGCTTGCCCGCCGCCGGCAGGCTCCCGACCTCACGGTGGGGCGAGATCTCCGGGTGGCCGAGCCGCTTCAGGATCTCCCGGGTGTTGCGGGTCGCGTCGGACCGCCGGGTCACGCCGCCCCGGGCGAGCTCGTGCCCGAGGTAGATGTTCTCGGCGACGGTGAGCCCGTCGACGACGTCCAGCTCCTGGTAGATGGTCGCGATGCCGAGGTTGAGGGCCGCGACCGGGTCCGAGATGGTCACCGGCTCGCCGTCGAGGAGGATCTCGCCCTCGGTGGGCTGGTGTGCCCCGGCCAGGACCTTGATCAGGGTGGACTTGCCCGCCCCGTTCTGACCCAGCAGGCAGTGCACCTCGCCGGGGCGGACCTCGAGGTCCACACCGTCGAGCGCTCGCGCGCCGGGAAACTGCTTCACGATGCCACGCATACGCAGCAGGGGCTGCTCGTCCCGTTGCTCTGCCCGCTGGGGGTCCACGTCGACCATGTATCGAACGTAGAGGGACTTTTGCCGACGGTCAAGCAAAAGTCGTAACTTCGCCCGCCATGATTGACTAGAGGCATGGTGGAAGTGGCACGGGAAGTTATTCAGCAGGCGCCCAAGGTCTCTGGAGCGGGGGACATGTTCCAGCTCTTGCGCGACGGACGGCCTCGCACGCGAGCCGATCTCGCGGCGGTGACGGGCCAGGCCCGTTCGACCGTCGCGGCACGCATCGACCTGCTCATGACCGCGGGGCTCATCGCTCCCGCGGGCGAGGCGTCCTCTACCGGTGGCCGCCCGCCGGCGACCTTCGCGTTCGCGCCGTCCGCCCGGGTGGTGCTCGGGGTGGACCTCGGCGCGACGCACGCGCGGCTCGCCCTGACGGACCTCGCCTCCACGGTGCTCGCGCACCGTGACCTGCCGCTGCTGATCACCGACGGACCCGAGCTGGTGCTCGACCAGGTCGCGAGGACGGGGGCCGAGCTGCTGCGCGAGGCCGGCCGGTCCCCCAGCGAGCTCGCCGGGGTCGGCGTCGGCCTGCCCGGGCCGGTGGAGCATGCCACCGGCAAGCCGAACAACCCGCCGATCATGCCCGGCTGGGACAACGCCGACGTCCCCGGCATCCTCGGCGCGCGGTTCCACGCGCCGGTGCTCGTGGACAACGACGTCAACATCATGGCCCTCGGCGAGCACCGCGCCGCCTGGCCCGAGGTCGCGGACCTCCTGTTCGTGAAGGTCGCCACGGGTATCGGCGCGGGCATCATCGCCGACGGCGCGCTCCGGCGCGGCGCCCAGGGTTCGGCCGGCGACATCGGGCACGTCGCGGTGCCTGGCGTGACCGACGTCGTCTGCCGCTGCGGCAACATCGGCTGCCTCGAGGCGATCGCGAGCGGCCTTGCCGTCGCGAACGCGCTCGAGGGTGCCGAGAAGCCCGCCGACGTCGTCGCCATGGTGCGTGCCGGCGATGTCGCCGCGAGCCAGGCCGTGCGCCAGGCCGGCCGGGACATCGGCGCGGTGCTCGCCACCAGCGTCAGCCTGCTCAATCCGTCGATGATCGTCATCGGCGGCATCCTGGCCGACGCGGGCGAGCACATAGTGGCCGGCATCCGCGAGGTCGTCTACCAGCGGTCCCTGCCCCTGGCGACGCAGCACCTGCGCATCGTCACCGCTCGGACGGGGCCGCAGGCCGGCGTCCTGGGCGCGAGCGCCATGGCGGTGGACCAGGCCCTCTCCTCGGAAGCGGTGGACCGCCTGGTCGCGTAGGACCAGGCAGGTCCGCGAGGTAGAGCGCCTGTCCGGGTCTCCCTGGTAACGCCAGGAGACCCGGACAGGCGCTCTACTTCGCGAACCCGGCAGGGTCAGCCCAGGTCCTTGACCCGGACGTCGCGGTAGTAGATCGTCTCCCCGCCGCCATGGTTCTGGAGACCCACGTACCCCGTGGCGAGGTCACGCGCGGGGTCGGTGCTGTGGAAGTCGTTCACCAGCACCCCGTTGAGCAGGACCTTGATGTTCTGCCCCGCCACGCGGATCTCGTAGGAGTTCCACGAGCCCACGGGCTTCAGTGCCTGCTCCACCGCGTCCGGGTCCGCACCCTGGAAGGTGTAGATCGACCCGGTGGTGCGGTCGGGCTCGTCGCTCGCGTCGACCTGGATCTCGTAACCCTGGTTGACGGCGACCCACGGGTCGTTCCCCGGGTTCGGGAAGCCGACGAAGATGCCGCCGTTGTCGTCCTTCACGAGCTTCCAGTCCAGCTTGAGGCTGTACGCCCCCAGCTCCTCGCCGGTGTGCCAGAGCAGCCCCATGCCGCCCGTGCTCCGGATCGAGCAGTCGGCCTGGCGGCCGAACGAGCCCGCACCCGCCAGACGCCAGCCGTCGAGGGACGTCATGCTGCCGTCGAACAGGGCACGGTAGCCACGCTCGTACTTCCCGGGACGGCAGATGTCCTGGATGCCGCCGACCGTGAGGACGTCGAGGTTGACGTTGCCGTCGTCGTCGGCGTCGTAGCGCAGCGTGATGGTGTTGACGCCCTTGCGGAGCGGCAGGTCCCGCGTCGCCGTCGCCCAGGTCTTCCAGTCACCTGTCGACTCCAGCGCCCACGGCTCGACCTCTTGGCCGTTGACCAGCACCGACACCGTCTTGGTGCCCTCGAACGGGTTGGGTCCGTTCGAGTACCGCAGGCTCACGGGCTGGTTGCCACCGCGGCGGACGTCGGCCGTGAAGGTCGCCGAGGCGCCCACCTGGCCGAACCCGGCGGCGAAGCCGGAGCCGGAGTAGCCGCTGTGCTCGGTGGCCACGTTCGCGCTGCCCCGCAGCGAGGCCTCCTCCGCCTCCAGGTACCCCTGCTCGGCCGGAGCCTTGTAGCCGGGGATCGCGTTGAGCGTGTACCAGGCCTCGGTGTTCCACAGCTCGCGGCCCTCGGCGTCCGAGAACGGGCGCGGGCTGCGCAGGTGCACCACACGTCCCGGCTCGAGGCCGTCCACGGTGAGCGTCACCTTCGTGCGGTCGCGCGAGACCTTGGCGCCCGCGACGAACAGCGGACGCTCGTCGATCTTCGGCCCGCCGTAGTTGCGGGTCGGCACGTAGCGCCAGTGGTCCATCCGGAACGCCGCGTTGGGGTCCTCGGCGATCTTCGCCACCGTCTCCGCGGAGAGCGGCTGCGTGTACTCGACCTCGAAGCCCTTCTTGGTGACCCGCATCTCGGTCATGTCGAAGGCGTCCTCGCCGTTCGGTGTCAGCTTCTGCAGGCCGTAGCGCAGCTTGCCCGGCTCGCTCCAGTTGCCGCCCTCGCCGATGCCGCCGACGTACAGGGCGCCGTCAGGCCCGACGACGGTGCGGTTGACGCCCGCCTCCAGGCCTGCCGAGTGCCGGAACACCGCGCCCTGGTACTCGCCCTCGACCTTCTCGAGGAAGCCGCGCTGGAGGCCGCCGTAGGTGACGTCGCCGAACACGAGCTGGTCCTCGAACGGGCCCTCCTCCAGCTGCACGGGTGAGCTGGGCGAGTTGCCGATCTCGTTCTGCGGCACCCACAGCGCGGGCGGCGAGACGGGCTGGTCGTCGTACGGGCCTGCCGGGTTGGTGAAGTGGTTGAAGAACTTGCCCTGCTCGACGTGCACGAGCTTCGAGCTGGGCAGCCAGGCACCCTGGTTGTCCATCACGAAGAGCTCGCCGTCCGGGCCCTTGACCATGCCGTTCGGCGTGCGCAGACCGCCGGCCACGTAGCTGACCTCACCGGTCCGGCGGTCCACCTTGATCGCGGTGCCGCGGTTCTCGGCGGGCTGCGGGTCGGTGGTCGCGCCGCCGTTGTTGATCGCTACCGACAGGTTCACGTAGAAGTACTTCTTGTCGTGCAGCAGGCCGAAGGCGAACTCGTGGAAGTTGCCGCCGAAGGGCCACTCGGCCACCGTGCGGTGTCCGTCGTAGAAGCCGTCGCCGTCGGGGTCCGTGAGCTCGGTGAGCTTGTCCCGCTCCGAGACGTAGATGGACTCGCCGATCACGGCGATACCCATGGGGTTGAACAGGTCCGTGGCGACCTTCTCGTAGGTCACCTGGTCCTTCGAGGTCTCCCCCGTCACGTTGTCGAGCAGGAACACCTCACCCGGCTCTGGGTCCTCGACCCAGCCACCGGGGCTCACCGAGCCGGACGTGACCACGGCGAGGCGGTCGTCGTCGGTCCAGTCGAGCCCGGCGACCATGGGCTCGAAGCCCTCCGGGCGCAGGTCGGTGAGCGTGTAGCCCGGGTGCACGGCGTCGAGGCGCATGCCGTCGCCCGCCGAGTCGTCCTGGCCCTCGCAGTACTTGGTGCCCGGAGCGGTCACGCGCACGACGCCGGCCTCGGTGCTCAGCACCGAGGACGGGACGACGACGAAGTCCGTCGTGCCCGGCGGACGCCACTCGAGCCGCAGGATGTTGTCGTTGGTGTTGTCGAAGTACTCCACCCGCAGGTCGTGGAACCCTGCCTCCAGCGCGACGGTGCCTTCCTTCGACTCCGCGCCGTGCAGGCCGTCGTTGTCGATCACCTCGGCGTCGTCGATCACCAGGCGCGAGCCGTCGTCGCTGGTGAGCCGGAACTCGTAGTTCCCGGCGGACGGCACCGACAGGTTCGCGAGCGCGTGCGCGATGAAGCGCTCGCCCATGCCGAAGTCGGCCTCCGTCGAGTAGTCGATGGTGGGCTTGAGCTGGTCCACGTTCGGCGTCTGGCCGGAACGGAGCGTGCAGAGCTCACTCAGGTCACGCGCCAGGTCGTAGGTCCTCAGGGTGACGCCGGGTTCCTGCGGTGGCAGATCATCCGCTGCCGACGCGACGGGGACAGTTCCCGACAGCATCACCGCTGTCAGTGCTGCGGCAGTCGCGCCTGCGGCTGCCTGTCTCGCGCGGAGTCTGGTTCCACGTTGTCTCATGAGTTCTCCTCGGTCGGCGTTGACCCTGCGGGCTAGAACCTACGAGGGACTTCTGCCGGTAGTCAAGCAAAAGTTGGCAACTGGTCACCGTTAATCGCTCGGGGTGGCCGGCTGCAGCCTGGTCGGACGACATCGAGGGCGCCGAGTTGACGGCGCCCAGGTTGACGGCGGGGAGGTTGACGGAGTCCAGACGGCGGCGCCGAGGACGCCGAACCGCAAGTACCGAGTCACCGAGGGCGCCGAACCGCAAGATGCACGTCCATATGGACCCTTATTGCCGCGCAACCTTCGGCTCGGCGCCGAGATGAACCGACAACTTGCGGTTCGGCGGCGCCACCGCACGCCAACCAGCCCCAACTTGCGGTTCGGCGACCGCGCGGCGGCGCGGGCGACCGGCGGATCGCTCACCGTGCGACCGCCGGGTCGCCAGGGAGCCCTCCGACTCACAGCGCCTCGGGGCCGCCCTCCAGCAGCTTCTTGAAGCCGTCCTCGTCGAGGGTCGGGATCTCCAGGGCCTCCGCCTTGGCGGCCTTGGTGCCGGCGTTCTCCCCCAGCACCACGTAGTCGGTCTTCTTCGAGACCGATCCGGACGCCTTGCCGCCCGCCGCGATGATGGCCTCCTTGGCGCCGTCGCGCGTGAAGTCCTCGAGCGATCCGGTCACCACCACGGTCAGGCCGGCGAGCGGGCCGGTGGGCCCGGTGTCGGCCTCGGCCATCGCGGCCGGGCCGGGGTGGCCCGGGGTGGCGAGCTGGACCCCCGCCTCGCGCCACGCCGCGAGGATCTCCTGGTGCCAGTCCACCGTGAGCCATTCCTTGATCTCGGCGGCGATCACCGGGCCGACGCCGTCGACGGCGGCCAGCTCCGCCTCGGACGCCGCCTCGATGGCGTCCACCGAGCCGAACCAGCCCGCGAGCGCCCGCGCTGCCACCGGCCCGACGTGCCGGATGTTCAGCGAGACGAGCATGCGCCAGAGGTCCTTCGTCTTGGCGCGCTCCAGCTCGTCGAGGAGCTTGGTCGCGTTGGCCGACGGCGCCCACTCGTCCAGGGCCTCGCCCGCTTCCTCGGCCGCGAGACGCTGCGCCTTGCTGTACGACAGCTTGCGCCGGAACGGGGTCCGCCGGCGCACGACGCCGTCGTCGTCCATCTTGGGCAGGCCGGTCTCCGCGTCGCGGACCACCGCCTCGATCGGCAGGAGCTGGTCGAGCGTGAGCGAGAACAGCTGGGCCTCGGTGACCAGGGGTGGGGTCTCCGGCACGTCGGGCTGGGTGAGCGCCGCAGCGGTGACCTCGCCGAGGGCCTCGATGTCGAGGCCGCCGCGCGAGCCGATGTGCTCGACGCGCCCGCGCACCTGAGCCGGGCAGGACTCCGCGTTCGGGCAGCGCAGGTCGACGTCGGCCTCCTTCATGGCGCGTAGCGGCGTGCCGCACTCCGGGCACTCCGCGGGCATGACGAAGTCCTCGCGCGGGTAGCCGTCGTCGGCCAGGGCGGACACGGGCCCGACGATCTCCGGGATGACGTCGCCCGCCTTGCGCAGCACCACGACGTCGCCGATGCGCACGCCCTTGGCCCGCACCACGTCCTGGTTGTGCAGGGTCGCCTGGCGCACCGTGGAGCCCGCGACCTTCACCGGCTCCATCACGGCGTAGGGAGTGGCCCGGCCGGTACGGCCCACACCGACCTGGATGGCGAGCAGGCGCGTGTTGACCTCCTCCGGCGGGTACTTGAACGCGATGGCCCAGCGCGGCGCGCGGCTGGTGGAGCCGAGCCGGCGCTGCCGCGCGAGGGCGTCGACCTTGAGGACTATCCCGTCGAGCTCGTGCTCGATGTCGTGCCGGTGCTCGCGGAAGTACTCGATCATCTCGAGCGCCCCGTCCAGGCCGTCGACCACCCGGTTGTGCGGGGAGACCGGGATGCCCCACTGCTCGAACAGGGTGTACGCGTCGGACTGTCGCTCCAGCTCCGTGTGCTCGCCCTCCTGCCACTGCAGCGCGCCCACGCCGTGCGCGTACATGCGCAGGCCCTCCACGCGGGCGAGACCCGCCTCCAGCTCGAGACCGTCCTTGTTCTCCAGCAGCTGCCGCAGGCCACCCGCCGCGGCGTTGCGGGGGTTGGCGAACTGCGGGAACCGGCGGAGCGCGGCGATGCGTGCCCGTTCGACGTCGAACTCCTTGCCGCCGGCGCTCCGTCCGGACCGTTCGCGTGCGTCCTCGACCGCACGCTCGCGCAGCTCGGCCTGCAGCTCGTTGAGCCGCGCGAAGGTGGCGACCGGGATGAACACCTCGCCGCGCACCTCGACGACGTCGGGGTGGCCCTCGCCGGTGAGGGTCTGGGGGATCTCGGCGATGCGCAGCACGTTCCGGGTGACGTCCTCCCCCACGCGTCCGTCGCCGCGCGTGACGCCGCGCACCAGCCGGCCCTTCTCGTACACCAGGGAGATCGCCAGGCCGTCGATCTTGACCTCGCACAGCAGCCCCGGACGGTCCGTACCGAGGTCACGGTTGACCTTCTCCGCCCACACGGCCAGCTCGTCGGTGCTGAACGCGTTGTCGAGCGAGAGCATGCGCTCGATGTGCTCCACCGTGGCGAACCCCGCCGCCGCCGCGCCGCCGACGCTCTGCGTGGGTGACTCCGGCGTCACCAGCGCGGGGTGCGCGGCCTCGAGCGCCTGGAGCTCGCGCATCCGCGCGTCGTACTCGGCGTCCGACGAGACGGGCGCGTCCGCCTCGAAGTAGGCGCGCCGATCCTCCTCGATCCGGGCCACGAGCTCGGCCCACCGCCGCTGTGCGGTGGCCTCGTCGCTCATGGCTTCATCACGTTCCGGGATGCCTGTCGTCTCGCTCACAGACACAATCATGGACTGAACCACTGACATTCGAGGGGCGTGTCGCCGGACCCCGTTCCGAAGGGTCAGCCGACCTGGGCATTCGCCTCGATCGACCCCTATCGCACAGGGTCCGACACCGCTACCATTCGTGAAAAATGCCGGAAATCTACTGAGAGCAGGGGCCCCTTGAAGATCGCCGTCGTCGGTGCCGGTTTCGCAGGACTGGCCACCGCGAAGATCCTCCGCGAGTTCGAGCACGACGTCACGGTCTTCGAGAAGGCGCCGGACGTCGGCGGGGTGTGGAGCGCGACCCGCCGGTACTCGGGCCTCCGGACGCAGAACAACAAGGACTCGTACGCCTTCTCGGACCTGCCGATGCCCCGGGACTATCCCGAGTGGCCCACCGGCGAGCAGGTCCAGGCCTACCTCGAGCGCTACGTCGCGAAGTTCGAGCTGCGCCCCCTCCTGCGGCTCGCCACCGAGGTGGTCCGCGCCGAGCTGACCGACGCCGAGGACGGCTGGATGATCACCGCACGGCGTATCGGCGCGCCGGTCTCCGCGCCCGAGCGGTTCGACCACCTGGTGGTCGCGAACGGCATCTTCTCCGACCCGGTCTTCCCGCAGTACGAGGGGTACGCCGACCTCGTCCGCGCCGGCGGCAAGCTTGTCGCCTCCAGCCAGCTCAACACGCTGGACGACGCCCGCGACAAGCACGTGGTGGTCGTCGGGTACGGCAAGTCGGCGTGCGACGTCGCCGCCGAGATCGGCCAGGTGGCCAAGTCCACCACCGTCGTGGCCCGTCGCCTGCTGTGGAAGATGCCCAAGCGCATCGCCAGCACCCTGAACATGAAGTACCTGCTGCTGTCCCGCCTCGGCGAGGCGCTGTTCCGCTACCAGGAGCTGCCCAACCCCATGGAGCGCTTCCTGCACGGCCCAGGGGACAAGGTACGTGCGGGCATGCTCTCGAGCATCGGATCCGTCGCGACCTGGCAGTTCAAGCTCAAGAAGCTCGGCCTCGTCCCGCACGGCGAGTTCGCCGACATCGCCAACAGCACCGTGTCGCTGTCCACCGACGGGTTCTACGAGCAGGTCGCCGACGGGACCATCAAGGTCCACCGCGACACGGAGATCGAGCGCTTCGAGGTCGAGGGCGACCACCCGGTGGCCGTACTGAGCGACGGTGCCCGGATCCCGGCCGAGCTCGTGGTCTGCGGTACCGGGTTCCACCAGCGCGTGCCGTTCCTCGACGACACCATCGCCGCCCGCCTGGTGGACGACCAGGGCAACTACCAGCTCTACCGCCAGATCCTGCCCGAGGGCGTGCCGAACCTGACCTTCGCCGGCTACAACTCGTCGCTGTTCTCGCCGCTGTCCGCCGAGGCCGGCGCGATCTGGATCGCCGCGTACCTGGCCGGTGTCGTCGAGCTGCCGCCGATCGAGGAGCGGCGCAAGCACGTGGCCGAGCGCGTGGCCTGGATGGAGAAGCGCACGGGCGGCAAGCACGCGCGCGGCACCAACGTCATCCCGTTCTCGATGCACCAGATCGACGAGACGCTCGACGAGGCCGGCGTGAACATCAGCTCCACCGCCCAGACCATCCAGTGGCTCCTGCCGATCAACCCGGCGGTCTACAAGAACGTCGTGCCGCGGCTCAAGGAGCGGGTCAAGGAGCGGGCGGCCGCGGAGTCCTGAGACCTACGTCGGTCGAGCCTGTCGAGGGGTCTCGACAGGCTCGACCGATGGTGGGCGGTCTCGGCGAGCTCGACCTACGGTGGGGCTCGAACCGACGGCGGAGCGGGATGGTCAGCGCTCGGCGCGCGGGCCGCCCTCGGTCAGCGGCGTGGTGAACCGGACAGGCAGCTTGCGCGGGTAGCGCGACCACGGCGAGGCCGACATCTTGAGCGAGTCGGCCGAGACCGACAGCTCCATGTCGAGGATCCGGCGCAGCAGCGTGTCGACGGCGATACGGCCGATGAGCGGCCCGATCCGGTGGGCGGGGCACGCGTGCGCGCCCGCGCCCCAGGTCAGGTGGAACCGGCTGCCCAGCTCCTCCCACGGGTCGTCCGTCCGGATCGCCCGGTCAGCGTTCGCGGCGGCGACGGCGGGCACGAGGGCGTCGCCGTACGCGATCCGGCGTCCGCCCAGCTCGCAGTCCTGCCGGGCGAACCGGGGCAGCACGTGCGGGGCGGGCGGGTTGCGCCGGGACACCTCGTCCAGGGCGTCGTCCAGGTCGAGCCGGCCGCGACGCACCCGGGCGGCGAATGCCGGGTCGGTCAGGATCATGTGCAGCGTGCTCGCGATCCACGCGATCTCGGCATCGTGCCCCAGGCTGAACATCACGCCGATCGCGGCCATGACCTCGACGTCGTTCTCGTGGTTCGGATGGTTGACCAGGGCGGTGGTCAGGTCCTCGCCCGGCTCGGCCCGGTGCGTCGCCACGAGCACGGCCACCAGGGCCTCCTGCTCTATCGCCGCCGCGCGCGCCCGCTCCCTGCCCGCGTAGACCGCCTCGGTGAGCTCGTGCATCTTGTTCCCGTCGGACAGGCTCATGCCGAACATCTCGGTCATGACCATCACGGGGACCGCCACGGCGTAGTCCTTGACCAGGTCCGCCTCGCCGCGGGGCATCAGCCGGTCGATGATCGCCTCGCACATCACGGCCACCGTACGTGCCAGGCGTTTCTCGTCGATGGCGCCCAGGGCGTCGTCGATGGGGGCACGCAGCCGACGCTGCTGCATCCCGTCGAGGTAGTACGCGCTCTCGCGCGGCGCCAGCGCGGCGAGGACCCCTGAGTCGGCGGGCAGGGACCGCTCCTGGACGTAGCGCCAGTTGCGGGAGTTCCGCGAGAACAGCAGCTCGTTGCGCATCACGCTGCTGGCCTCGTCGTACCCCAGGACGAGCCAGGCGGGCACGCCGGGCTCCAGGTCCATCGGCGCGACCGGACCCCACTCGTCACGGAGCTGTTCGTACAGCTTGTGCGGATCCCGGGCCGACGTGATCTCCGACAGCTGCATCCGGTCCGAGATGTCTTCCAGCCGGAGGTGCAGTCTGTTGGCGAGTGTCACGCGTTGACCTTCTGGAACACCGGGAACGTCATCGCGTGCTCGACGAGGGTGATCAGGGTGAGTACGGCGGACTGCCGGTCGCGTGCGTCGCACTCGACGATCGGTGTCTCGGGCAGCAGGTCCAGCGCGGCGCGGACCCGCTCCAGCGGGTAGTTCGGCGAGTCGGGGAACTGGTTGACGACCACCGCGAACGGGATCTTGGTCCGCAGCTCCAGCTGGTCCAGCACCTCGAAGCTGTCCTCGAGGTGCCGCGTGTCGATCATGACCAGCGCACCGACGGCGCCGTCGGCCAGGCCCGCCCACAGGTCCCAGAACCGGCGCTGGCCCGGGGTGCCGAACAGGTACAGGGCGATGTCGTCGGTCACGGTGATGCGACCGAAGTCCATCGCGACCGTCGTCGTCTCCTTGTTCGGCTGCCCCGGGTCGATGCCGACGCTCGCCGTGGTGATGCGCTCCTCGGTGCGCAGCGGGTCGATCTCGCTCACCGCACCGATCAGCGTCGTCTTGCCCACGCCGAAGGCGCCCACCACCAGCACCTTGACCGACCGCGCGACGGTCGGTGCGAGGTGCTGCCCGGGCACCGGGCGGTCAGAGCTTGCGGAGTCCATCGAGAATCTTCTCCAGGATGTCCTTGCCGGGCAGGACGTGCGCTTGGTGGTTGGAACGGATCGTCAGGTTTCCCGTGTCGACCAGGTCCGAGACCATGACCGCCACGAGGCTCACGGGTAGCTGCAGGTAGGCAGCCACCTCGGCCAGCGCGAGCGTGCCGCGGCACAGCTCGACCAGCTCGCGCTCCAGGCGGCTCGCCGTCGAGAGCACTGGCCGGCTTTCTACCGCACGTACAAGTGTCTCCGGGCGCAGCGTGTTGCGCGACGGGTGCGCCCGCCCCGAGGTGAGCACGTACGAGCGCACCGGGTGATCGCGGTACTCCTCGGTGTCCATCCCCTCGCCCCCTGTTGGTCGGTCAGGTATCGGTCGAGCTGGTGGTGCCTGGTACGGCCAAGCCTCACGAGGCTCGGGTGGTGCTTTCCGAAACGGTGCCCGGGGCGGGATCAGCTGGAGATCCGCTCCGTGCCCAGGGTGCGCTCCCCGATCATGAGGACCTGGGCCTGCATCTGCTGGGCGATCAGCGCCGGGTCGATCACCGTCTCCGTGACGACCGCGAGACGCGAGCCGTCACCGGCTCCGCGGACGAAGAGGAATCCGCCGTCGAACTCAACCATCACCTGGCGGATCGTCTCGCTGTTCCCGAACTCCCTGCTCATTCCCATCCCCAGCGCTACAAGTCCGGCGCATGCCGCCGCTACCTTGTCGGCCACGTCCAGCGGGGTCTGGTCAGTCCGAACTTTCATCAGTCCGTCGGAGGTGAGCACGACAACATGCTTGACCCCCCGTACACCACTGATGAGCTCGAGCATCCAGCTATTACCGTCGGTGCTGGTCATGCCGTCGGCGTGCGTAGTCATCGGTCCTCCGAAGGTCCACCGGCTCCAGCCGGCGGTTCGCTGCTGTCTGGTGAGTCCCCGAACCGCGCCTCGCTCGAGCTGAAGAAGGCACCCATCCACTCGCCGGCCTCTTCGGCCGTCTGGGCGGGACCAGGAGCTTCGGTACGGGGCTCCGTGGTCTTGGTCCGGTCGTCGGTCGCATCCGCCTCTCCACGGCGCGATCGCCGCTGCGGGAGCGCAGACGGCTCGGGGAACTCGTCGTCCTCGGGGCGGGCTCGCCCAGGACGCAGGGGCAGCTCGCCAGGGGCCTGCACCGGGGCACCGGCCACGGGCGTCTCCTCCTCTTCGTCGACCACGACGCCGGGCGCGCTCAGCGGCTCGACGGGAACCACGGTCGCCGGGTCGGGCGCCGCGGGTGCGGGCCACTCGTCGTCGTCCGCGGGCCTTGCGCTGGGCAGCTCGGTCACGAGCGGTGCCTCTGCGACTGCGGTGGCGCTGCGACGGGACCCCAGTGCGGACGCCCCGCTGGTGTGGGAGCCGGCGCTCGGCAGCGTCGCTGCCGGCGTGAGCATCCCCGACGGCACCACTGCCTCGGTGAGCTCCGCCGGGATCATGACGATGGCGCGCAGGCCGCCGTACACCGACTCGGTGACGTCCACGCGGAAGCCGTGGCGCCGCGCGTAGGTGCCGACGACGGCAAGGCCGGTCTGCGGGATCTCGCCCAGCTCGGTGATGCTGATCTCGCGCTTGCCGGAGGCGATGTCGCGCGCCTGCTCGAGCTGCTTGAGGTCGAGGCCCACACCGCAGTCGTCGATCTCGACGACCGCCCCGCGCTGCACCTGGCGCAGCGAGACGAGCACCTGAGTGGTAGGCGGGGAGGACTGCGTGGCGTTGGACAGCAGCTCGGCCACGAGGTGGATGAGCGGCTCGACGATGCGCGCCGAGACGGCGACGCCGGGGTCACCCGACACCTCGACCCGGTGGAACGCCGTGATCCGGCTGGCGGCGCCCTTGACGACGTCGGGCAGCGGGAGCGGCTCGCTCCACTGCTGGCCCGGCCACTCGCCGCACAGCGCCGCGAGGCTCTGCGCCTGACGGGCCTGCTGGGCGGCAGCGTGGTCGACGCGCATCGACGTCTGCAGGATGTCCGGGTCGGTGGGGTGGCGCTGGACCATGCGCGCCGCCTCCTCCTGGATGCGGTGCGCGGCGGCCTGGACCTTGCGGCTCAGGGCGACCACGGCGACCTGGACGGCGTCGCGGCGGGCGACACGCTCCTCCTGCACCCGGGCGAGCATGGCGGCTGCCTCGTCCAGGCGAGCCTGGGCACCCGCGTCACCCGGCAGGTGCGGGAGCGGCGGGGCGGGCTCGCTGTCGAGGAACGCGGGCAGCTGCTCGTTCGCCAGGGCGTCGAGCGCCCGGGACGCCGCGTCCGCACGCTCCTCGGCCCGGCGGTGCGCCAGGACGAGGTCCTCGTGCGCGGCGAGATCGTCACGTGAGGATCGCGCCGCGATCAGCGCGGCCGCTATCGCGAGCCCGACGGCGGCGATGCCGACGAGCCATGCGGGCCACGTGGACGAGGCCCCGGTAGCGGTGAACAGGACTGGTGCTACGAGTACATAGGCAAGCACGCCGGCGACACACACCCAAGGTGCGACCTGGCGCAGCCTGCTCGGCGGAGGAGAAGAAGACATCGAGCTCACCGAGCCGATCCCCCTAATAGTTGTCTCGTCAGAGTTTGGGAAGGCCGGACACGGCAGATACCGCGGCTTGCTCCACGAACTCGGCTGGAGGGGGCGAACAACCCCCTGGACTGCAGTTTCTACCACAGGGCGTCCCACGCGTGGAAGGGCACGACTGTGGTGCGACCAGCGAAAATATGTGCCACTGAGGAATAGAGCGGCCCAGTCGCGCAATAGCCGCACAATACTGTACAAACCGGGCACGCTTCCTCAGGCCCGAAGCATCCTGTCCTACGACGGCCAGAGCCGTGACCGGCCGCGTAGGGTGCTCTCCATGAGCGTCGAGCACACCCAGGCCGCCCCCCGAACCGCTCTCCCGCACACGCCCCTCGACCCTGCCACGGACCCGTTCGCATGGCTCGAGGACGTCGACGGAGACACCGCCCTGAGCTGGGTCCGCGAGCGCAACGCGCACAGCGCCCAGGTCCTCGGCGGTCCCGCCTTCACCGAGACCGAGCGTGCGGTGCGCGAGGTCCTCGACTCGGACGACAAGATCCCGCACGTCTCGAAGGTCGGCGAGCACTACTACAACTTCTGGCAGGACGCCGAGCACGAGCGTGGCCTGTGGCGCCGCACGACGCTCGACTCCTACCGCACCGACGACCCCGAGTGGGAGACGGTCCTCGACCTCGACGCCCTCGCGGCGGCGGAGGGCGAGAGCTGGGTCTGGCACGGCGCGAGCGTCCTGCGCCCGACGGCGGAGCAGATCGCGGCGGGCGAACCGCGCAGGCACGCGCTGGTCGACCTGTCGCCCGGCGGGTCCGACTCCGACGTGACGCGCGAGTTCGACCTGGTGACCAAGCAGTTCGTGCCCGAGAGCGACGGCGGCTTCGTGCGCGCGCAGGCCAAGGGCGGGCTGTCCTGGATCGACTCGGACACGGTCTACGTGTACACGGACTTCGGCGAGGGCACGATGACGCCGTCGGGCTACCCGCGGCAGGTGAAGCGGTGGCTGAGAGGCACTCCTCTGGCCGAGGCGACGGTCGTCTACGAGGGCACCGACCAGGACATGTACATCAGCGCGTCCCGCTCGCACACCCCGGGCTTCGAGCGCGACCTGGTGCACCGTGCCCTGCGGTTCTACGCGAACGAGACGTACCTGGCCACGAACGTGGGCACGCCCGAGCAGACCCTCACCAAGATCGACGTGCCGGACTCGGCGAACGTGGGCCTGCACCGCGAGTGGATGATGGTGCGCCTGCGCGACGACTGGACGCTCGGCAAGGTGACCTACCGTGCAGGCTCCCTGCTCGCCATCGGCTTCGACGACTTCATGACCGGGTCGCGCGACCTGACGGTCCTGTTCGAGCCGACGCCGACGACGTCGCTCGCCGGGATCACGTGGACGCGGAACCACCTGGTGGTCAACGTGCTGGACGACGTGAAGAACCTGCTGCACGTGCTGACGCCGCCCACGGTGGCCACGCCGGGCGGCGAGTGGGCACGCTCCGAGCTCCCCGTGGGTGGCGAGCTGCTCACGGTCGGGGTCGGCGCGGTGGACGTCGTCGACTCCGACGACGTCTGGGTGGTCACGACCGGTTACCTGACGCCGTCGACCCTCGGCCGCACCACCGTCGCCGGTCCCGGCGAGACGGCGGCGGCGCCCGAGGTGCTCAAGTCCGCGCCCTCGTACTTCGAGGCGGCAGGCATGGAGGTCCGCCAGCAGTTCACGGAGTCGGACGACGGCACCCGCGTGCCGTACTTCGTCGTCGGCCGGGCGGACCTCGTCTCGGGCGAGGCCGGGCCGGCGCCCACCCTGCTGTGGGGCTACGGCGGGTTCGAGCACGCGATCCTGCCCGGGTACTCGGGCACCGTCGGCCGCGCGTGGCTGGAGCGGGGCGGGGTGTACGCCGTGGCGAACATCCGCGGTGGCGGCGAGTACGGGCCGGCCTGGCACCAGGCCGCGCTGAAGGAGAACCGGCACCGCGCCTACGAGGACTTCGCGGCAGTGGCGCGCGACCTCGTCGCCCGGGGCGTGACCGTGCCGGAGCGGCTCGGGATGGAGGGCCGGTCGAACGGCGGGCTGCTCGCAGGCAACATGCTGACGCAGTACCCGGAGCTGTTCGGGGCGATCATCGTCGGTGTCCCGCTGCTGGACATGAAGCGGTACTCCCACCTGCTCGCGGGCGCGTCCTGGATGGCCGAGTACGGCGACCCGGACACCGACGAGTGGGAGTTCCTCCGGAAGTACTCGCCGTACCACCTGTTCGACGCGGCGCGGGACTACCCGCCGGTGCTGTTCACGACGTCGACCAAGGACGACCGCGTGCACCCGGGCCACGCCCGCAAGATGGCCGCGCTCATGCTGGCCGCGGGCAAGGACGTGACGTACTACGAGAACATCGAGGGTGGTCACGGCGGGGCGGCCAACAACGCCCAGGCGGCGTACATGGCGGCGACCCACTGGACGTTCCTCTGGACCCGCCTCACGGGCGCGGCTTCCTGAATCGTTGGTCGAGCTTGTCGAGACCAGGTCTCGACATCCCACACGCTGATCGCGATGTTGCGCTCGCGCTCGTTGACGAAGGCCACCCGGATCAGGGCGAGCGTGGCGGGCATCATCGCCGCCGCGCCGACG
>NZ_JBFAKY010000048.1:0-35521 GCF_040656015.1 Promicromonospora sp. NPDC050249 | reverse complement strand
TATCCCGACCTGCCCGACGGCGACGGCATCAAGGTCACCCGGGTGGACATCGACGAGGCGACGGGCGGCGCCTGGGTGAGCGTGGCCGCCGGCCGGTAGACACCGTCTACTCCGCGCAACACACCCCGCAGTCGTGGTCTTTCCACCGCGTCCGTCTCGCCGCAGCTCTATAGCGCCGTGATGGATGTCGGCGTGATGAATGTCGGCCTGACGGGGGTCGGCGCGGTAGGGGTCGGCGAGCGGAAGTCCACGTCGGCGCAGTTGTAGAACGCCTCAGGGCTGTCCGACCGCGTCCAGATCGAGTAGATGATGTGGCGACCGGACTTGTTCGGCAGCGTGACGTCCCAGTAGTACTCGTCACCCTGCGGGCCACCCGGGCGCAGCGGCGGGTTCGTCACCTCGTTGAAGGGCGCCGGCTCCAGGTCGTCCCAGGCAAGCGGCTGGGACGGGTCCCAGCCGTCCTTGGTGATGTACTGCGACCACGTCCCGGGGTGCTTGGCCCAGGCGTTGTACGAGACGGTGATGGTCCGGCCGGGCTCGAGCGTCGTCGTCGGCCACTGGGTGCCCGGCTCGCGGAACGCGGAGAACCGGTCCTGCGGACCGCACAGATGCCCGTCCGGGACGACCTCCCGGTGGTTCCCGCCCGCGTTGCTGAGCAGGTTGCCGAACCAGTTGTAGAACGGGTAGTTCCCGTTCACGGCCAGCGCGTTCTCGCACATGGCGTTCTGCGGGTCCAGGTCGCCGCCCGGGTTACCACTGAGCGCGTCCACGTAGCACGCGTAGGTGCGGGTGGCAGGGTACGTGAGGCCGCCGTGCGCGTGGGCGGCCGGCGGGTTGGGCTGCACGACGACGATCGCCGCCGCAGCGAGCAGGACCAGCACGGCGGCCAGCGCCGTCGCCCGGACCCGGCCGAGGGTGTTGTAGAGGGTCACGTCCAGCTCCTTCGTCGGTGCTCCGAGTGATCAGGTGGCTTCGATCCTCGGAGCCCGACGAAGGCCGGACAATGCTCCGTATCGTTTAAGCGATACGCCTCAGGGCCGCACGTTGTGGTTCGACGCGAACAGGTTGCCCGGGTCGTACGCCCGCTTCACCTCGCGCAGCCGCTCCAGCGTCGCCTCGGGGTAGGCGTTGCGCACGTCCTCCTCCGTGGCGGTCCCCATGAAGTTGACGTAGCCCCGCCCGCTGACGCCGAGTGCCTCCGCGGTGGACGCCACCCACTCGCTCGCCGCCGAGAACTCCTCGACGGTCGGCGCGCCCCTGTAGACGGTGACCATGAAGGCCGGGTCCCGGTGCGCAAAGGCCGTCGCCGCCGGGTCGACCCGCCCGATCGCGCCGCCCATCGCGCGGATGTTCAGTGCGGCGGGACCGCCCGCGGTCGACACCGCATCGATGGCGGCCGCGGCCCAGGCCTCGTCCGGCGACCACGCACCCGCACCGAGGAACCCCGTCCGGGCGTCGCCCACCGCACCGGACGGCGGACCGCCGGCGCCCTCGAACATCGCCGCGTACGGCATCTCCTGGACGCCGTCGAGCACCGGCCCGAGGGCGCGCAGCGGGGCGAGCACCTCCTCCGCCTCGGTGGCAATGCCCGAGTGGACCAGCAGCGCCATGAGGACGGGCTTGCCGTGCAGCTCGGCCGGAACCATGGGGGCGGGCGGGGCGATCATCACGTTCACCATGCCCGCGAACTCGTCCGGCCCCTCGGCGAACGCCCGCAGCACGGTGGTGAGCGCGGCCCGCGTCGGCTCCCACATCATCATCCCGCCCGTGATCGTGCCGATCTCGCGCAGGCGCAGGTCCAGGCGGGTCACGACACCGAAGTTGCCGCCGCCGCCGCGCAGCGCCCAGTAGAGGTCGGGGTTCTCGTCGGCGTTCGCCTGCAGCACGCGGCCGTCCGCGAGCACGACCTCGGCGCCGAGCAGGTTGTCGACGGTGAGGCCGTCGTGCCGGCTGAGGAAGCCGATGCCGCCGCCGAGCGTGATGCCGCCGACGCCGACGGTCCCCGTGTCGCCGAATCCGGTGGCCAGCCCGTGGGCGCCGGCCGCCGCGGTGTACGCACCGGCGAGCACGCCGCCCTGGGCGTGCCCGACAAGCGCCTCCGTGTCGATCTCCACGCCGTCCATGAGGCGCAGGTCGAGCACGAGGCCGCCGTCGACCAGAGCGTGCCGTGCCTGGTGGTGGCCACCGCCGCGCACCGCGAGCGGCAGGCCGGTCTCGCGCGCCACCGCGAGCACCGCAACCACCTCGTCGGTGGTCCGGACGCGCGCGATCGCGGCCGGGGTGCGGGCGGGGCCGCCCACGAACACGGTCGCGGCCTCGGCGAACTCCGCCGACGCCGGGGTGAGCAGGCGGTCGCCGAGCGCGTCCGCGAGGGGTGCCAGCGCGCCGGCGAGCGCGCCGGCAGTGAGCTGTGTGGTGCCGGGTTCTTGCGTGGCCATCGTCGTGCCTCCGAGTGGGGTGCTGGGGTACTTCCCGTCAACGTTAGACATCTAAGCATTAGCCGTCAATGCATTTCCGGCTCGGCCGAACTACCCTTCGATCATGCGACCAAGCGGGCTGCCCGACGGCGAACCAGGCGGCACGGACAACGGGAGCGGGCAGAGCCGGCCCGGACTGCTCCCCGTCGTGCCCACCATGTGGCAGTCCGTGCAGCGGGTGATGCGGGCGTTCGACGCGCTGCTGTCCGAGCACGGCGGGAGCTGGCAGGTCTGGCACATCCTGCTCGCCCTGCACCAGGGCACACCGGCCACCCAGCGCGAGCTCGCCCACGCGGTCGGCATCCGGGAGGCCACGCTGACGCACCACCTGCGCGGCATGGAGGACCGCGGGCTGGTGGTCCGCACCCGCGAGGAGTCGAACCGCCGGGTGCAGCGCATCGAGGTCACCGACGCGGGCGAGGCCCTCTACCAGGAGCTCAAGTCGGCCGCGATCGTGTTCGACAGGACCCTGCGGCGCGCGATCGGCGCGGACGAGGCCGACGTCAGCGCGTTCCTGGACACGATCGGCCGCGTCGCCGAGTCGGTGCCCGACCGCGGGAGCGGGCCGGTCCCGGAGGGCTGGCCGGGCAACCGCCCGAAGTAGGCGCCGGGGCCGGGTGCCGGGTGCCGGGAATAGGTGCTGCCTCAGGCAACTTTATATGTGTCGTGCAGCACACCCGGGAGCCCCAGACATGACCGCACCATCCGCCAACGCCGCCGACACGCGACTCGGGCTGCGCGGCGACCGCGGCCCTGTCCTCGGCGCGCTCATGCTCTCGACGGCGCTCGTCGCGCTGGACGTCACGATCCTCGCGACCGCCTCGACGACCGTCGCACGCGAGCTCGGCGCGTTCGAGCAGGTCCCGTGGCTGTTCTCGGCGTACACGCTCGCGCAGGCAGTGACCGTCCCCCTGTACGGGCGGCTGGCCGACGTGTTCGGACGCAAGCGCGTGATGATGGTCGGCATCGGCCTGTTCCTGCTCGGCTCGGTGCTGTGCGCCGTCGCCTGGAGCATGCCCGCGCTCATCTGGTTCCGCGTGCTGCAGGGCCTGGGTGCCGGCGCGATCATGCCGATGTCGATGACCATCGCGAGCGACATCTACAGCCTCGCCGAGCGCGCCAAGATCCAGGGCTACCTCGCGAGCGTGTGGGCCGCGTCGTCGGTGCTCGGCCCGACGCTCGGCGGCGTGTTCAGCCAGTTCGTGAGCTGGCGCTGGATCTTCTGGGTCAACGTGCCGATCGCGGCAGTGGCGGCCGTCGTCCTGTGGCGCCGGTTCCAGGAGAAGGCGCGCGAGGGTGAGCGCGAGCCGATCGACTACCTCGGCGCCGCCCTGCTGACCGGCGGGAGCACGGCCCTGGTGCTGGGTCTCCTCGAGGGCGGCCACGCATGGGGCTGGGCATCGCTGGAGTCGGTGGGGATCTTCGCCGCCTCCGTGCTGCTGCTCGGGGCGTTCGCCGTGTCCGCCCGCCGGAGCGCGCACCCGATCTTCGACCTCGGGCTGCTGCGGCGCCGGGTGGTCGGCGCGTCGACGGCGGCCGGGCTGGGCGTCGGCGTCATCACGCTCGGGCTGTCCACGTACGTGCCGATCTACGCGCAGGGTGTGCTCGGCGTCGGGCCGCTCGTTGCGGGGTTCGCGCTGGCCGCGCTCCTGGTGGGCTGGCCGCTGGCGGCCACCCTGTCGGGGCGGATCTACCTGGCCATCGGGTTCCGCTGGACCGCCGTCATCGGCGCCGTGATCGTCCTGCTCGGCGCCCTGCTCACGCTGACCCTCGGCCCCGGGTCCCAGGTGTGGCACATCTCCGCGGCCGTCTTCGTGATCGGGCTCGGCATGGGCCTGGTGGCCGTGCCGACGCTGCTGGCGGCGCAGCACAGCGTGGGCTGGAGCGAGCGCGGCGCGGTGACGGCGACCAACATGTTCTCCCGGTCGATCGGGCAGGCGGTGGGTGTCGCCGCGCTCGGCGCGGTGGTGAACGCCGTGACCACCGTCGGGGCGGACGGGACGCCCGACGGACCGGGTCTGGCCGCCGCCGTGCACCTGGTGTTCTGGTGCGTGGTGGGCACCGCCGCGCTGATGATCGGGACCGTGCTGCTGCTCCCCCGCGACAACCCGAGGGACGCGCGGCCGACGCCGTGAGACGCGGCGCTTGACTTCATGTCGACATGAAGTCGGATCCTGGGCGGAGCCACCCGATACCCAGGAGATGGAGTCCCGCGATGTCCGCACCTCACCCTTCGACCAGCCTCTTCGACGCCGTAGTGATCGGCGGCGGCCCCGCGGGGCTGCAGGCCGCGCTCACGCTCGGCCGCATGCACCGCCGCACGCTGCTGCTCGACTCCGGCGAGTACCGCAACGCGCCCGCCGAGCACATGCACAACTTCGTGACGCACGACGGCACACCGCCCGCCGAGTTCCGGGCCGCGGCCCGCGCCGAGCTCGCCGCCTACGCGACGGTGACGGTCCGGGAGACGGCGGCATCCGCCGTCGTGCCGGACGGCGCCGGCTTCCGGGTCGAGCTCGCCGCCGACGCCGACGGTGCGGCGCCCTTCACCGCCCGCGCCGTCGTGCTCGCGACCGGGATGCGCGACACGCTTCCGGCGATCCAGGGCCTGGAGCCGCTGTTCGGCACCGTGGCCGCCGTCTGCCCGTACTGCCACGGGCACGAGCTGAGCGGCAAGCCCGTCGCGGTGCTCGGCAGCGGTCCGCACGTGGCCCGCGTCGTGTTCCTGCTGGAGCGCATCGCGAGCCGCCTGACCGTCCTGACCGACGGCGCCGACCTCGAGCCGGGCATCCGCGCGCAGCTCGACGGCGCGGGCGTCGCCGTCCGCCCCGAGCCCGTCAAGGAGCTGAGCCGCAGCGCCGCCGGTGCCACCGTGTCGTTCGCCGAGGGTCCCTCCGATGAGGTCGGCGGCATCTTCGTGGCCGCCGAGTTCGCCCAGCGCGCCCCGTTCGCGGAGCAGCTCGGGCTGGACCTGCTGCCGTCGGGCGCCGTCGAGATCGACGCGATGGGCCGCACGAGCGTGCCCGGCGTGTTCGCCGCCGGCGACATGGCGCACGTCGCGGCCCTGCCGATGCCCATGGCGTCGGTGCTCACGGCAGCATCGTCGGGCCTGGTGGCCGCAGCCTCCCTGGACGGCGAGCTGCTGGCGCGCGACCACCCCGCCTGACCCGCGTCGAGGGGTCAGGCGTTCGTGGCCTCGCGGAGGGTGCGGCGCTCGGCCTCGATCGCCAGGAGCTCGGCGAACGCGGCCTGGTAGGTCTCCGCGTCCGAGGGGTCCAGGCGCTGCAGGCGGCTGCGCGCGTCGGCGACCCGCCGCATCAGCCCCATGTCGAGCACGCGGTTCACCACACCCCCGACGAACGCGGGGACGGCCGCCTCCCGGTCCTCCGGGAGGGATGCCACGGACAGCTGCGTGACGATCCCCGCAACCGTCTCCGAGGCCTGTTCCAGCACGGCGCCCACCCACTGCGCCGCGGACACGTCCCGCCCGGCCGCCGCTCCCCCGGCCGCGCGGATCGCCGTGTGCACGGCCCGCCAGGCGGGCACGGAGAACGCGTCCTCGCCGAGCGCGTCGAAGGACGCGGGCACGTGCTGCGGGTACTGCAGGACGGCGACGAGGGCGAGCCGCTCGTCGCGGGCCACGGGGTCGCGCGGGTCGGGGGCGGGCAGCTGCTGCACGCCGCCCGTCGCCGGACGCTCGTCCGCGCCGGCCGGTCCGCCGGGCTGTGCCCCACCGGCCCGCGCCCTGTCGCTTCCCGTCGTGCCGGAGGGCCTGCGGTCGCCGTCCTGCCCGCCGGGTGCGCGGCGCAGCGACGGGGTGGAGGCGACGCGGGCGACCTCGCGCCGCATCTCGTCGATCTCGGTACCGATCCAGCCCGCGACCTCGCGCGTGTAGCCGTCCTGCTGGCTGCGGTCGCGGATCCCCGCGATCTCCGGCGCGGCCGCTCGCACCGCGGAGACGCGGCCCTCCACCGTGTTCAGGTCGAACTGCTTGATCTTGGCCTGGATCACGAAGGCGAACAGGGGCTTGCGGCCGTCGACCAGCGCCCGTACCGCCTCGGGGCCGTTGGCCATGCGCAGGTCGCACGGGTCCATGCCACCGTCGGCGACGGCGACGTACGTCTGCGCGAAGAACCGCTGGTCCTCGCCGTAGGCACGCTCGGCGGCCTTCTGGCCCGCCGCGTCGCCGTCGAACGTGAAGATGATCTCGCCGCCCACGGTGCCGCCGGACGCGAGCTGCATGCCGCCGCCCGCCGTCGTGTCGCCGAGCAGGCGCCGCACGACCTTGGCATGGTCGGCCCCGAACGCGGTGCCGCACGTGGCCACCGCCGTCGTCACGCCCGACAGGTGCGCGGCCATGACGTCCGTGTACCCCTCGACCACCACGACGCGCTTGCCCTTGGCGATCTCCCGCTTGGCGAGGTCGATCCCGTACAGCACGTGCGACTTCTTGTAGAGGCTGGTCTCGGGCGTGTTCAGGTACTTGGGCCCCTGGTCGTCCTCGAACAGGCGGCGCGCGCCGAAGCCGATCACCGCGCCCGTCACGTCCCTGATGGGCCACATGACCCGGCCGCGGAAGCGGTCGTAGATGCCGCGCTGGCCCTGCGACATCAGCCCGCTCGCGACCAGCTCCGCCTGGGTGAAGCCGCGGCCCTGGAGGTGCCGCTGCAGCGCGTCCCATCCCTTGGGCGCGAACCCGACGCCGAACAGCTCGGCGTCGGACCGGTCGAAGCTGCGCTCGGCGAGGAAGGCGCGCGCCGCGGCGGCGTCCGGCCCCATGAGCTGCTCGGCGTAGAACTCGGCGGCGACCTTGTTGGCCTCCAGCAGGCGCTGCCGCTTGCCGGGCTCCTCGCGCGGACGGGCGGAGCCGCCCTCCTCGTAGCGCAGCTGCACGCCGGTCTTGCCCGCGAGGTACTCGACGGCCTCGGTGAAGCTCAGCCCGTCCATCTTCATGACGAACTCGATGACGTCGCCGCCCTCGCCGCACCCGAAGCAGTGGTACCGCCCGACGCTGGGCCGCACGTTGAAGCTGGGGCTGCGCTCGTCGTGGAAGGGGCACAGACCCACCAGCGCGCCCACCCCGGCGGGCTTGAGGGTCACGTGCGCCGAGACGATCTCGTCGATCCGCGCGCGTTCGCGGACCTGGTCCACATCCTCGCGTCTGATCAGCCCGGCCACGCTCCGAAGTCTATGCTCGCGGGCCGGGTCCGGAGGCCGCCGTCCACACCCTCTGCCCACTCCCTGTCGCGGACTGCCTAACGAGCCAGGGCTGCCGCGCAGCTGCGGGCGTACTCGCCCGGGGCCACGCCGACCGCCCGTACGAAGTCCCCCGTGAAGTGCGCCTGGTCGTAGTAGCCGACGGCGGCCGCGAGCCCCGCCAGGTCCAGCGCCGGATCCCGGCCCAGCATCTCGGCCGCGAGGTGCACCCGGTGCCGCTGCAGCACCCACTTGGGGCTCACGCCGACCCAGTCGGCGAACAGTCGCTGCAGTGAGCGCGGGGTGGTGCCGAGCCCTGCCGCGAGCGTGGCGACGGTCGTCCCTGGCACCGCGTCGGCGATCACCGCGAACGCCTCGCGGAGTGCTGCCAGCGCGGCGGTGGACCGCGGCGTCCGGGTGCGCTCGGCGGCGGCCCGGAGCAGCGGGGTGACGGTCCGGACCGCGTCGTCGGGGCGGCCGTCCCTGGCCTGGCCGATGGCCTCGGCGCCGGCCCGGTCCGCCGTCGGGCCGAGAAGGTCCGCAGGCCCGACGGCGCCCCGCTCACCCGGGTGCGTGAGCCCGAGCAGCGCGCGGTAGCCGCCCGGGCGCAGCTTGGTGCCGACCACGCCGCCCGATCCGGACAGCGTGCGCCGGTCGACGGCGGCCGAGGGCATCGCATAGGCGAGGAATCCGGTGTCCTCCGCGACGACGTGGCCCACCGGGTGGGGAACGACGGCCTGCGTGAAGGTGGCGCCGGGCGGCAGGTCCCAGGTGATCACCCAGTGCCAGTCGACGAGGCCCGCGAGGTCCGGCGCGGGATCGACGCGCGCGAGCGTGAACCGGTCGCGGGCGCGCGCAGGGTTCACGATGCCGAGCGTCGGCCCGGCCTCGAGCGCCTGCGTGACGGCGGGGCCGTCGTCGAACAGCTGTCGCATTCTTCCAAGACTGGCACAGCCGTGCGGCGGAAGCATCGGTCACATGAAGAACTCAGCCCTGCACCCCAACATCTCCGTCGATGACGCCCGCGCTGCCATCGCCTTCTACGAGGCCGCGCTCGGCGCCGAGACCCTCGACGTGATCACGGCGGGCGACGCCGTGATCCACTCCGACCTGGTCCTGCGGTCCGCCGCGGGCGAGTCGACGTTCACCGTCGCCGCCGCGTTCCCGCCGGACTCCGTGGCCCCCGAGCTCGGCGCGCCCACGCACGCGAGCTTCACCATCCCGGTGGAGGACACCGACGCCGCGTACGCGCGGGCGATCGCGGCGGGCGCGAGCAGCCTCACCGAGCCGGCCGACTGGTTCGAGGGGTTCCGTCAGGCGGCGGTCCGCTGCCCGTTCGGCCACCGCTGGTACTTCGTCACGGTCGCCGACTCGGTGACCCCGGAAGACGTCCAGAAGGCGAGCGACGCCTGGGTAGCGGCCGGCGACTGACCGCCCGGCCGAGCGGGCGTGTTCGGTTTGCCGGGGTAGCGAGGTTCGGTACGCTTTGCCCCGACCCGAGGAGGTAAGTCAGGATCATGGGAATCCGGTATCGCAAGCGGCTGGCGCTCGGCCCGCTCAAGTTCAACATCACCCAGAGGGGCTTGTCGTCCATGAGCTTCAAGATCGGTCCGTGGACCTGGAACTCGAAGACGAAGAAGCACTCCTTGAACCTCCCCGGTGGCCTGAGCTGGTACAGCAACAACAAGTAGCCGGCAGGTAGTACCGCCGCGGCGGAGGCAGGGCCGAGCGCCCGCCTCCGCGGCAGCCGGCACACCAGCCGGCACAGGCGCTCGCACAGCCGCCGCCAGGCCCGGATTCCGGGGATGTCGGCCAGCGTGACTAGAGTGCAAGCGTGGAGCAAGCCCTCGGGAAGAGCATCCCGCCGTCGTACAGCGCGCAGGACGTCGAGCGCTGGGTGACCGAACCGCCCAAGTCACAGGCCCGGACCCCGTTCGAACGTGACCGCGGGCGAGTGGTCCACTCCTCCGCGCTGCGCCGCCTGGGCGCGAAGACCCAGGTGCTCGGCGCGGGGCACGACGACTTCGTGCGCACCCGGCTGACCCACTCCCTCGAGGTCGCGCAGGTGGGCCGCGGGATGGGCCGCTCCCTGGGCTGCGACCCCGACGTCGTCGACACCGCGTGCCTCACCCACGACCTCGGGCACCCGCCGTTCGGGCACAACGGCGAGACGGCGCTCGCCGAGATCGCGCAGCCGGTCGGCGGCTTCGAGGGCAACGCACAGACCCTGCGCCTCCTGACCCGGCTCGAGCCCAAGGTCCTGGCCGACGACGGCTCCCCCGCCGGCCTCAACCTGACCCGCGCGAGCCTCGACGCGAGCGTCAAGTACCCCTGGGCGTACGGGGCAGGCCCGGCCCGGCCCGACGGCACGGCGAGCCGGAAGTTCGGCGTCTACACCGACGACCTGCCGGTCTTCGAATGGCTCCGCAAGGACGCGCCGCACGGCGTGAAGTGCCTCGAGGCCCAGGTCATGGACCTCGCCGACGACATCAGCTACTCGGTGCACGACGTCGAGGACGGCGTGGTCGCCGGCCGCATCGACCTGGACCTCATGGCGCACGCCGAGGAGCGGGCGCGCGTGGCCGGGTACGTGCGCGACTGGTACGGCGAGTGGTACACGGAGGACGCCATCGACGCGGCGATCGGGCGGCTGCAGGACTACCTGCGCGGCGAGGGCCACCTCGTGCGCGCCTACGACGGGTCGCGCCGCTCTCTGGCCTCCCTCAAGGACATGACCAGCCAGCTCATCGGCCGGTTCATCGGCGCGGCGATCACCGCCACGCGGGCCGTGTACGGCGAGGGACCGCTCACGCGGTACGCCGCCCGGCTCGTCGTGCCCGCCGAGACCGAGCACGAGATCCTCGCGCTCAAGGGCATCGCGGTCACCTATGTCATGGCACCGCGCGGCCAGGAGCCCCGATACCTGCGGGAACGGGAGATCCTGGCCGACCTGGTGGGCGTGCTCGCCGACCGCGCCCCCGACGAGCTGGAGCCGCCGTTCGCCGCGGACTGGCGGGCGGCGTCCGACGACGCCGCCCGCCTGCGCGTGGTGGTCGACCAGGTCTCGTGCCTCACGGACCTGTCGGCCATCGCGCTGCACCGCCGCCTGGTGACACCGGCCTCCTGAGACGAACGGCTACCAGCGCACGCCCAGGCCGTCGACGAACGTCCTGAACCGACCAGCGACGACCTGGTGGTCGGCGGCGGAGAAGTGGTAGTGGCAGCCTTGGAAGTCCAGGCCGTTGCTGTCGAGGAACCAGTACCGGACCCGGCTGTCGCCCGCGCCGTTCCGCTCCTGGACCACCCGCTGCACGTCGTTCGCGAACGAGCCCGAGCCGACCGCCACGATGGTCGTGTCGCTGCCGTAGCGCGCCCGCAGCTTCTGCACGAACTGGCCGTACGCGGTGCGGTAGGCGGCGGCGAGCTGATCGTGCGTGGTCCACTGCTCGCCGGGGTTGAGGGCGGTCGAGAAGTCGTTGGTGCCGAGGTAGACCACGACGAGCCGTGGCCGCCAGGTGCCGGGGTTCCAGACGTCACCCTGCACGTGCAGCAGTGCCCGGTCGTAGTAGGCGCGGTAGTGGTTGCCGGGGTCGCCGCCGCCGTAGTTGCGCACCATCCCCTTGCCGGAGAACGCGTTGACCTGGTAGTCGGCACCCAGCCCGCGCGCTGTCAGCGCGCCGTAGCCGCGGTCGGTGTTGGTGGTGCGGTTCACCTGGTCGCCGGAGCAGTCCCTGCTGCCCGACGTGTTGCCGTAGCCGGCGGTCAGCGAGTCGCCGATGAACTCGATCTGCCGGCCGCGGGCCGCCGGCTTGCTGAGGATCGCGCCGCCCGAGGCGGCGACGAACCCGCCGAACTCGCTGCCCGCCCACTGGCTCTCGTTGCGCTTCACGAGCCGCACCGTGTGCTCGGCGTCGCGCAGTCCGTTCACCCACCGCGTGGTCCGACCCGGCTTCACGAGCGTGGCGACCGTGGCGCCGTCGATCTGGACGTCGTAGTCGGCGGCAGAGTCGTTGAGCACGATCCCCACCCCGGTCCCCCGGAACCGGCCCTCGAAGTAGACGCCGGGCCAGCTGTACAGGAGGCTGTCGCCGCTGACCTTCACGCGGCCGGCGGTGTGCGCCTGGGTAGCCGCGCTGTCCGACGCCGAGACGGCCGGGTCGGTCGTGGCGGCCTGGGCCGCGCCGGTGGCCGGGACGGCGGTGATGGCAACGGCGACGGCGAACAGGCCGGTGACGAGTGCCCGCCGGCCCTGTGCGAGACGACCCCCGCCACGTCGGTTCGCGGTAGCGGTAGTGGTTCCCCCTGCTGGCAACGCTCTCATCCTGGCTCCTGACCGTCGGCGGGCGTCGTTGACCCGCGAGCCGCGATCCTGCTGGGTGGCAGGGCACCGGGTCAAGGACCGAGTGGGCACTTAACTGTTTCACCCGCTCCGACCGCCGCCTCAGCGGCGCCTCAGCCCTTGACCGACCCCGCCGTCAGGCCACCCACTATGTACTTCTGCAGGAACAGGAACAGCGCGAGCACCGGCACCGCCGAGACGACGGCGCCCGCCGTGAACAGGCCCCAGTTGGCGTCCTGCAGCGACGACACCCACCCGTAGAGGCCGACGGCGAGCGTCCAGTTGTCCTCCGACTGCAGCAGCACGCGCGCGATGATGAACTCGCCGAACGTGCTGATGAAGCTGAGCAGCCCCACCACGGCGAGGATCGGCGCGGTCAGGCGCAGCACGATGGTCCAGTAGATCTGCGCGTGCGAGGCGCCGTCGATCTTCGCTGCCTCGTCGATCTCGCGCGGCACGGTGTTGAAGAACCCGTACATGAGGAACGTGTTCACGCCGAGCGCACCGCCGAGGTACACGCAGATCAGCGACAGCTTGGAGTCCAGGCCGAGCACCGGCACGACGTTGCCCAGCGAGATGAGCAGCAGGAAGATCGCCACGAACGCGAGCATCTGCGGGAACATCTGGATCACCAGCAGGGCGGTGAGCCCCACCCTGCGTCCGCTGAACCGGAACCGCGAGAAGGCGTAGGCCGCCGCGGCCCCCATGAGCACCGTTCCGACGCCGGTGGCGACCGCCACCACGAGGGTGTTGCCCATCCAGGTCCAGAACTTGGTGCCGCCCAGCGCCACGTAGTTGGCGCCCGACACCGACGCGAACAGGTCGTTCGAGCCGGTGAGCGTGCCGCCGTCGGCCAGGGAGGCCGAGACGACGTAGACGAGCGGGAAGCCCGCGTAGACGACGGCGAGGACGCCGACCAGGTGGCGCCAGCCGAGGTCGGAGAACCAGCGGGCCGGGGTGGTGCGGCGAGCCAGGGCGATCCGCCGGGGCGGGGCCGCCGGACGGGCCGGGGGAATCGTCGTGCTCATCAGGCGATCTCCTCGAGCGAGCGGGTGCGCCGGAACGCGAGGGCGGAGATGGTGGCGACCACCACGAAGATGACGATCGACAGGGCGCTGGCCAGGCCGTAGTCCTTGGCGGCCGTGCCGTCGAGCCCGGACACCGAGTAGACCATCGAGATCAGGATGTCGGTGTGCCCGAGCGGCACCGAGGCGTCGTCGAACCGTGGCCCGCCCCCGGTGAGCATGTAGATCAGCGTGAAGTTGTTGAAGTTGAACGCGAAGCTCGAGATGAGCAGCGGCGCCGTCGCCACCAGCAGCAGCGGCAGGGTGATGGACCGCCACGTGCGCCACCGGCCCGCACCGTCGATCTTGGCGGCCTCCAGCACGTCGCCCGGCAGCGACTGCAGCGCGCCCGTGCAGATGAGGAACATGTAGGGGAAGCCGAGCCACAGGTTCACGCCGAGCACCGCGAGCTTCGCGAGCACCGGATCGGTGAGCCACGGGATCGACGCCCCGCCGAGCAGCACCTCGTTGACGAACCCGTACGACCGGTTCAGCAGGCCCGACCACAGCAGGGCCGCGAGGAACCCCGGGATCGCGTACGGGAGGATCACGAGCGTGCGGTAGATCCGCCGGCCGCGCAGGCGCGCGTCGTTGAACGCGATCGCCAGGAACAGGCCGAGCAGGAACGTGGACGCCACCGAGATCACCGCGAACGCGAACGTCCACAGCAGGATCTTGCCGAACGGCCCCGCATAGCGGTCGTCGCCGAACGCGGTGACGAAGTTGTCCAACCCCACGAGCACGCGCCAGCCCACCGGCAGGGTGGTCCCGTCGGCGGCCTCGAACTGGCCGTCGTCGTTGGGTGTGTACGTCAACCCGGTCGTGGTGTCCGTCATCGTGTCCGACGCCGGGTCGTACGTGAGCGTGGACGTGAAGACGTAGCCGGTGCGGGCGTCCTGCGTGCGGACCGAGCCGTCGTTCGGGTCGTCGGAGACGGGCACCCGCAGGTCGGTGACCTCCTGCTGCCGCTCCAGGACCGCCGCGTACTCCAGCACCTCGTACCCGGGCAGCGCCGTCACCTGGCCGTCCGACACGGTGGCGCCGTCCACCACCGCGAGCGGCTCGTCGGCCGTGCCCGCCTCGACCACCCCCTCGGGCGAGACGATCGCGAAGCCGAGCGTGTCGCCTTCCGCCACCACGGTGAGCGGGGAGGACGGCGAGCCCTCGACGCGGCGCTCGTTCTGCACCAGGAGGGCCTCGATCGCCTGCTCCTTGGTGGAGTTGTGCCCGTCGCCGTAGTTGGTGAACGCGACGTAGCCCGTATAGGCCACCACGTAGACCTGGTAGACGAGCAGGAAGGCCAGGCCCGGCAGGATGTACTTCAGGGGTAGCGCACGCTTGGAGAAGTAGGCCCAGTTCGCCGCGAGCAGCAGCGCCACCATCGCGGCGAGCAGGCCCCACGAGTCGGCGCTCCACGCCGCCAGCACCGCGTAGACGCCCAGGGCGTCGACCAGCGCGATCAGGGCGAGCTTGACGAGAAACCCGGGGCTCCAGCCGGTCCGGCCGGAGCCCCGGATCGCAGGGGACGACATCAGCCGATCTCGCCCTGGATGTCGGCGACCATCTTGTCCCAGCCCTCGGCCGGGTCGGACTTGCCGGAGATGATCGCGGCCTCGGTGACGCCCCAGTACGCCCACACGGCGCCCATCTCGGGGAGCGACGGCATCGGGACGGCGTCGGCACCCACCTCGCGGAAGCCCGCGGTGATCGGGTCCTCGGACGCGGTGTCAGCGGCCTCGATCAGGGCCGGCGGGCGGTCGCCCGCCTCGTAGAGCGCGAGCTGCGCCTCGGGCGTGGCCATGTGGTTGACCAGGAAGTCGTTGGCGAGCAGCGCGTTCTCGCTCTGCGCGCTCACGTAGAAGCCGGCCACGCCCACGAACGGCTGGGCGGGCTCGCCGCCGGCGCTCGGGATGGGGTCGATCGCCAGGTCGAGGTCGCCGAACGACTCCAGCATCCACGGGCCGCCCACGATGAACGGCGACTCGCCCTTGGCGAAGGCCGCCAGCGCGATGTCGTAGGTGATGTCGGTGCTCAGGTTGCCGGCGTCGCCCTGCTCCGCGAGCCACTCCGCGAACGCGGTGCCGCCCTCGCCGCCGAGCGCGAGCTCGGGCTTGTACGAGCCGTCCTCGTTCTGCTCGAAGACCGGGGCGCCGAACGACGTCTGCAGCGGGTAGAAGGTGTAGGGGTCGCCCTTGGTGGAGGTCTGGATCAACAGCGGGTACTTGGTACCGGCGTCCTTGCCTGCCGCGATCGCGTCGTCCCAGCTGGCGGGCGCCTCAGGGGCGAGCTCCGTGTTGCGGATGAGTGCGATGTTCTCCACGGCGTAGGGCAGGCCGTAGACCTGGCCGTCCTGCGTGAAGGCCGAGACGGAGACCGGCTCGAACGCGTCGGCGGTGTCGCCGAGCTCGATCGGGGCCACCACGCCGTTGGTCGTGAGCTCACCCAGCCAGTCGTGCGCGCCGACGGTGATGTCCGGCCCCTTGCCCGTGGGCACCTGGGCCAGGAAGTCGGGGCGGATGTCCTCGAAGTTCTTCAGGACCACCTCCACCTCGGCGCCCGTGGACTCCTCGAAGCCGGCCGCGGCGTCCTCGACGGCGGCCTGGCGGGTCTCGTCGACCCAGACGGTCAGGGTGGACCCCGTCCCGTCGGGCGCAGCCGAGGTCTCCTCGCCCGCTGGGTCCTCCGCGCCGCCCGAGCAGGCGGCCAGCGCCAGCGTCGCGGTCAGCGCAGCGGCGGTCAGGATGCTCCGTCGCATCGTCACTCCTGGTGGTTCGCGGCCCGACGTCGGGCCTGGTTTGGATGTCACGAACCGTAAGGCCGGACTGGACGATCTTGCAAGGCGTTGCGATAAAGTTTCAGCAACGCTTGCAACGGCTGGTGGGCCGCGCGACGGAAACGTGGCGCCGACACCCGCGTACGCCCGGGGACGAGGAGGTCCGATGTCACTTAGGCTGCCAGGCGTGCGCACCCGACTGACCGACCTCGCCGAGCAAGCAGGGGTCTCCACCGCGACCGTGTCGCGCGTGCTCAACGGCAAGCCCGGCGTGGCCGGCGAGACGCGTCAGGCGGTGCTCGCCGCCCTCGACGTGCTCGGCTACGAGCGCCCGTCAGCGCTCCGCGCGCGGCCCGCCGGCCTCATCGGCCTCGTCGTCCCTGAGCTGTCCAACCCGGTGTTCCCCGCGTTCGCGCAGGCCATCGAGTCACAGCTCGCGTCGCGCGGCTACACGCCGCTGCTGTGCACGCAGTCGCCGGGCGGCACCACCGAGGACGAGTACGTCGAGACGCTGATCGACCACGCCGTGGACGGCATCGTCTTCGTGTCCGGCAAGCACGCCGACACCCGGGCCTCGACCGAGCGCTACCAGCGGCTGCGCGGGCGCGGCCTGCCGATAGTGCTGATCAACGGGTACGCCGCGGGCATCGACGCCCCGTTCGTCTCCCCCGACGACGCCGCCAGCGTCGAGCTCTCCGTCCGCCATCTGGTCGCGCTGGGCCACCGCAGCATCGGCATGGCGATCGGCCCCGACCGGTTCGTGCCGGCCAAGCGCAAGATCGAGGCGTTCGCCGCACAGCTCGTCCGGCACGGCCTCGCGGCCACCGAGCACGAGGCGCGCGAGCACGTGGCGCTGACCCTCTACACGCTGGAGGGCGGGCAGGCGGCGGCCGGGGACCTGATCGACTCCGGGCACACCGCCGTCGTCTGCGGATCCGACCTGATGGCGCTCGGCGCGATCCGCGCCGCCCACTCGCGCGGCCTGTCCGTGCCCGACGACGTCAGCGTCGTGGGGTACGACGACTCGCCGCTCGTCGCGTTCACCGACCCGCCGCTGACGACGGTGCGCCAGCCGGTCGCCGACATGGCGCACGCCGCCGTCAGCGCCCTGCTCACCGAGATCCACGGGGAACGCGCCCCCCGCTCGGAGCTCCTTTTCACGCCGGAGCTGGTGGTCCGCGGCTCGACGGGCGCTGCCCCGCGTCCCTGAAGTTCGCTGTGGGCGTGGTCGGACGGGGTTGAATCTCCCGTACGCTTTCTGCAAGCGTTACATCCGACATACCCCCGAATTCGAGGACGCGACACGTGACCCGCACCCCCCTGCTGACCATCGACGACCTCACCGCCGGGACCCTCGTCCACCCGCCTGCCGCAAGCGGCGAGTGGTGGCGCGACGCGGTGATCTACCAGGTGTACCCGCGCTCGTTCGCGGACGGCGACGGCGACGGGATCGGCGACCTGCCGGGCGTCACCGCCAAGCTGGACCACCTGAAGCAGCTGGGGGTCGACGCCGTCTGGCTGAGCCCCTTCTACCGCTCCCCCCAGAAGGACGCGGGCTACGACGTCGCCGACTACCGCGACATCGACCCGCTCTTCGGCACGCTCGCGGACTTCGACGAGATGCTCGCCGGTGCCCACGAGCGCGACCTCAAGATCATCGTGGACCTGGTGCCCAACCACTCCTCCGACCAGCACGTCTGGTTCCAGGAGGCGCTGGCCGCTGCGCCCGGCTCGGCGGCGCGCGAGCGCTACATGTTCCGCGACGGCCGCGGCCCGGCCGGGGACGAGCCGCCGAACAACTGGCAGTCGATCTTCGGCGGCCCGGCCTGGACCCGCCTGGCCCCGCGGTCCGATGACGGCCCCCTGGGCCCGCAGTGGTACCTGCACCTGTTCGACACCTCGCAGCCGGACCTGAACTGGGAGAACCCGGAGGTCCGCGCCGAGCTCGAGGACGTGCTGCGGTTCTGGCTCGACCGGGGCGTTGACGGGTTCCGCGTCGACGTCGCGCACGGCATGGTCAAGGCGCCCGGCCTGCCGGACTGGGACGGCCGGGCCGCCATGGTCGAGGGCACGGTCGACGGGCCCGCGGCGAGTGCCGCCGAGCCGGACGACGGCTCCACCGGGGCCGGCAACCAGGGCCCGATGTTCGACCAGGACGGCGTGCACGAGATCTACCGCTCCTGGCACAGCGTCCTCGCCGAGTACCCGGGTGACCGCTGCCTCGTGGCCGAGGCCTGGGTGGAGCCGCTGAGCCGCCTGGCCCGTTACGTGCGGCCCGACGAGATGCACCAGGCGTTCAACTTCTCGTTCCTCACCGCCCCGTGGGACGCGGCGAAGATGCGTACGGTCGTCGACGTGTCGCTCGGCACCATGGACGCCGTCGGCGCCCCGACCACGTGGGTCCTGTCCAACCACGACGTCGTCCGGCACGCCTCACGCTTCGGCCTGGCCGAGATCGGCGGCCGCCAGCTCAACGGCATCGCCGCGACCGACCCGCAGCCCGACGCGGAGCTGGGCCTGCGCCGGGCCCGCGCCGCGACGCTGCTGATGCTCGGCCTGCCCGGTTCCGCGTACCTGTACCAGGGCGAGGAGCTGGGCCTGCCGGACCACACCGCGCTGCCCGCCGAGGTGCGCCAGGACCCGTCCTTCTTCCGGACCGAGGGCGCCGAGCCGGGCCGTGACGGCTGCCGCGTGCCCCTGCCGTGGGTCAGCGGCACGCCGGGCAACGGGTTCGGCCCCACCGGCAAGACCTGGCTGCCGCAGCCCGACGTCTACGCCGACCTCGCCGCCGACAAGCAGTACGGCGTCGCGGGCTCCACCTACGAGATGTACCGGACGGCGCTCGAGCTGCGCCGGGCCGAGAAGATCGGCACGGCAGGGCTCGCGTGGGTCGACGCGCTGGCCGCGTCCCCAGACGTCGTCGCCTTCCAGGTGTCCGGCGTCGTGGTGGTCAGCAACCTGGGCGAGGCCGCGCTCACGCTGCCTGCCGAGGCGGAGGTGCTGGTGGCGTCGGGCGACCTCACGACGTCGGACGGCGCGCGGGCCGTGCCGTCGGACACGACGGTCTGGCTGCGCGCCTGAGCGGAGCTCGCCGTCCGCTGGTCGAGCTTGTCGGGACCTGGGTCCCGACAAGCTCGACCACCGAGCGGATCAGCCGAGCGGATCAGCCGGGCGTGATGCCGTAGTGCTCGCGGATGTCACGGATCGACGGCGTCCCGTTGAATCCGACCGCCTGTTCGATGACCGTGATCGAGCCGTCCTCGTTGGCGAAGTCCACGTACACCACGGAGGCGTCGTCCAGGTCGGGTGATGCGGCGAATGCCTGGAGCACTCCCTCCATCACCGCCGTCACCTGCGCCTCGGTGGTGCCCGCGATCGTGACCGAGCCCGTCTGGCTCGGGTTGCCGAAGGACCGCTTGCAGGTGAACTCCGCCCCGACCACGCCTTCTACCGAGGTTGCGGCCGAGGTCAGCGCTTCCTCGCACTTGCGCGCGGAACCACCGCCGCCACAGGCCGCGAGGGTGATGACGACCAGCGTCACCAGGCCGGTCGACGTCAGGAAAGTCCAAAAAGTACGCACGCTGCTCCCTCGTTATCAGTGCTTCCGGCCCACGCGAATGTCCTGTCCAGTGACGCTCGACGGATCATTCGTGAGGAAACCGTTGTCTCGGAGCTGTTGCTCGTACGCCGCAAGACCGGGGTCGTTGCTGTCCTTGATGCTGTTCGAGTACGCCTCGTGCGAGTGGTTGCCCATCGGGTCGTACCAGGATGCCGGATTGTCCATGGTGACTGTCGTGTGGTTGGCGGTCTCGTTGTGCCCGCCGGGCAGGAACGGCACCACGTTGGGCAGGGGCGAGTACCGCGCGTCGCCCAGGTCCAGCCGCGGTACGACGTCGCTCCGGTGCTGCATCTCCAGCACGTTCACGGAGGGATCGATGTGGTTGCTGTCGATCGGTGAGCCGAAGGTGACGGCATTCGTCACGTTGTACTCCGAGACGAACGCGGAGTCCGAGGCCAGGTCCGCCACCGTCATACCGCCTTGCGAGTGCCCGACCAGCATGACCTCCGCACCAGGCGGGATGTTCGCGTTCTGCATCGCGAGCACGACAGCCTCGGTCATGGTCGACCGGCCACCGCCCGCGGTCACGAAGTTTCCGGTCACGTCCATCGGGTTGTCGCCGGCCAAGGGGTTCCACGGCTGGGTACCCGGGATGCTTACGATCACCCTCGGTCCCTCAGGGCTGTCGATGGTGGTCACCCGGACGTTCCCGTCCCCCGCCTTGTACGAGTCCGTCACGCCCTGCGTCAGGTTCTCGAGGTCCTTCGGCACGGTCAGCGGCGGTTCGCCGTTCGGTCCCTTCGCGTCCTGCGTGATCGGTCGCGGGTCGTCCGCGTACGGGTCGCCGTCGTCGAAGATCTTGGGGTCGAGCCCGCCCAGCGACGCGACTGTGACGCCCGCACCGAGCGCGGCACCCCCGAGCCGGATGGTGGAGGCGATCACCTCCGTGGTGCGTGGCCACTCGCCGTCGAGGATCGCCCCGCCGGTCGCGTCCCAGTACTGACCAGCGGAGTCGGCCACGTTCTCGTACGCACCACCGATCACGCTCGCGCGGTCTCCGAGCCAGTCGAGCGCGTCCGAGCCCCGGTCGCCGATCCAGTCGACCGCGTCCGTGCCGGCGTCCCACAGCTTTCCGGCGAGGTTGGTTCCGGCGTCCCAGATGTTCCCGGCCAGGTTCGTGCCGGCGTCCCAGACGTTGCCGGCCAGGTTGGTACCGGCGTCCCAGACGTTGCCGATCAGGTTCGTGCCGGCATCCCAGACGTTCCCGACCGCGTCCGTGCCGGCGTCCCAGAGGTCGCCGACCTTGTCACCCGTCCAGTCGAGCGCGTCCCCGCCCGCGTCCCAGAGGTCTCCGGCCTTGTCTCCCAGCCAGTCCAGCGGACCGCCGCCGTCGTCATCGTCGGACGAGCCGTGTCCCTGGGTCGAGACACCGGCGAACGGGTTGCCGTCGTAGGAGTTGGACGTGTCCTCCTGGGCGTCGGCGTTCCGGGTCGCCTTGTCACCCGCCTCCCGCAAGGCCTCAGCGATGTCGCTCAGCGTGGGCGCCAGGCGATCGGACCACTCGCCCCGCATCTGGTCCACGTTCGGACCGTAGCCGTCGAACCCGAACACCGCGGCGGTCACCTGCTGCCGAGCTGATTCCAGCTCGTCGGCCGACGCATCGAAGAGGCCGGCCAGCGCCCGGACCTGCTCGATGTCCTGGCCCTGCATCTCCTGCGTCATGCGCCTGTGCCCGCCCCAGAGCCACCGGCTGCGCTCGGCCCGCCGGTCTCACGCGCGGCTGCGTCCGTCGCACCCACGAGGGACCACTGCAGCTCCGCCGCGACCGACCCGGCCGGCCGCTCGACAGGCGCCACGGCGCCGTCGTCCATGCGCACGTCCAGCAGCTTTCCGTCCACCACCGACCACAGCCGCGGCCACACCTTCACGGGCGTCTCCCCTTCGCGCCACGCCTCGACGGTGACCTGCAGGTTCGCCTGCTCGTCGTCGAGCAGACGCACCAGCTCCGCCCGGTCCCCCGCCGGGTTCGACGACGTCGGCGCTCCCTGAGCACCCGGCGCAGCGGATGCCGGAGCACGCAGCGCCTCGAAGGGCGGCAGAGCGGGGGTCAGCGCGGACCACAGCTCGTCGGCCGTGACGAACCGGAGCTCGGCCCCGGCCGCGAGGCGGGTCTCCCCGTCCCGTTCGGCGATGACCTGCATGACCAGCAGCACCCGGTCCCCGACCATGGTCAGCCGGGTCACCGTGCCGGCCGAGCCGGACGTCGAGACCAGCGTCGCGCGCACGGGCGCGCCGAGATGCTCGGCGAGCGCCGTACCGACGGCGGTCACACCGCCGCCCTCCAGCGCCTCCGCCCGCACCGCGGACCACTGTTTCGCGTCGAGCTCAAGAATCCGGCCGGTCATGCGCACTCCTCAGTCACTATTTGTCAGAACAATGTGCAACACACCGCAGCCGAACCGTATCCCGGTGGGTGAAGTCCGTCCACGATTGAACTCCCCATGGCCAAAGGCCAGGTCAGGCCGTATCTTGCCCCGACATCGAGCGGACGGGCGAACGCAGCGCGCCGGCCACGCGGCCGGCCGGCACGCTCAGGTGACGGGGTCGCGGATGATCGGGCAGGTCATGCAGTGCCCGCCACCACGTCCGCGGCCCAGCTCGGCGCCGGCGATCTCGATCACCTCGACGCCCGCCTTGCGCAGCAGGGCGTTCGTGGTGGTGTTCCGGTCGTACGTGTAGACCACGCCCGGCTCGACCGCCACCGCGTTGTTGCCGCTGTCCCACTGCTGCCGCTCGGACTCGTAGACGTCGCCGCCGGTCTCGATGACCTGCAGCGAGCCCAGCCCGGTCTCCCGGGCGACGACCTCGAGGAACGTCGTGCTGCCCTCGTCGCTCACCGATACCTCGCCGCTTGTTCCCGGGCGCAGCACGAACGGGTGGATGGAACCCACTATGCGCGGGTACACGGTGACCGTGTCGACGTCGGCGAACGTCATGACGGTGTCCAGGTGCATGGCCGCGCGCAGCTTGGGCATGCCCGCCACGATCACCCGCTCGGCCGCGCCGCCCTCGAACAGGGCCGCCGCGAGCTGCGTGATCGCCTGCCGCGACGTGCGCTCGCTCATGCCGACGAGCACCGTGCCGTTGCCCACCGGCATGACGTCCCCGCCCTCCAGCGTCGCGCGCTGGTGGTCGGTCTCGGGGTCGCCCCACCAGACGGTCGACCCGACGAAGTCCGGGTGGAACTCGTAGACGGCCTTCATCAGCAGCGTCTCGTCGTGCCGCGCGGGCCAGTACAGCGGGTTGAGCGTGACCCCGCCGTAGAGCCAGCAGGTCGTGTCGCGCGTGAACAGCGTGTTGGGCACCGGGGCCATCAGGTACTCGCGCGAGTCGGCCGTGTACTCGGCCAGCGAGCGGTACGACGCCGGCAGGTCGGGCACGTCGTGCGTCGCCAGCCCACCGATCAGGTACTCGGCGAGCTGCTCCGCGACCAGGTCCTCGAGGAACTCTCTGGTCGCGTCGATCAGCCCCGGCCCGACGATGCCGGGGACGATCTTGCGGTCCAGCAGCCAGTCCCGCGCCCCGGGCACCCGTACCGTCTCGGCGAGGACGTCGTGCAGCTCGACGACGTCGACGCCGCGCGACCGCAGGTCCGCCACGAACCCCGCGTGGTGCTCGATCGCCCGGTCCACCCAGAGCACGTCGTCGAAGAGCAGGTCGTCCGAGGTGGTCGGGGTGAGCCGCCGGTGGGCGAGGCCCGGCCGGCAGACGAGCACCTTGCGGAGGCGTCCCACCTCGGAGTGCACTCCATAGGATTCCGAGGGTAGTGACTCCGAAGGTCGTGACACCTTGGGTAGTTCCGTCGAGGGCAGTGACGCCCAGGGTGTGTCGCCGCTGTGGATGGTCATCGTGTGCCTTCCCTAGATGGAGATCGCGCCCGTCGCGAGCGCGACGACGCCGGCCACCCCGCCGACCACGGAGACGACGAAGATCACCAGCTCGCCCCTGCTGAACACCCGCCGGCCCTGCTCGCGGCGGGTCATCACGAAGAGGATCGTCGCCGGGGCGTAGATGACGAACGAGAGCAGCACGAACGTCAGCCCGGCCGCGAAGAGCAGGAACGCCGTGTAGAGGACGGCGAGCGCCGCGATGACGAGGTCGCGCGCCGTGGGGCTCCCGGCCGCCGGCCCGCCCCGGCCCAGCGCCAGCTTGAGCGCGTAGCCCGCCGCGAGCAGGAACGGGATCAGGGAGAGCGCGCTGGTGAGGTCCAGCGCGAAGGTGAACGCGTCGTCGGACAGCAGCGTGATGACCAGGACCACCTGGATGAGCGCGGTGGTCAGCAGGAGCGCCGCCCGGGGCACGTCGTTGGCGTCCGACCGGGCGAGGAACCTCGGCATGTCCCGGTCCTTGGCCGCGACGTACAGCACCTCGGACGACATGAGGGTCCAGGCCAGGTAGGCGCCCAGCACCGAGACGATCAGGCCGATGCTGACGAAGACGGCGCCCCAGCCGCCGACGGCCGCCTCCAGCACGCCCGCCATGGACGGCTGGCGCAGCTGGGCGAGCTCCTCCATCGGCAGGATGCCGTAGGACACGATGGTCACCGAGGCGAAGATCGCGAGCACCATGAGGAAGCCAAGGACGGTCGCCCGGCCGACGTCCTCCCGGCGCCGCGCGTGCCGCGAGTAGACGCTGGCGCCCTCCACCCCGAGGAAGACGAAGACGGTGGCGAGCATGGTGCCGCGCACCTGGTCGAACAGCGGGCCGGTGATGCCGTAGCCCTCGAAGTTGTCCACGAGCACCTGCGGGTCCAGCAGGAAGACCGCGATGAGCACGAACGTGATGATCGGCAGCACCTTGGCGACGGTGACGATGCGGTTGATGGCCGCCGCCTCCTTCACGCCGCGGCGGACCAGCAGGTAGAACCCCCACACGCACGCCGAGGACACGAGGAACGCGACGGGGGTGTCGCCCTCGCCGAGCACGGGCAGGATCGCGCCCACCGTCGACATGATGAGGATCCAGTAGGTGACGTTGCCGACGCACGCGCTGGCCCAGTACCCGAACGCCGAGAAGAAACCGAGGTACTCGCCGAAGCCGGCCTTCGCGTAGGCGTAGACGCCCGAGTCGAGGTCGGGCTTGCGCATCGCGAGCCGCTGGAACACGAAGGCGAGCATGAGCATGCCGGCGCCCGCGATCGTCCAGGAGATGAGGGCTCCGAGCACCCCGGTCTCGCCGGCGAACCGGCTCGGCAGTGAGAAGACACCGGCGCCCACCATCGAGCCCACCACCATCGCGGTGAGCGTGGCGACGCTGATCTTCACCGTGCGCTCCTGTGCGCGGTCCTCTGTCTGCATCGCGAGACCCCCATAGCGGTCGGACGCGGCCCGGTGTCACGGTCCACGTGTCCGGTGGCCTCGCGCCCCTCGATGCTCCGGCAGATCCATTACAGACATGCCCGCGAGGATCGGCAAAAGATCCTGCGACGACGGAACCGGGCGATATCCCGCCGCGACGGCGCAAAACGACCATGCGCCTGCTGCCATGTGAAATCCCCGGCCGGCAGGAACTGCATGGTCACCCGCCGTGCTGCTCCGGGAGCAGTGCGCCCCGGACGAGGGCCAGTACCGCCTCGTCGCTCAGTCCCTGCTCGCGCGCCCGGGTCACGAAAGCCCGCGCTTCGTCCACCAGCCCGCCGGCGCCCGACGTCGGCCCGTCGGCCGGGCGCTGCGGCTCGCCGCCGGGCTCTGACCCACCGCGCAGGCCGCGGGCGGGCGGCTCCGCAACCACCGTCCCCACGCGGCGTCGGCTGGTGACCACGCCGCCCGCCTCCAGCTCGCGATACGCCCGCTGCACGGTGCCGACGGCGATCCCCAGGTCCCGGGCCAGGTCCCGCGAGGCGGGCAGCCGGTCCCCCGGATGCAGGCCGCCCACCGCGACCAGCGCCGCGACCTGGCTCCGGATCTGCTCGTAGACCGGCACCGGTGAGGCCAGGTCGACCTGGAGCGCGGTCATACCGTGGGCCCCTGCGTGGCGGCGCGCTGTGCGTCCGGGGCGGCGGTGGCGCGCCGAGAGGGCAACGCCGTGACCGCGATCACCACGGAGCCGACGAAGACCACGAGCGCCAGGAGCAGGCAGACGAGGCCGCCCGCCGGTGCGTCGACCCTGAGCAGCGCGCCGGCCGCAAAGGCCAGGTACGCGGCACCGCCCAGCCCCACCCAGATCTGCGCACCAGCGAGCACCCGGGCCGCGGACGTGCGCCGGATCGCGTCGTCCTGCTCCGGGGAGAGCAGCCCGATCGGCGGACGCCGGGTCACGGCGTGCAGCGCCACGAACGTCGCACCGACGGCGAGCCCGAGGACGAGAAGTGCGGGCACGCCGATCGCCCAGCCGGGGTACGGCCCGGCGCCATGGGTCTGCCGACCGGCGTCGAGCACTCTCTCGACGCTACGCCCGTCATCGGCCGCGGTCAGCCCGAACACCACGAGAGCGACGACCAGCCCCGCCACCGTGCTCGCGAAGAGCGGCAGCCGCCACCCGCCCTGGTCCCGCAGGCCTCGCCGCACCAGCGGTGCGCTGCGGACGTCACCGGTGGGGCGCGGCCAGCGCGCCTCACCTACTGCTCGGGCCAGGCTGAACGCCAGTGCCGCGGCGAAGGGCGCCACACCGAGCAGCACCCCGGGTTCGCCCCAGGTCGCCGCCGCGATCCAGAGGGCGACGACCACCACGACGCTCGTGGTGGCAGCCACGGCCGAGATACGCGTCTCGTGCCCACGGGCCGCCACGACCGTGGCGTCGAGGTCGTGCGGCGGGCCACCCCGGCGGGCGACCAGCAGCACGACGAGGGCGACAGTCAGGACAGGCAGTCCCAGGGCGATCACGATGACCAGTGCGTGCACGGTTCCTCCGTAATGAATCAATGCGTTGACTCATTACAGCATAGGGCGACACCCCGGAGCAACGAGGCGTGAAGGTCGCCACACCCGGCCGCCCGGCGCGGCGCAGGTGGAACAATGGCATCGTGACCTCCGCCCTCGACACGACCACAGCCCTGCTCAAGCCCCTGCAGATCGGGCCCATCACCGTCGCCACGCCGGTGGTGCTCGCGCCCATGGCGGGGGTGACGAACCGCGCCTTCCGCACGCTGTGCCGTGAGGCCGGGCAGTCGACGGGGTTCGACCCGGGCCTGTACGTCGCCGAGATGGTGACGAGCCGCGCGCTGGTGGAGCGCAACGTCGAGGCGCTGCGGATCGTGACGTTCGGCGAGGACGAGCAGCCCCGCTCCGCCCAGGTGTACGGCGTGGACCCGGCGATGGTCGGCGCCGCGGTGAAGATCATCGCGGGCGAGGACCGCGCCGACCACGTCGACCTGAACTTCGGCTGCCCGGTGCCCAAGGTGACCCGCAAGGGCGGCGGAGCCGCGCTGCCCTGGAAGCGGCAGCTCTTCACCGACATCGTGCAGGCGGCCGTCGACGCCGCCAAGCCCTACGGCGTGCCCGTCACCATCAAGATGCGCAAGGGCATCGACGACGACCACCTGACCTACCTGGAGGCGGGCCGGATCGCGGAGTCGCTCGGCGTCGCCGCCGTCGCGCTGCACGCCCGTACCGCCGCGCAGCACTACTCCGGCCAGGCCGAGTGGGAGGCCATCGCGCGCCTCAAGGAGGCCGTCCGCACGGTCCCCGTGCTCGGCAACGGCGACATCTGGTCCGCCGAGGACGCCCTGCGCATGGTCGAGGAGACGGGCGCCGACGGCGTCGTCGTCGGCAGGGGCTGCCAGGGCCGCCCGTGGCTGTTCGCCGACCTTGCCGCCGCCTTCAACGGCTCCGACCTACGGGTCCGGCCGGGCCTGCGCGAGGTCGCCGAGACGATCTACCGGCACGGCGAGCTCATGATCGAGTACTTCGACGGCGACGAGGGCAAGGGCATGCGCGACCTGCGCAAGCACATGGCCTGGTACCTCAAGGGCTATGCGGTGGGCGGCGAGAAGCGTCACGAGCTCGCCCTGATCGACACCCTCGCCGAGCTGCGCGAGCGGCTCGACGCCCTGGACCTCGACGCTCCGTACCCCGGGGACGACGCCGAGGGGCCGCGCGGCCGCGCCGGCTCGCCGAAGACGCCGCACCTCCCGTACGGCTGGCTCGACTCCCGCGACCTGTCCGAGGAGTTCGAGGCGAAGCTGCGCGAGGCCGAGCTGAGCGTCAGCGGCGGCTGAGCACCGGGGCCCGTTCCGGTACCCTCGTCCCGGCGAGCGCACTGATCGGTCGGCCCGAGCGAGCGCATCCGACCTGAGGGAGTTTTCTGTGCTGTCTGACGTCGCACGACGTGTCCGTGCACCTGAGATCGCACCACCCACCGCCGACGACCCGCCCGAGCTCGGTGGCTACGAGATCCGCGGCCGGCTGGGCCGGGGCGGCATGGGCATGGTGTACCTCGGAGCCACCCGGAGCGGTCGCCTGCTCGCGATCAAGGTCATCCACCCGGAACGCACCGGCGAGAGCGAGTTCCGGACCCGCTTCCGCCGTGAGGTAGCGGCTGCGACGAAGGTGCGCAGCCGCCGCACGGCAGCCGTCGTCGACTTCGACGTCGACGCCCCAACACCCTGGCTGGCCACCGAGTACGTTCCAGGACCCACCCTGGCGCAGGCCATCGCCGAGCTGGGGAGCCTGCCCGAGCCTGCGGTCCGCGAGCTCGTCACCGGTCTTGCCGAGGCCCTCGACGCCATCCATCGCGAAGGGCTCGTCCACCGCGACCTCAAGCCGGCCAACGTGCTGCTCGGCCCCGACGGGCCGGTGCTGATCGACATGGGCATCGTCTCCGAGTCGGACGCCACGTCGTTGACCACCACGGGCGTGCAGCCGGGGACGCCCCAGTTCATGTCGCCGGAGCAGGCCCGGGGCGAGGCCGTCACCACCGCCACCGACGTGTGGTCGCTCGGCGCCGTCGCCCACCTCGCGCAGGCCGGGACCGCGCCGTTCGGGACGGGCAGCCTCGCGACGGTCACGTACCGGATCGTGCACGAGCAGCCCGACCTCGGCGCCCTGCCGCCCGGCCTGCGCCGCCTGGTCGGCGCCTGCCTGGCCAAGGACCCCGCCGCGCGCCCGACGACGGCGGCGGTGCTCGCGCTGCTCGCCGAACCGGTGCTCGCCGACCCGTCGCCCGCTGAGCCGTCGCGCGCCGGCCTGCCGGCCGCCGGCCTGCCGGCCGTCGATCTGCCGTACGTCGAGGCGGTCGACGACGGCCCCGGTCTGCCCGACGCGGACACGGAGCTGGGCGCGGTACCGGCGTCCCCGGCCGAGCGGGACCGCCCGGAGGCGCCCGCGTCGTCGGGCAGGACCCGGCGCAGGATCCTGACCGGCGTGGTCGCGGCGGGTCTGCTGCTGGCCGGGGGTGGTGTCGCGGCGGCAGTCGTGCACTTCATGACTCCCGACGACACGCCCGGCGTGCTCGCACCCCAGGCCGAGGGCTCGCCGTCGGCCGAGCCGTCCGACAAGCCCAGCCCCACCCCGACGGCGAAGAAGCCGAAGGCGAAACCGTCGGCGACGCCCGAGAGCTCTCCTGTCGCCCTGCCCGTCGAGGAGCAGGCCGTGAACGAGCAGGAAGCGGCCCCGGCTCGGTTCCGGCCGGGCGCCGTGTCGATCCCGGCCCAGGTCCAGGTCGGCCAGAAGATCACAGCGGAAGCGACCGGCTGGACGCCGCAGCCGGCCGGCACCTCGTGCCTGTGGAGCATCGGCGGCGCGGAACGGGACAACCTCGGGTCGTGCACCTACACCGTCGCGCTCGACGACGTGGGCAAGGCCGTCCAGGTCAGTCTCACCGCCACCCGGCCCGGGTATGCCGAGGCCACGGCGCTCTCCAACGCCACAGGCATGGTGCCCCAACCGTCGGTGCCACAGCCGGGCTGCACGATCGAGCTGGTCGACGGCCAGGCGCACCTCGGCTGGTTCGCCTACTGCGAGGTCGACCAGGACCCGAACGTCACCTACACGTGGGCGTGGGTCGACGTCGAGACCGGCGAGACCATCACGTCGGAGTACGGACCCAGTCCCCGCATCTGGCTCCGCGGGGCCTACAAGGGCCACCGCGTGCGAGTGACGGTGACGGCGGAGCGGGCGGGATACCGTTCAGCCGAGTTCGCCACCACCTTCACCCTGCCGGACGAGCCGGCCCCGATCGACTGACCCACCGCCTCGCCGGTCGCCGGCGGGCCGAGCGGGGCAATAGAGGCTAAATCTCGTCCGTAAAGAGCACAAAGGGCCCAACATGGTCCAAGATCAGCCTTGCACCATGTCTTCTTCAGTCGGGTTCCGACCACGCGTCCCGGCAGTACAGCCTCACCGACCCGTACCGACGGAAAGGGATACACCCATCATGGCATCGGAGAAACGCCCCCGACGCGTTCCTGCGGTCATCGCCGACATACGCAGAAACCCGGGGTTCTTCCTGGGTGCCTTCGGCCTCTCGGCCTGGGCCTACATCGGCATGTCACACACCATCGCCGCCTATGAGGGGCCCGAGCTCGGCTACGCGCTTGGTATCGCCTACGAGGCGCTGGTGATCGGCCTGGCCTGGGAGGGACGACGTCGGGCCGACCGAGCGCTCGAGAGCGGCCGCGAGCCGGCCGGGCACGGCCGCTGGCTCGGCGGCGCGATCGTCGTCGGCGTGCTGTCCGGCGCGCTCGCCGCCTGGCACGGCTGGCTGCTCGGCGAGGGCATCTTCGCCGTGTCCCGTGCCGTCGCCCCCGTCCTCGCGGCTGTCGCGGTGCACCTGTTCTTCCAGTCGGCGTCGAGTGCGCGCAACCTCGACCGGCTGGCGCAGATCGAGCTCGACCGTGAGACGGCCGTGCTGGACATGCTCGACGCGGTGCGGCTGGCGCAGATCGCCCCCGAGGACGAGCGTGACGCACGCATCGCGGACGTGAACGCCGCCGTGACCCGGGTCCACCGACACGTGCCCGCAGGCGTCACAGCGGAGGTGACCCGCCCGCACCTGGAGTCGGAGCGCACCATCCGCGACGTCGTCCAGGAGGCCGCTGCACTGGCCGGCGAGTGGATGCCGGACCAGAGCGAGCTCGAGCGGACCGCGGCCGACCGCGCGCCGGCCCGCGTGAACCTGCCCGAGCTGGTCCTTCCCGCCGGCGTCCAGCTCGGCCTGGCCGTGACCGACGGCGGCGACGAGCACGACAGGTCCGCGCACGACGAGCCTGCCCTGACCGGCCGCGCCGACCCGGCCGCCGCGCCCGAGCGGATCCGGTCCGAGCCTGCCCTGACCGGTGAGACCGAGCGCGTGCAGCTGGAACGCAAGTACGCGCCCGTGACGCCGGCGACGGACTGGGAGACGCGCCCCAGCACCGGGACGCTGCCCACGGTCACCGGGGCGACGCCAGCGGTCAGCTCGGCGCCGTCGCTCAGCACGCACCAGATCAGCCAGATCCGCGTGCTCCGGTGGGAGCAGAACCTCAGCCTCGACGAGGTCGCAGAGCGGGTGGGAGTCTCCGTGAGCGCGGTGAACAAGTACGCCCCCAGCACCGACGTGCCGACCACCGAGACCGGCTCCATGGCCAAGGTCTCCGCAGGACTTTCCTGACTTTCACCGGCTCGTCCGCGAAGTAGAGCGCCTGTCTGCGTCTCCCTGGTGTGAGACCAAGGAGACCGGACAGGCGCTCTACTTCGCGGACGAGCCGGTGGGACGGTCAGCCGAAGTTGACGCCCTGCGCCAGCGGCAGCTCGGTCGAGTAGTTCACCGTGTTCGTGGCGCGGCGCATGTACTGCTTCCACGCGTCCGAACCGGACTCGCGTCCGCCGCCCGTCGACTTCTCGCCGCCGAACGCGCCGCCGATCTCCGCGCCGGAGGTCCCGATGTTGACGTTCACGATGCCGCAGTCGGAGCCGACCTCCGACATGAACGTCTCGGCCTCGCGCACGTCCATGGTGAAGATCGCCGACGACAGGCCCTGGGGCACGTCGTTGTGCAGCGCGATCGCCTCGGACAGCTCCGAGTAGGTCAGCACGTACAGGATCGGGGCGAACGTCTCCCGCTTGACGACGTCGGCCTGCGTCGTCATCCGCACGATCGCGGGGTGCACGTAGGCCGCGTCCTCGGCGCCGGGAACGGTGACCGCTGTACCGCCCACCACGAGCCTGCCGCCCGCGGCCACCGCCTCGTCGATCGCGGCGAGCATGCGGTCGCGTGCACCGGCGTCGACCAGCGGGCCGACCAGGGTGCCCTCGGCACGCGGGTCGCCGACCGGCAGGTTGCTGTAGACCTTCGAGAGCCGCGCGACGACCTCGTCCGCCACCGACTCGTGCACGATCAGGCGCCGCAGCGAGGTGCAGCGCTGGCCGGCAGTGCCGGCCGCCGAGAACACCGCGCCGCGTACGGCGAGGTCGAGGTCAGCCGACGGCGCGACGATCGCCGCGTTGTTGCCGCCCAGCTCCAGGAGGTACCGGCCGCCGCGCGCGGCGACGACGGGGGCGACCTGCTGGCCCATCCGCTCGGAGCCGGTCGCGGAGACGAGCGCCACGCGGGAGTCTGCCACGAGGGCCTCGCCCGCCTCGCGGTCGCCGAGGAGCAGCTGCGAGACGCCCGCCGGGAAGCCGGCCTCGGCCAGCGCCCGGTCGAGCAGCGCGGAGGCGCCCACTGCCGAGAGCAGCGTCTTCTCGCTCGGCTTCCACACCACGGTGTCGCCGCAGACGAGCGCGACGGCCGTGTTCCAGGACCACACGGCCACCGGGAAGTTGAACGCGCTGATCACGCCGACGACGCCCATCGGGTGCCACGTCTCCATGAGGCGGTGGCCCGGGCGCTCCGACGGCATCGTGCGTCCGCCGACCTGCCGCGACAGCCCGACGGCGAAGTCGCAGATGTCGATCATCTCCTGGACCTCGCCCAGGGCCTCGCTCGTGACCTTGCCCGCCTCGATGGTGACCAGCTCGGCCAGGTCGGTCTTGTGCTCGGTCAGCAGCTCGCCCAGGCGCTTGATCACCTGGCCGCGCACGGGGGCGGGGACGGAGCGCCACGTCGTGAAGGCCTCGGCGGCCCGGTCGACGGCGGCAGTGGCCTCTGCGGCGCCGTCACGACGCACGGACAGCAGGGGCTGGCCGGACAGCGGCGACACGACGGGGAGGTCACCGTCGGTCGAGGCCTCCGGAGCCGTGGCACCCAGCCGCTCCAGGGCGGCGAGCGCGGCGTCCCGCAGCTCGGTGGTCAGCGGGGTGTGGGTGGTGGTGCTGGTCATCGCGATGCTCCCGTTGTGCGGTTGGGCGTGGTGAGGGTGGCCGGGTCGACGCCGAGGGTCTCGGCGGCGGCGGCGAGCGACCTGTCCACCTGGTCGGCGTACAGGTCGAAGGGGTCGTTGAGCTCGCGGCCGAGCGCGCCGGACATCCAGTCGGCGTCACGGTCAGTGCCCTGCTGGCTCGCGTCCTTGGCGCCGTCGGAGGTCAGGTTGGACTGGAAGATGCCGGCCGCCGAACGCGGCAGGAAGTCCTCGTAGACGACGGGCTCGCGGCGCACGCCTGTGCCGTCGCCGTCCACCTCGTAGGTGAACCAGCCGAGGCCCTGGGCGGCGAGCTCCGCCTCCGTCGTCGGGAAGGTCTTCTGCCAGACGGCGCGGGCGATCTCCTGCCGCTGCGCCTCCGTGAGGCCGGGGTCCTCGGCGCGGGCCGCGGCGGCGGTCTCGTCGATCTCGATGACCGCTGCGTCGTAGGCGGCACGGCCCTCGCGGGTCAGCGCTATGCCCCGGGCCTCGACCTCGCCGAACCGCACGCGCAGGGAGTCGCTCACGATCTCGCCGTCGGCGGTGCGGAAGGTGCGCGGCTCGGCGAGCGCGCGGAACGACGTCTGGCGCAGGAGGACGTCGGGGCCCTCCCAGCGCGGCGGGCCCTGGATCGCGTCGATCATCGTGATGCCCTGGGCCTCCATCCGGGCGTACAGGTCGTCGATGTCGAGCACGCGCGGCGTGAGGTGGTTGATGTGCGTCGAGGCGATGCCACCGATGTCGGCGGCCACGGCGCTGACGGCCTCCAGCTCGCGGTACCAGGCCTGGTCCACGGGCTCCCGGGACAGCTCGAACGCCTCGGTCGCCAGGAGCAGGAACTCGGCCGCCTGGTCCTCGGGCAGGCCGCCCTCGGCCTCGGCGCGGTCCGCGAGGGTCAGCAGCTCCGGGCCGAACAGCGTGCGGGCGCCGAGGAAGTTCTCCAGGCGCCGCTCCAGGTCGGCGGTGAAGAACCGGCGGTCCGCCGTGACGAGCATCGACGTGAAGACCCGGAACGGGTTGCGCGCCAGCTCCGCGCGCTCGATCGGCCGGAACGCCGTCGAGATCACGGGGACGGACCTCGACGACGCGTCGCGCAGGTCGTAGAACCCGACCGGCTGCATACCCATCGCGCCGAAGATCCGGGCGACCTGCGCCATCTCGGTGGGCGTTCCCACGCGGATCGCGCCGTGCCGCTCCGCGGTGACGCGGGCGATGGAGCCGAGCCGTTCGGCGTCCGCCCCGTGCTTCGCCACGAAGTCGGCGTTGACCTCGTGCGACACGTCCAGCAGCGTGGTGTAGGCCGGAACTTCCGTGCCGTACATGTCCGAGAGGCTGCGCGCGAACGCGGCCCTCAGCTGCCAGGGCTCGAGGAACGTCGGTGCCGACATCGGTGTCTCCTTGTCCTTCAATGGTCCGTCAGATGGGGCCGTCAGATGATGTTGGCCTCGGGGCCTCGTCGCCCCGGGCCGGTGGTGGTGCCGGTGGTGGTCGTGCCGGAGTCGTCCGCGGCGAACCGGTCGGCGCTGAACCCGGACACGTCGATCGGGGGCGTGCGGCCCGCGTACAGGTCACGCACCGCCTCGCCGACCGCGGGTGCCTGCAGGAACCCGTGACCGGAGAAGCCGGCGGCGTACAGCACGCGCCCCGGCACGCCGGCCGCCTCGCCGATGAGGGCGTTGTGGTCCGGCGTCATCTCGTAGAGCCCCGCCCAGCCGCGCGCGACCGGCACGTCGACCAGCTCGGGGGCGCAGGCTCCCAGCGCGCCGCGCAGCAGCGGCAGCCAGGCCGGGTCGTACGTGCGCTCGAAGGCGATGGGCGTCGCCGGGTCGGCGATCCCGAGCAGCAGGCCGTCGGGCGCCGCGTTGTGGAAGTAGAAGGTGGTGCCGTAGTCGATGGTGAACGGGATCCGCGACGGCGCGGGCTCCAGCGCAGGGGTGAAGCCGATCTGCCGCCGGTAGGGGTCGACAGGCAGGTCGAGTCCCGCCTTGGTGGCCACGTCGCGCGTCCACGCGCCCGCGCACAGCACGACGGCGCCGGTCCGCACCCGGCCCTGGTTCGTCCAGACCGCGACGACGTCGTCGCCCCTCGTCTCGACGTCGACGGCCGTCACGTGCGTGCGGACGGTCGCGCCGTGGCGCTCGGCCCCCGCTGCGTACCCCTCGACGACGGCCTTGGGGTGGGCGAACCCGTCCCGCGCGGCGTAGGCGGCGCCCTTGTACCTGTCGACGTCGACGTACGGGTTGAGCCGGCGGACGGCGTCGGGGCTGAGCATGCGGCTCGCCACCCCGCGCTCGTTCTGCATGGCCACCGACTCCTCGAAGAGCGTGACGTCGTCGGCGTCCGGCAGGAGGAACAGGTAGCCCGGCTGCTGCAGACCGATGTCCGCGCCCGGACGGTTGGCGAAGTCCTCGTACAGCTCGAGGCTGCGGTTGCCGAGGTCGACGTTCGCGGGGTCGGAGAACTGCGCCCGCACTCCCCCGATGGGCTTGCCCGAGCTGCCCGACGCGAGCTCGTCGGCCTCCAGGAGCAGCACGTCGACGCCGTCCTCGGCGAGGTGGAATGCCACCGACGCGCCGATCGCACCGCCGCCGACGACCACCACCTCAGCCCGCGCGGGGAGCCTGCCCCGCCGGTCCGCGGGGTGCCGTGCTGAGGTCATGCACGCATCCTGCCACGTGCTCCTGCGAATGCGGACACCCACCGGAACTCTTCCTGTTTCATGCCCGCTGCTCCGGGGAAACAGCTAGTCGGCGGGGTGTGTTGCGCGGAGTAGACATTGTCCACATCAGCTTGACGCCGTCGCCCTGGGCGATGATGTTGTCCGGCTTGAAGTCGCAGTACAGCAGGTTGTGGTCGTG
>NZ_JBFAKY010000047.1:0-35715 GCF_040656015.1 Promicromonospora sp. NPDC050249 | reverse complement strand
CCGGTCACCGCCGTCGCACGAGCTCCTCCAGCCGGTCGACGGCGGCGGCGACCTCTCAGAGCAACGGACCGATCTCACGTCTGGCGCAGTGCAAGGGACCGAACCCGCGCCCGGATGGCGCGCCACACCGGCCACGGGGGCGGATCTTCCCCGCCAGGCGAACCGGTTCGACGACGCCCAGCCGAACGGCACCCCGGAAGGTGCGTCCCGACACCGGCAGTCCGCCGCGAACCACCCGCGAGGTCGGCAGTCCGCATCGAGATCGGTCCAGCGCCGGACCGATCTCGATGCCATGTGCCGACCTCGCGCGGAACTGCCGACCTCGCGCGGAACTGCCGACCTCGCGGGACGAAGGGCCGACGGACTGCGACAGGCGCACTCACGCCGCCCCGGCAGTCGTAGGCCCGGCACTTGACCCCGCAGCCGTTGGCCCCGCACCTCCGACGGGCGCACCCGGCACGACCCGCCCCGTCGTGCGGCCGACCACGTGCGGCAGGGCGCCGTCACGCAGGAACACCGGCACGACGTCGAGCGGGGCGTCCGCGCGCACCGTGACCCCGCCGTCGTGCACCGCGCCCGTGGCGGCGTCGGTCCAGCGGGCACCCGCGGGGAGGTAGACGTCGCGCTCCCGCACGCCCGCCGCGAGGACCGGCGCGACGAGGACGTCGGGCCCCAGCAGGAACTGGTCGTCCACGTCCCACGCCCGGGAGTCGCCGGGGAAGTCGTGGAACAGGCCGCGCATCACCGGCTGGCCGTCGGTGTGCGCGGCGCGCATGACGTCGCGCACGTAGTCGCGCAGGCTCTCGCGCAAGTGGACGTAGCGTTCCAGTACGCCGTAGACCTCCTCGCCGAAGCTCCACAGCTCGTTGGGGCCACCCGATCCCAGCCGCGCCGAGCCGTCGGCCGCCACCACCTCGTGCCCCGGCAGCCGGTCGCCGTGCAGCCGCATCACGGGGCTGAACGCGCCGAACTGGAACCAGCGCACGAGCAGCTCGTGGAACGCCGGGTCGGTGACGTCGCCCCGGTGGAACCCGCCGATGTCGGTGGTGAACCACGGGATCCCCGCGACGCCCATGTGGATGCCCGCGGTGACCTGCCGCGCCAGGTCCTCGAACGTCGAGGAGATGTCGCCGGACCAGGCCAGCGCCCCGTAACGCTGGCTGCCCGCCCACACGCACCGGACCAGGTTGACGACCTCGCTCTCGCCGTCCGCCACCTGGCCCTCGTAGAAGGCCCGCGCGAACGCCTGCGGGTACACGTTGCCCACCCGCAGGGCCGGGCCCAGGTGGTACCTGAAGTTGTCGTAGTCGTAGACGCCGTACTCGGGCTCGGCCTCGTCCAGCCAGAACGTGCGGATGCCGTGGGCGCCGTAGTTGCGCCGGCAGATGTCCCAGAGCCAGCGCCGCGTCTCGGGGTTGGTCACGTCGAGGAAGGTGCTGGGGCCCTGGAACGACATGTGGACGTCGAGCCCACGGTCGGCGCGCACCAGCAGGTTGTTCCGGCGCAGGTACGAGTCGTTCTCCGACTCCAGCGAGACCTGCGGCCACACCGAGACCATGAGCTCGGCGCCGAGCTCGCCCAGCTCGGCGACCATGGCCGCGGGGTCCGGCCAGAACTCGTCCTCGAACCGGTAGTCGCCCATCTTCGGCCAGTGGAAGAAGTCGGCGACGATGACGTCCATCGGCAGCCCGCGCCGGTGGTGCTCGCGAGCGACCTCCAGGAGCTGTTCCTGGTTCCAGTAGCGCAGCTTGCACTGCCAGAACCCGAGGCCGCGCTCGGGCATCATCGGGGCGCGTCCCGTCGCCTCGGCGTAGGCGCGCGAGATCTGCGCGGGCGTGCGGCCCGCCGTCACCCAGTAGTCGAGCTGCCGCGTGGACTCGGCGTGCCACTCCGACCGGTTGCGCGCGAACGTCGCCCGGCCGATCGCCGGGTCGTGCCACAGGAAGCCGTACCCGCCGCTCGACATCACGAACGGCACGCTCGCCTGCGAGTTGCGGTGCGCCAGCTCGAACGTCGAGCCCTTGAGGTCCAGCACGTGCTGCTGGTACTGGCCCATCCCGTACAGCTTCTCCTCCGGGTCGGACTCGAACGACGCCGTGAGCGTGTGCCCGTCGTCGCCGAGCCGCGGACGGAAGTTCCGGGCCCGCAGCTGGAGCGAGCCGCCCTGGCCCAGCTCGCGGAGCAGCAGCCGGCCATCCCCGTCGTAGAAGGCCAGCTCGCAGCGCGCCACCTCGTAGCCGACGGACTCGTAGAACCCGCTGGTGGCGGTGAGCTCGACGCGGATGGTGCCGTTGACGAGCGTCGCGCCGTCCGCCCGCAGCTCGACGCGCGCGGCGGCGTGGGCCTCGGGGTCCGGCGGCAGCAGGGCCCAGTCGGTGTCCTCGACGTCGCCGAGGACCGTCGCGCGTACCCGCACGCTGTCGTGGCCCCACGGCTCGACCACGACGGTCTCGCCACCGCTCCGCCAGGTCAGGCGGGTGCCGTCGGCGCGGACCGGCAGCTCGGCCGGCTCAGCGGCGCGCACCGGCGTGGTGGGGTCGGTCATCGAATCTCCTCGGGTCGGGCAGTCGGGACAAAGACCCGCATGGTCGACGGGCCGCGTTCGGCCCAGCGGTGGTAGGGCACCAGGGTCAGGTCGAGCGCGGCGGGCACGCCCGTGTCGGACGACGGCGTCAGCGCACCGCCCGGACCGCTGGAACCGAACGGCGGTGTGCCCGCCCCGCCCCCGGGCAGCGGCACGACGGCGGCACGGACCACCGCACCGTCGTCCTGCGCACGGGGCGCGACCGCAGGGTCGAGCCGCACCTGGTCGAGCAGCACGCCGTCGGGCAGGTCCACCGACTCCAGCGCGAGCACGAGCGGGCCGCGTTCGACGGCGACGGTGCCGCGCGCGGCGTCGACCCGTGGGTCGGGCCAGGTCAGACGAGGTGCCATGGGCAGGTCGAGCATGACGACGTCGCCCACCGCGAGCGCGGGAGTCCCGGCGGCGCCGGCCGTCGCCCACCCCGGGCCGACGGCGGTGGTGGTGCCGTCGGGGCAGGTGAGCATGGCGCCGTCCGCCCAGTGGGGTACGCGCAGCCGCAGGGTGACCGGCCGCTCGGGGACACCCGTGACCTCGACGCGGATGCGGCCGTCGTGCGGGTAGTCGGTGGTCACGCGCAGGGCGAGCTCACCGCCGCCCTGCCCGGGGTCGCGGTCGTCGACCGAGAGCCGCAGGTCGCCGGCGGCGTACTGGGCGAGCGACACGACGAATCCGCCGTCGGAACCGCCGTCCGACGAACCGCCGGGCGCCTCCTCGACGAACGCCGCGTACGCCTGCCACGAGGCCAGGGTGCGCGCCACGTTCGTGGGGCAGCACGACACGTCGAACCACGGCGCCCGGACGCCGCCCTCTGCGCGCGGGTTGACGGCGTCCGGCCGCACATCGGCACCGGGCTCGCGCTGCTGCAGCGGGTTGGCGTAGAAGAACGCGCGTCCGTCACCGCGGGGCGACGTCGCGACCACGTTGTAGAGGGTGCGCTCGATGAGGTCGGCGTAGCGCACCTCGCCGGTGGCGAGCAGCAGGCGCCAGGAGACCATCACGGAGGCGACACCGGCACACGTCTCGCAGTACGCCCGGTCGGGCGGCAGCTCCCAGTCGTCGCCGAAACCCTCGTCCTGGTGGCGCGACCCCATGCCGCCGGTGAGGTAGGTCCGCCGCTCCACGGAGCGGGTCCACTGCCGCTCGACGGCGGTGCGCAGGTCGTCGTCCCCGGTGTCCATCGCGACGTCGACCGCCCCGGCCGCGAGGTACAGGGCGCGCACGGCGTGGCCGCGCCAGACGTCGGCGTCGCGCACCGGGACGTCGTCCTGGAAGTAGGCGGGGCTGAGCAGCGCGATCGGCGCGAGGGTGCCGTGCCCGCGGCGCTCGACGAAGAGCCGCGCCTGCTCGGTGTACCGCGGCTCGTCGAGCGCGCGGCCCAGCTCGGCCAGGCCGAGCTCGATCTCGGGGTGGCCGCAGATGCCGGCCTGCCCGTCGGCGCCGAACTCCCGGCAGACGTGGTCCGCGGCGCGGCGGGCGACGTCGACCAGGGCGTCGTCCGCCCCCACCGTCCGCACGCGCGCGACCGCGGCCTGCAGCAGGTGACCCGTGACGTACAGCTCGTGGCCGGTCGAGAGGTCGGTGTACCGGCCGGCCTGCCCGGCGTGGCCGAAGCAGGTGTTGAGGTAGCCGTCCTCGTCCTGGGCGGCCGCCACCCGGTCCACCACCTTGCCCAGCAGGGCGCCTGTGGCGGGGTCGCCCGTGCGGCCGTACTCCCAGGCCAGCGCCTCGAGGAGCTTGTACACCTCGGAGTCGGAGAACTGCCAGCCCGGCCGCTCCCCGCCCGTGACGCCCTCAGCGACACGGTCGAAGTTGCCGAGCCAGCCGAGCTGCTCCATCCAGTCGAGGCAGTGCTGCAGCGTGGCCCCGGCGTTCGTCTCCTGGAGCGCGCCCCAGAAGCCGCCGTCGAGCCGCAGCTCGCCGACGCCGAGCCCGCGGCGCGGGCCGGGCGGGACAACGGGACGTGCCCGGGCCGCCCGAGGCTGCGACGCGACGGTGCGCGCCGAGTGTTGCTCTGTCACAGGGTTCCTTTGTCTCTCAGTCCTTGACCGCGCCGGCGGTGACGCCGGCGGCCACGTACCGCTGCGCCACGACGAGCAGGATCGCCGCCGGCACCGACGCGACGACGGCGGTCGCCATGATCGCGTTCCACTGCGTCGTGTTGTTGCCGATGTAGTTGTAGATGCCGAGCGTGATCGGGATGAGCTCGCCGTTGCGGTTCAGGGTCGAGGCAAAGATGAAGTCCGACCACGCCCACAGGAACGCGAACAGCGAGACCGTGAGCGTCGAGTTGCGGCTCACCGGCAGCACTATCGAGCGGAAGGTGCGCCAGGCGCCCGCGCCGTCGACCCGCGCGGCCTGCAGCAGCTCCCGCGGGATGCCCGACATGAACGCCGTGTACAGCAGCACGCCGAAGGGCACGGCTACCGTCGAGTCGGCGATGATCAGCCCGCCGACGGTGTTGAGCAGGCCCAGGCTGTTGTAGACCGCGTAAAAGCCCATGGCCATGACGACCGCCGGGATCATCTGCGCGACCAGCAGCAGGAAGTTCAGCGTGCGCCCGCCGCGCAGGTTGAGCAGCGCGAGCGCGTACCCGGCCGGCGCGGCGATCACAACGGTGAGCACCACGCAGCCGAGCCCCACCAGCAGGCTCGTGCCGAGCGCCGGGAGCTGCTGCTGGAACACCGCCGTGTACCCCTCGAACGTGGGGTGCAGAGGGAACCAGTGCGGCGGGTCGGACCGCAGGTCGCTGGTCTGCGTCAGGGAGACGTTGACCATCCAGTAGACGGGGAACAGCATGAACGCGGTGAGGACGAGACCGAGGGCGGTCTTCCAGAGCGGACGGCGGCTGGTCATGAGTCCTCCTGGCGGCGCTGGAGCTGCAGGTGCAGGAATCCGAAGACGAGGGCGATGAGGATCAAGAGGTTGCCGACAGCGGCGGCGGGCGAGAAGTCCGGCTGCCCGGTCCCGAAGGCCTCCCGGTAGGACCAGATCGCGAGCGTCGTCGACGCGTCACCGGGCCCGCCGGTGGTCATGATCCAGATGACGTCCACGACCTTGAGCGTGTAGATCAGCCCCAGCAGGATCGTGATGGCGGAGACCGGCCGCAGCAGCGGGAACGTGATGCTCCAGAACTGCTTCCACGGCCCCGCGCCGTCGAGCGACGCCGCCTCGTACACCTCGCCCGGGATGTTCTGCAGCCCCGAGTAGAGGATCACGAGGTTGAACGGGATACCCAGCCAGATGTTGGCGATCGTCACCGAGAGCAACGCGGTGTCCGGCGAGGTGAGCCAGTTGATCTGCTCGGCGCCGAACGCCGCCAGCACCGAGTTCACGATGCCGTTGTCACTGTTCAGCATCCACGCCCAGGTCGACGCCGAGACGATCAGCGGGAGCAGCCACGGCACGAGGAACATCGCCCGCAGCAGGCCGGACAGCCGGAACCCCGAGCGGAAGAAGACCGCGAGCGCCAGGCCTGTCGCGTACTGGAACACGATGGAGACGACGGTGAAGACCGCGGTGTTCCACAGCGCCGTCGGGAACGTCGCGGAGCTGAAGATCTCGGCGTACTTCTCGAACCCGACGAACTCGGCGTTGCCCTGGACGAACGCGCGGATCGTGTAGTCGTGGACGCTGAGGTCGATGTTGCGCCAGAGCGGGTAGAGGTAGAAGAGGATCAGGTACACGAGCAGCGGCGCGGCGAACCCGGCGGCGGCCCACTGGGAGGCAGCCGGCCCGCGCCGCCGGCGCGGCGTCGGCTGCCGGTCCGCGCCGACCGCCGTGGCCGCAACCTCGATGGTGGTCATCACAAAGTCCTTAGGTCTTTCCGTCGAGTGCCGGGTAGCTGCGGCTCAAGAGCTGTTCAGGCGCAGATACCCGGCACTCGACGACGGCGGGTGGGTCAGTTGGTTCCGGACTCGGCTTCCGTCTGGGCCGTGGTGAGGGCCTCTTCCGGCGTGGCCGCTCCCGACAGCGCGTTCTGGACCGCCGTCCAGAGGGCCTCGGAGATCACCGGGTAGTCGGCGCCCAGGTCGTCGCTCGTGCGGCCCTTGGCGTTGCGCACGGCCTCGACCCACGGCTCGAGCTCTGGCTTCTCCTCGACGAGCGCGGCCTGTCCGTCCGCCGTCGGTGGCACGTAGTAGGCGAACGTGTTCGCGGTCTCGACGAAGCCCTCCGGCGTCGTCATGCACTCGACGATCTGGCGGGTGACGTCGTAGCGCGCGGTGTCCTCCTGGACGGGCGCCATGATGAACTCGCCGCCCGTCGGTGCCGGTGCGACGCCGCCGTCGCGCGCGGGAAGCTGCACGATGCCCGTCTCGAAGCCGGCCTCGGCCGCGCTGTTGACCTGCCACGTGCCGTTCTCCGCGAAGGCGAAGTCACCGGTGAGGAACTCCTCCCACACGGTGTTCTGCGAGTTGTTGATCACCGAGTTGGGTGCGTAGCCCTCGTCGAGCCAGCCCTTCCACAGGTCGAGCGCCGCGACGGCCTCGGGCGAGTCGAGGTCGCGCAGGTCGGCGCCCGCGCCCCAGAACCACGGCAGGAACTGGAACGAGCCCTCCTCGGTGCCGATGCCGGCGAACGTGATGCCCTTGTCACCGTTGTCCGTGACCGTCTTCAGGGCCGCCGTGAGCGAGTCCCAGTCGGTGATCGAGGCCGGGTCCACGCCCGCGGCCTCCAGGACCTCCGCGTTGTAGTAGAGCGAGAGCGTGTTGGCGCCGATCGGGATGCCGTACGTGTCCCCGCCGACGACTCCGGCGGCGAGCAGGTTCTCGTCGATGGCGGAGGTGTCGAGGCCGAACTCCTCGACGGTGGTGAGCATGCCGGTGTCCGCGAGCGTGGACACCGCCGGGTTGTCCAGCAGGATGACGTCGGGCGACGTGCCCTCCTGCGCGGCCAGCAGCGCCTGGTTGGTCAGCGCGGTGGTGTCGTAGGCGGTGCGCTCGATGGTGACGCCGGCCTCCTCGCCGCACGCCTGGACCCGGCCGGCCCAGTCGGACGCGTCGTCGTGCTGGGGGTACGGGTCCCACCAGGTGTAGGTGCTGTCGTCGCCGCCGGTGCTGCCGCCGGCGGCCGCGCCGCCGGACGAGCAGGCGCCGAGCACGCCGACCAGGGCGAGCGCGGAGAGGGCCGCGAGCGTGGTGGGCCTGCGCCTGGTCCGGGTCTGGTGCGCGGTGTGGTGCATGGTTCCTCCTTGAGCATGTCCGGCACGACGACGCCGTCGGCCGGCTGGGGGGTACTTGTCTGCTGGGGTGGTGGTGCAGGGGCAGGCTCAGACCGGCCGGGGCACGCCGGTGCTGCCGCGGTCGACCAGCTCGGGGGTCACGAACCGCACGACGTGCGCCTCGTCGGCCGCCACCTCGCCCTCGATCCGGCGCACGAGCTGGCGCACAGCCATGCGGCCGAGCCGGTCGGGGGCGCTCTCGATCGAGGAGTAGGGCAGCGAGAAGGTGCGGGCGAACTCGTCCGAGTACCGGCCGACGACGGACAGGTCGCTGGGCGCCGTCAGCCCGCGCTGGTGCAGGACGGTCGGCAGGGCCGCCGCCGCGGCCTCGTTGTTGATCAGCAGCCCGGTGACGGCGGGGTGCGTGTCGAGCAGGGCGTTCAGGTCCTGCCCGACGTCGGGCTGGTGCGACGACGCCGACACGGTGTGCAGCGTGATGCCGCGCGCCTTCGCCGCCTCGACCGCGGCGTTCTGCAGGCGCCACACGTAGGCGCCGCCGCGCTCGATCACGTGCTCGGGCTGCGACACGAGGGCCACCTCGCGGTGCCCGAGCCGGTGGAGGTGGTCCACCATGAGGCGGCCGGCCTCCTCGAAGTCGAGGTCGAAGACGTCGACACCGGTGCAGTCGGCGGGCAGCCCGACGAGCGCGCCCGGCTGTCCCGCGGCGCGCAGGATCGGCAGGCGCTCGTCCCGCTCCGCGACGTTGAGCAGTACGACGCCGTCGACCATGCGCGAGTCGGTGATGCGGCGCAGGGCGCGCGTGCCGTCCGCCTCGGTGACGAGCAGGATGTCGTAGCCGAGCTCGCGGGCCGTGTTGGAGACGCCCAGCATGTACTGGAGCATCGCCGGTGCGAACTCGTCCTCGAGGAACTGGGCGAGCAGCCCGATCACCATCGTCTGCGACGTGGCGAGCGCCCGCGCCCCGGCGTTCGGCGTGTAGCCGAGCTGCCGGACGGCGTCCTCGACCCGGCGGCGCACGTCCGCCGAGATCGCCCGCTTGCCCGACAGCGCGTACGACGCCGTGCTGCGGGAGACCCCCGCCGCCCGGGCGACATCCCCGATGGTGGCCACTCCGCCTCCTGTGCTGCTCGCTCCGTTGCTGAACCAGTCCGCTTCCGTTGCGAACCGGTTCGACTCTAACCACACCGCTCCGAGGATCGCAAGAACGAATTTTTGGGACTCTTGCGGCGGACGGCGTTCGAAACTAGCGTCATCAGGGCCGGAACGTCGAACCGGTTCGCAATCTCAACGAGGAGATTCCCATGAAACGCACCCTGTCCCGCGCCAGCATCCTCGCCCTCGTCCTTGGCGTCGCGCTGGTCTCCCCCGCCAGCCCGGCGCAGGCCGCCGGCAACACCCTCACGGTCGACGTCGGCTCCGTCGTCCGGCCCGTGACGCACGTCGGTTCGGGCGGCCTGTACGGCGTCGGCTCGGACTCGAAGCCCACCACCGACCAGCTCCTGCCGCTGAGCCCCAGCGGGTTCACGCAGCCCGCACCCGGCACCACCCACCTGGGCAACGGCGCGACCGAGCCGTGCTGCGACGCGCTTGACGTCGCGGGCAACATCACGCGCGCTGGCGCACAGCAGCTCGTCCGCATGCCGGACATCTACCCGTCGTTCCCCTACCAGTGGCAGGGCTGGGCGGACTGGGAGCAGAAGGTCCGGACCATGGTGCAGAAGCGCCTGGCGGCCACGTCGACGACGAACATCCGCGGCTGGGAGCTGTGGAACGAGCCCGACTGGACGTGGAACACCTCGGCGGCCGGCTCGTTCAACGACGGCTGGACCCGCACGCACCGCCTGATCCGGTCGCTCGACCCGGTGACGCCGATCGTGGGGCCCAGCGACTCGCACTACAGCCACAGCCGGATGCTGTCGTTCCTGACCCACGCCCGGGACACGGGCACGCTCCCCGACGTCATCGTCTGGCACGAGCTCGGCGACATGGACTGGAACTCGTTCGACGACCACGTGGCCGACTACCGGGCCATCGAGAACCAGCTCGGCATCAGCCCGCGCCCGATCGCGATCAACGAGTACAACTCGCTGAACCAGATGGACATCCCGAGCGTGGCCGTGCACTGGATCTCGGTGCTGGAACGGCACGGCGCACGCGAGGCGCACCGCGCGTACTGGTTCGAGGCGGGCACGTTCGACGGTCTCTTCACGCTCCAGGGCCAGCCGACGGCTTCCTACTGGGCCTACCGCTGGTACGGCGGACAAACAGGCAACGTCGTACGCACCACCCCGCAGAGCTGGCTCGACGGCGTCGCGGCGTACGACTCGAGCCGCAAGATCGTCAACGTCGTGCTCGGCGGGGACAGCGGCAACAACAGCGTGCGGGTCAACGGGCTGGGCTCGTTCGGATCCTCGGTCCGGGTGACCGTGAACGCGGTACCCGGCAGCGGCCGGCACACACACGTGGCGGCGCCGACGGTGCTGTCGACGTCCACCCTGACCGTCTCGAACGGCAGCGTCACCGTCCCGGTCAACGGGATGACGGCGGAGGGCGCCTACCAGGTCGTCGTCACCCCGGCCGGCGGCCCGACGTCGAGCTGGCAGCAGGTCTACGAGGCCGAGAACGCGAACGTCGTGAACGCGCAGACCCGGGGCTCGTCGGCGGCGTCGAACGGCTCGTACGTCGGCGGCATCGACGGCACCGCCGACATGCGCTCGCAGAGCTTCGTCGACTTCACGGTGAACGTGCCGACGGCCCGCAGCTACACGATGGCGGTCCGGTACGCGAACGGCACCGGGTCGACGTCGACCCACGGGCTGGCGTACAACGGCGGCGCGTTCTCGACGGTGTCCTATCCGCCGACGGCGGGCTGGGCCCAGTTCGGGACGACGAGCGTGACCGTCTCGCTGCGGGCCGGCTACAACGTGATCCGGCTGGCGAAGGGCTCGCCCAACTTCGGCGGCGGCACGGGCTACGCGGAGCTGGACAGCATCACGTTGTCCTGATCCGGACGGTGCTCAGGCGCTGACTCCAGCCCGGTGTCGGCCCCGCTCGTCCGAGATCGGTCGGTTGCCTCGAGATCGGTCCATCAACCGACCGATCTCGATGCAACGGACCGATCGCACCGGCACGTCCCGGCAACTGACCGATCTCGTCCACTCGCTCCCGACCCTTGACTACGTAGTCAGACCCGTGATGTGCTCTGCGACGTTGACTACGTAGTCAACCGTCAGCAGGGTTCAGCGAGGGAGCTGCACATGGGTGCCACACAGCGGGTAGCGATGACCGACGTCGCCCGCCGCGCCGGCGTCTCGCAGAAGACCGTCTCGCGCGTCGTGAACGGCGAGCCGCACGTGACCGAGGCGATCCGGGCCAAGGTCCAGGCGGCTATCGAGGAGCTGGGCTTCCGCCCGAACGCCGCGGCGCGCGCCCTGGTGACCCGCCGCAACCAGCGCATCGGCATGGTCACGCCGAGCACGTCGCTGTACGGGCCGGCGCAGATCCTCGAGGGTGTCGACAGCGCGCTGCGCGGCTCCGGCTACCACCTGAGCGTCGCCCGCACACGGGGCAACGGCGTCGCCGACCTGCAGGCCGCCATCGACGAGCTCGTCGCCCAGGACATCGCGGGGCTCGTCCTCTCCGAGCCGATCGACCTGGGCCAGCCCCAGCTCCGCATCCCGCACGGGCTACCGGTGCTCAGCTTCGGCTCCCCGAAAGCAGGATCCTCCACCTCCAGCACCACCGAGGCGTCCGCGCGCCCCGACGAGCTCGTGCTGGGCGCCGACGAGACGGCCGGGGCCCGGTCCGCCGTCGAGCACCTGCTCGCGCTCGGGCATCACACGGTGCACCACCTCGGCGGCACGGAGGGCTGGTCGGCCACGGCGCGGCGGATAGCGGGCTGGCGCGCCGCCCTGTCGGACGCCGGTGTCGAGGCGCCGCCGCTCATGCACGGCGACTGGACGCCCCGGTCCGGGTACGAGGCCGCCGTCGACCTGCTGCGCCGCGCCGGCGTCACCGCGATCTTCGCCGCCAACGACCACATGGCCATCGGCGCGATCCGGGCCGTCGAGCAGGCCGGCCTGCGGGTCCCCGAGGACGTCAGCATCGCGGGGTTCGACGACGCCCCCGAGGCCGAGTTCCTCTCCACACCCCTGACGACGGTGCGCCAGGACTTCGCCGAGGTCACCCGCCTGGCGGTGCACCGCCTGGTCGGCACCATCGAGGGCCGTCCGCCCGCGGAACGCCACCGGTTGATCCCCGCGCAGCTGATCGTCCGCGAGAGCACCGCACCACCGCCGTCCGCCACCCACCGAGCATCACCACCCGAGAGGCAAGCATGAGCACGCTGCACCACCTGAACGACGGGGTCCTGTTCGGCGCCGCCTACTACTACGAGTACCACCGCCCCGAGCAGCAGCGCGCGGGGCAGCTGGAGCGGGACCTCGACCTGATGGTCGAGGCAGGCTTCACGGTGATCCGGGTCGGCGAGTCCGTCTGGTCCACCTGGGAGCCGGAGAACGGCCGCTTCGACCTCGACTGGCTGCAGCCCGTGCTCGACGGCGCCCACGAGCGGGGCATCAAGGTGATCCTCGGTACGCCGACCTACGCCGTACCGATGTGGCTGGCCCGGCTGTACCCGGAGATCAACGTCGTCCGCCGGGACGGGCAGGCGATGGGCTGGGGTGCGCGGCAGGAGATCGACTACACCCACCCAGCGTTCCTGTTCCATGCCGAGCGGATCATCCGCGCCGTCGTCGCCCGGTACGCGCAGCACCCCGCCGTCGTCGGGTACCAGGTGGACAACGAGCCGGGCAACGAGATCTTCCACAACCGGCAGGTCTTCGAGCGGTTCGTGGACCATCTGCGCACCCGGTACGGCACGGTCGAGCGGCTGAACGACGAGTGGGGCCTGACCTACTGGTCCCACCGGCTCTCCACCTGGGCGGACCTCTGGATGCCGTCGGGCAACGCGCAGCCCCAGTACGCCCTGGCCTGGCGGAAGTTCCAGGCCCAGCTCACGACCGACTTCATCGGCTGGCAGGCCGACGTCGTCCGCGAGTACGCGCGCGAGGACCAGTTCGTCACCACGTGCATCTCGTACGAGCGCCCCACCGTGCAGGACGACGCCCTCACCCGCGACCTCGACGTGACCGCGGGCAACCCGTACTACCGGATGCGGGACCACCTGGCCCTGCCCCCGACCGTCGACCAGGACGAGTCCTGGATGGCGTCTGGCACGTGGGCGCTGTACGAGATGGCGGACCGCATGTACTCCTCGAAGCAGGCGCCGTACCTCGTCACGGAGACCAACGCGCAGGCGATCGGCGGCCCGTGGCAGAACGAGCCCGCCTATGACGGCCAGTGGCGCCAGGTGGCCTGGGCCCTGGTCTCCCGCGGCGCCACCATGATCGAGTACTGGCACTGGCACACGCTGCCCTACGGCACCGAGACGTACTGGGGCGGGATCCTGCCGCACTCCCTCGAGCCCGGCCGGACCTACCACCAGCTCGCGGCCCTGGGCGGCGAGCTGCGCACGGCCGGCGCGGCGGTCGCCAACCTGACCCCGGACGCCGACGTCGCGCTCGTGTACTCCACCGCCAGCAAGTGGTCGCTCGCGGAGTTCCCGCAGATCGGCGGTGGCGCGGGGCCGGACAGGGGCGGCTACGACCGGATCCTCGACAGCTTCTACCGCGGGGCCTTCGACGCCGGCCTGCAGGCCCGCCTGCTGCACGACACCCACCTGACCGACAGCACGCCCGAGGAGACGGCCGCAGCGCACCCCGTGCTGGTCGCCGCCGGCGTCACGATCGCCGACGACGCCTGGCCGTCCTGGCTGGAGCGGTACGCGGCGGCCGGCGGGCACCTCGTGCTCGGTATCCGCACCGGGTACGAGGACGAGGAGGCCCGCGCCCGCGCCGAGCGCAAGCCCGCGCACCTGAGCGAGGCGGCGGGCGTCTTCTACGACGAGTTCGCGAGCATCGACACGCCGCTGGCTGTGCAGGGCACGGACGGCTTCGAGCTGCCCGACGGCGCCACCGCGACCAGCTGGGTCGACAGCCTGCAGGTCCTCGACGCCGACGTGCTGGTCCGCTACGACCACCCGCACTTCGGCCGGTGGCCGGCCGTGACCACCCGGGCGCACGGCTCCGGCCGGGTGACGACCGTGGGCACGATCCCTGATCCGGCGCTCGCGCGCGCGGTGCTGGGGTGGGCCGTGGCGCACGGGGCGCAGGCTGCGGCGGCGTCCGGGTCGGACGGGCCGGAGTGGCGCCCGCAGGGACCGTCGCAGACGGTCGCCGGGGCGACCAACCCGGCCGGTGAGCGCGTGCGGTTCGTGCACTCGTGGTCCTGGGAGCCGAGCACCTTCGTCCTGCCGGGCGCGGTGCGCGACCTGCTCAGCGGCGAGGAGCTGGCCGCGGGAGCCGAGCTGGAGCTCGGCCCGTGGGACGTGCGGGTGCTGCTCGAGGTGTGAGGCCGGCTCCCGGCGTCCAGCGTGGGGCCTGGGGGGAAACATGTACCGCGCGGAGTGTGTTGCGCGGAGTAGACAGTGTCTACTCCGCGCAACACACCCACCCGGTCAGGACTCGCCCTGGTCGGTGGCCGCCAGGTCGTCGAGGAAGCGGATGACGATCTCCCGCTCCTTGGCGGTCAGGCGGGCCGCGGCGTCGAACCGTCGGGCGTGGCTGCGTCCGACGGTCTCGCGCGCGACGTGCCGCGTCTCCGGGGTGACCTCAATCGCGAGGCTGCGCCGGTCGGAGGCGTGCGGGGTGCGTCGCACGTGGTCGCCCGCGGCGAGCCGGTCGATGAGCTTGGTGGTCGACGCCGTCGTGATGCCCAGGTGCTCGGCGATGGCTCCCGGCGTCACGACGCGACCGTGGTTCTGCATGGCGATGAGGAAGCGCAGGGCGCGCATGTCGGTCTCGCCGAGCTTCATGTAGCGGCGCGAGGCCTCGCTCATCCGGCGCTCGGTCTCGCGCCAGCGACGCAGCGCCTCCAGGACACCCACCACCTGGTCGATGTCGGCGTCGTCCAGGCCCGCGAGCCGCACGATCTCCTGGTCGGGATCCATGACGCGCGGATCCATCATCGACGGCTCGGCGTCATCCTGGCGGGGTGCGGCTTCGGGATCCACGTTCGGATATTACCCCCTTGCCTTATTGCGTCATTTGCTTACAGGTAGCCAGGCTAGCTAAATTGGCATGCGGATGGCCAGGCACCTGACCCGGCCGACATCACGAGAGGTGCCGACGCATGCGGCTCTGGTCATTGGATCCGGCACTGCTCGACCGGCAGGGTCTCACTGCCTGCTGGCGCGAGGCGTTGCTGGCGCAGGCCGTGCTGCTCGGCCGCACCCGGGGCTACACCGCGCACCCGCAGCTCGACCGGTTCCGCGAGCACCCGCAGCCCGCCGTCGCCATCTCGGCCTACCTCCACGGCGTGCGGGACGAGGCGACACGGCGTGGCTACCAGTTCGACGCGCAGCGGATCGCCCAGCCGATCGACGAGGACACCCGCGACGCGGCACGGATCGTCGTGACCGCCGGACAGCTCGACCTCGAGTGGCAGCATCTCCTGAGCAAGCTCGCGATCCGCTCCCCCGAGCACCGCGCCCAGATCGTCACGACCGGACCACCGGCCGCCCACCCGCTGTTCGTGGTCGTCCCCGGCCCCGTCGCGAGCTGGGAGCGCGCTTCGTGAACGCCGGTTCGCGCGTGCCGCGCTGGCTCCGGGTGACGCTGCCTGCCGTGCTCATCCTGGTCTGGCTCGTGGGTGCGGCGATCGGCGGCCCGTACTTCGGCCGTGTCGACGAGGTCTCCTCCAACGACCGCACCGCCTACCTGCCGGCCACCGCCGAGGCGACCGAGGTGCAGGAGCGGCTCTCCGGCTTCACCGACGGCGACGCGGTGCCCGCGGTCGTGGTCTTTGTCGCCGGGGACGGGCAGGGGCCTGCGGGCGAGCTCACCGACGACGACCTCACCGCGATCGGCGAGCGGCTCACGGCGGCCGGCGACCTGGACGTGGTGGACGGCGACGTCTCCCCGCCCATCCCCTCCGAGGACGGCGCCGCCGCGCAGGCCTTCGTGCCGCTGTCCGGCTCGGCGGACCTCGGCGAGGCCACCGGCGAGCTGCGGGACACGCTGAGCGAGGACCTGCCGACCGGCGTCGACCTCTACATCACGGGCCCCGCTGGCTTCACGAGCGACCTGGCGTCCGCGTTCGCCGGGATCGACGGCCTGCTGCTCGGCGTGGCGCTCGCCGCGGTGCTGGTCATCCTCGTGGTGGTCTACCGCTCGCTGCTGCTCCCGCTCGCGGTGCTCGCGACGAGCATGTTCGCGCTGTGCCTCGCGCTGCTGACGGTCTGGCACCTCGCCCGGTCCGGGGTGCTGCTGCTGAGCGGGCAGACCCAGGGCATCCTGTTCATCCTCGTCATCGGCGCGGCGACGGACTACGCCCTCCTGTACGTCGCGCGGTTCCGCGAGGAGCTGGTGCGCACCCCCGACCGGTGGACGGCTACCTGGCGGGCGCTGCGGGGCTCGTTCGAGCCGATCCTCGCCTCGGGCGGCACGGTCATCGCGGGCCTGCTCTGCCTGCTGCTGAGCGAGCTGCGGTCCAACAGCACGCTGGGCCCGGTCGCCGCCGTCGGCATAGCCTTCGCGATGCTCGCCGCGCTCACGCTGCTCCCCGCGCTGCTGCTCGCGCTCGGCCGCGCGGCGTTCTGGCCCCGCCGTCCGGCGTACGACCCTGCCGCCGAGCGGGCCGGCTCGGCGCGCGGCGGGGAGCGCGGGCTGTGGGGGCGCGTCTCCCGCGCCGTCCGTACCCGACCGCGGACCATCTGGATCACGACGGCGGCGGTCCTCGCCCTCGGCTGCGTGGGGATCACGCAGCTCCAGGCCTCAGGCGTGCCGCAGTCCGAGCTGGTCCTCGGCGCGTCCGAGGCGCGCACGGGGCAGGACCGGCTCGCCGAGCACTTCCCCGCCGGGTCCGGGAGCCCGGTCTACGTCGTCGCGCCCCAGGACGAGCTGCAGCGGGCGGCCGACGTCCTGCTGCAGGAGGACGGGATAGCGCAGGTGGCGATCTCGGCGGACACCCCGAGCGGGACCGCCCCGGTCACGGCCGGCGGCGTCCAGGCGGCCGAGCCGGTCGTCTCCGACGGCGAGGTGCTCCTCCAGGGCACGCTCGAGGACGCCGCCGACTCGGCCGCCGCGGAGCAGACGGTCCGTGACCTGCGCACCGCCTACGCCGACTCGGTCCCCGAGGCGCTGGTCGGCGGCGAGTCCGCGACCGACCTCGACACGAACGACGCGTCGATCCGGGACCGGACCCTCATCGTCCCGATCGTGCTCGTCGTGATCCTGCTGATCCTGATGCTGCTCCTGCGCGCCGTCCTCGCGCCGGTGCTGCTGATCCTCACGACGGTGCTGTCCTTCGGGACGGCGATGGGGGTTGCCGCCCTCGTGTTCAACGACGTGCTGGGATTCCCGGGCGCCGATCCGGCGGTGCCGCTGTTCGGCTTCGTCTTCCTGGTCGCGCTCGGGATCGACTACAACATCTTCCTCATGACCAGGGTCCGCGAGGAGTCGATGGAGCACGGCACACGTGAGGGCGTGCTGCGCGGGCTGAGGCTCACCGGGGGCATCATCACGTCGGCCGGGCTGGTGCTCGCGGCGACCTTCACGGCGCTCGCGGTGATCCCCGTGCTGTTCCTCGCGCAGCTCGCGTTCATCGTCGCCTTCGGTGTCCTGCTCGACACCTTCGCCGTCCGGTCCTTCCTCGTCCCCGCCCTCGGCTACGACATCGGCCGGGCGATCTGGTGGCCCTCCGAGCTGGCGCGCGGACAGAGGTAGCCGGCCTGCCGTTCAGTCCGCCGCCGGGCCGAACCGCTCGGTCCGGACGCGGGCCGGGTCGTGCCCCTGGGTTACGACCATGCGCGAGACCGCCTCGACGAACCCCGTCGGGCCGCAGACGTACACGCGCGGTTCCAGCTCGGCCGGCCAGCCCCACGACGCCAGCTCGGAGTCGGTGAGGCGGCGGGGACCGCGGAGCGCGGTGAGCGAGACGGCCCTGGTGAAGATGGTGGTGGCCTCGAAGCCGTCGCCACGGGCGACGAGCTGCTCCAGCTCCTTCGTGTACAGCTGGTCCTCGGACGTGCGCACCGAGTAGATCAGGCGGAACGGCGTCCGGTCACCGGCCTCACGACGTGCCCGGGCCATGGCCATCACCGGCACCAGCCCCGACCCGCCGGCGAGGAGCAGGACGGGCGTGCCGGCGTCGGACACGGGGTCCCAGACGAACCAGCCACCGATGGGGCCACGCACCTCGATCGCCGAACCGGGCGGGAACTGGTCGACGAGGTACGGGGAGACCTCGCCGTCCCGGACCCGCTGGACGGTGACCTCCACCCGGCCGCTACCGAGCGCCGTCGGCCCGCTCGCGAGGGAGTACGACCGTTCCGCCGTGTACCCGTCGGGTGCGGTGAGGCGCAGGTCGAGGTGCTGACCAGCCAGGTGCCCCGGCCAGTCGGGGACGTCGAGCACGAGCGTCACCGCGGTCGGGCTCTCGGCCCGGCGTTCGACAAGGGTCGCGACCTGCCACCCCGAGGGGACGGCGTACCTGTCGCCGAGCCGCGAACCAGCCGATCGAGCCTCAGTCACCCTGGTACCTCTGCTCGCGCCACGGGTCGCCGAGGTCGTGGTAGCCGAGCTTCTCCCAGAAGCCAGGCCGGTCCATCGGCATGAGGTGGAGCGAGCGCACCCACTTGGCCGACTTCCAGAAGTACAGGTGCGGCACCAGCAGCCGGGCGGGGCCACCGTGCTCGGGGTGCAGCGGCTTGCCGTCGAAGGTGTGCGCGATCCACGCCTTGCCGCCCAGCAGGTCTGCCACCGGAAGGTTGGTGGTGTAGCCGCCGTACGAGCCCACCATCGCGAAGTCCGCGGTGGACTCCACCTCGGCGAGCAGCACGTCGAGGGAGACCCCGCGCCAGCGGGTGCCGAACTTGGACCAGCGCGTGACGCAGTGGATGTCCACCGTCGGTGTGTCCTGGGGCAGGGCCATCAGCTCGGCCCAGGTCCAGGACTTCGTGGCGCCTGCCTCGTTGGTGACCGTGAAGCTCCAGGTCGCCGTGCTCACGTTGGGGGTGGGGCCAGCAGAGAGCACGGGGAACCCCTCCTCCGCGTACTGGCCGGGAGGCAGGGTCACGCCTTCGGGACGCGCCCGTCCGCGGAAACCGGGGGTCAGGGTGGCGCCGAGGCCCTGGTCGAGTCCGGCCGGATCGAGCCCGGCAGGATCGGAGCCGGCTGGGTCAGGCCCGCCCGGGGCGGGCGGAGTCGCGCTGGTCATGCCTCAAGGTAATGCGGCAGGCGCTCCAGCACCTACGTGATCACCCTCATTGCCCACTTCTTGACCCGCCCATAGCATCCACCTGGCGCGATTTTCACCCGGCGTCGTCACCCCCTCTCAGGACCGACGAAAGGCCAGTCATGAACCGCCCTCTCCCAGCGCGTCTCGCCGCCACGCTCGCGATCACCGCGCTCGCCCTGACCGCCCCCGCGGCCGTCGCCCATGCGGACCCACCGCCCAACCTCCCGCAGAACGCCACGGGTCTCGAGCAGAGCTTCTCCCCCGCCTACGACTACGACGGCGACGGCTGCTACGCGACGCCCGCCATCGGCCCCGACGGCACCATCGCGCCCGGCCTGAACATCGGCGGGGCGGTCAACGGGAACTGCCGCGACCGGTCGGACCTGGACAACTCGCAGACCTACTCGCGCGAGAAGTGCAACAACGGCTGGTGCGCCGTGATGTACGCGAGCTATTTCGAGAAGGACCAGACGATGGACGGCCCGATCGCCGTCGGGAGCCACAAGCACGACTGGGAGCACGTCGTGGTGTGGGTGAACCAGGCGTCGAACCAGGTCGAGCACGTCTCGATCACCGAGCACAGCGGGTCGGCCACCTATCCGCGCTCCCAGGTCCGGTTCGAGGGGTCGCACCCCAAGATCGTGTTCCACAAGGACGGCCCGAGCACCCACCTGTTCCGGCTCGCCAACGGTAACGACGACCCGCCCGAGAACCACTACGGCAGCTGGCGCTACCCGCCGCTCGTGGGCTGGGACGGCTGGCCCAGCACGTCGCTGCGGGACCGCCTCATGACCGCGGACTTCGGCGGGGCGACCATCAAGATCGACGACGGCGACTTCACGTACTGGCTGGAGCGGATGAAGCCCGCCGGGATCCCGTTCGACCCGGCGGGCGTCACAGCCGCTCAGCGCACGTAGCTCCGCGGCAGCCCCGAACCGGCCGGCCAGGGCTGGCCCTTGGGCACGAGGATCACCTGGGTCGCCCGCAGTGCGCGGTCGTAGCCGCTGCTGCCCGACGCCGTGCCGTTCTTGGCCCAGCCCAGCCAGCCCCAGCCACCCACGTAGCTGCGTGCGTACACGTCGTACCGCTCGGCGATCTCACCGGTCAGCCGCAGCTGGTACGCCTCGACCAGGGCCGCGTTCGGGGCACCGGCCGTGCCGGTGTCGGTCCAGTCGGTCCAGCCCCTCCCGTGGACCAGGGCGCGGTAGCTGACGCCGCCCTGACCCTCCGTCGGCGTGACGCTGAACCGCACCCCCTCGAGCGCCCCGGAGGTGCTGCCCGCCGTGTAGCCGCCCGGCTTCCCGCCGCTCCATCCGGCGTCGCGCGAGTAGGCGTTGGACCAGATCTGGTTCTGGTCCGCCTGGTCCAGGTAGGCGGGACGCATCCCGAACGACGGCTTCGGGCCGGCCTCGCCATTCTCCCGGACGACCATCTGGATGGCGCTGACGTCGAACCCGTAGCCGACGGTGCCCGACGGCAGGTCGCTCGTGGACCAGCCCATCCAGCCGAACGGCGCCACGTACGACCGGTAGTAGACGTCGTACCACTTGCTGATCCTCGGGATCATCGACACCCGGTAGGCGTCGAGATCGAGGTTCCTCTGGAAGGTGCCCGCCGACATGGCGCCGTGATAGCCCTCGAGCTCCTCGTTCCACTCGTTCTCGATCCAGCCCTCACCCGGGACGTGCGCGGAGTACCCGTCCAAGATGAAGTAGTCGCCGTCGGGCATGATCGTCACGGACTCGTTGCGGCGGGGCGGGTCGGTGATACCAGAGACCTCCCCGTTCTCGACCTGCCACCTCTCCCCGTCGCCGTCGCTCCAGGACACGTTGGTCTCCTTGACGAAGTAGCGGACGCCGACGTCAGGCACACGCGTCGGGACGAAAGCGGGCGAGTCGATCGTCACGGGCACCATGCGCGGGTGACCCACCGTCGTCCGCACCGTGAACTCGTGGCCCACGTCTGGCGGGCCCGTCACGAGGTACTTCCCGGCCTCACCGGAGATCCGCCGGCCGTCGCGGAACCACTGGATGTCCGTGAGGCTGGTGTGCCTCGGCCACGCGGCCACCCGCGCCTCGAGGATCGGCCCGCCGTAGATCCGGGACCAGGCCTTTTCGAACTGGCACTCGTGCAGGCAGACCGTTCCTGTCACCGTGATCGGGCCGGCACCGGGATAGGGGTAGTAGTCCAGCTCGACCGCCGTGCTGCCCGTGCCGAGCGAGTCCTCGGGCACCTCCACCGCGACCGACCAGGCCAGCACGTCGGACCGGCCGAGCTCGACACCGCCCCGGCGCACCGCCACCTCTCCCCTGGGGGCCGCGCTGGGCTCGTCGTCCGAGAACAGCTCGCCGCTCATGCGGACCCGGAGCTTTGCCGTCGCGTCGTCCGGCTCCCTCAGGTCGATCGGCAGCAGGTCCACCTCAGCGGCCGGCGCGGGCCTGGACGGCGACTGGCCCGGCCGGGCGACCTCGTACACCTGACGGACGAAGCTTCCGGGAGTGCCGTCGGCGGCCACCGGGCGTACGAGCATCTGCTGCCAGCCCGGGACCTCCGGGACGACGGGGATCAGCGTGTACGGCGCGGCGTCGATCGTCTCGAACTCCGCCGGAAACTCGGTCGGGCGCTCGAGCCCTGGCACCACCGCGTACTGGTAGGCCACGGTTCCCTCGGGTGGCGCCGTGACCGCGAAGCTGCCGCGTATGCCGATCCCGCCGCGGCGGCCGCTGTCCGAGTACACGGCGGGCTCGCCGTACACGGGGTAGATCACCAGGCTGTCGGCGGCCGCCTCCTGGCGTACGGGTATCGCCGCCGCCGTCGGTGCTGCTCCTGTGGGTGCGGCTCCTGTGAGCAGCAGGGTGGCGGCCAAGAACGCTGCCGCCGGTAGGACCTTCTTCATCGTGAGTCCTCTTCTGGGGGCCCGGCTGGTACCGGGGTGTGCTGTCACCGGGATCGAAGGCGCCCGGCGGCGCGTGCTGCGGCACGTGGTGCGGGTTCGCGGGTCGCAATGCCGCGTCCTGCTCCAGATGACGCTCCACCCAGCACAAGCGTTGCCCCCGTCTCCGGCTTTCGTCCTGCTCCGTGCCTCAGCACGTGGATCGGCGAACCGTCACAGCCGGCGCCCCCGGCCGGTCGTACGTGTGAGGCAAGTCAGCGCGCACCAGCGCGGCACACAACAAGGGAGAACTGTCATGACCACACCCACCGTCGTCCTCGTCCACGGGGCGTTCGCCGAGTCGTCGAGCTGGAACGCCGTCGTCGGACACCTGCAGCAGCAGACGCTGCGGGTCGTCGCCGTGGCCAACCCGCTGCGCTCGCTCACCGGCGACGCCCGGTACGTCCGCGACGTCATCGCGTCGGTCGAGGGGCCTGTCGTCCTGGTCGGTCACTCGTACGGCGGCATGGTGATCACGGAGGCCGCTGCGGGCAGCGACAAGGTGGTGGGCCTCGTCTACGTCGCGGCGTTCACGCCCGACACCGGGGAGAACGCGTTCACGCTGTCGGCCAAGTTCCCCGGCAGCACCCTCGGCGGGGCCATCGCCGCCTACCCGGTCTCGACCGGCGGCAACGAGCTCGTCATCCGGCCGGAGGTGTACGGCGAGCAGTTCGCCGCCGACGTCGACGAGGACCTCGCCGCGCTCATGGCCGCCACCCAGCGGCCCGTGACCGAGGCCGCCCTCACCGAGGACCTGCCCACGTCCACCCCGGCGTGGCGGACCATCCCGTCCTGGTTCGTGTTCGGCGACGCCGACCGCAACATCCCGGCGGAGCTGATCCGGTTCATGGCGGAGCGGGCGAGCGCCCGCTCCGTCACGGAGATCGCCGGGGCCTCGCACGCCCTGACCGTCTCGCACCCGGTGGCGGTGGCGGAGACGATCTTCGCCGCGGTTCAGGCGACCAAGCGGTAGCCGTAGCGGCCGGAAGCCGGTGTGACCACCACCACGTCACATCCGATCACGCTGCGTTGTCGATCAGGTAAGACCACCAGGAGGAGGTTGTGATGGGAAACATCTCGGGAAAGACACCGGAGAAGATCCTGATCGTCGGCGGTGGCTACGCCGGCTTCTACACCGCGTGGGGACTGGAGAAGAAGCTCCGCCGGGGCGAGGCCGAGGTCACCCTCGTCGACCCGCACGGTTACATGACCTACCAGCCGTTCCTGCCCGAGGTCACGGCCGGTTCCATCGAGGCACGGCACGTCATGGTGTCGCTGCGCAGGCACCTGCGCCGCACCACGATCATCGCCGGCCACACGACGTCCATCGACCACGCGCACCGCACGGCGACCGTCCGGACCAACGACGGGGCGCTGCGCGAGATCGGGTACGACACGATCGTCGTGACCGCCGGCGCCGTGACCCGCACGTTCCCGGTCCCCGGGATCGCGGACGAGGCGATCGGCCTCAAGCACGTCGAGGAGGCCGTCGCGATCCGCGACCAGCTCCTCACCGCCTTCGACCGCGCGGCCCTGCTCCCGCCGGGCAACGAGCGCCGACGGCTCCTGACGGTGACCGTCGTGGGCGGCGGGTTCACGGGGGTCGAGGTGTTCGGCGAGCTGCTGTCCCTGGCCACGGGCCTGCTGCGCTCCTACCCGGAGCTCGGCCACGACGACCTCGCCTTCCACCTCGTCGACGCGAACAAGCGCATCCTGCCCGAGGTCACCGACGAGCCCGGCCGCTGGGTGGTGGAGCACCTGAAGCGCCGGGGCGCGCGCATCCACCTGGGCACCCAGGTCGTCTCGGCCACGGACGGCCGGATCCTGCTGTCCACCGGCGAGTCGTACGGCAACGGCCTCCTGATCTGGGCCGCGGGCAACGGCAGCAACCCCGTCGTCGCGCGGAACACCGACCTGCCGGTCGACGAGCGCGGCCTGGTCCGCGTCCGGGCCGACCTCCGCGTCAGCAGCGACCCCAGCACCGACGATGCGACCGTGCCCCACGCCTGGGCCGCGGGCGACAACGCGGCGGTCCCCGACCTCGCCTCCCCCGTCCCCGGCGCACGCACCGTGCCCAACGCGCAGCACGCGGTGCGCCAGGGCAAGCTGCTGGCCGCCAACCTGGTCGCCGACCTCCGTGGCAAGCAGCCGCGGCAGTACCTCCACCACAGCCTCGGAGTGGTGGCCACCCTCGGCATCGGGCAGGGGATCTTCCAGTACCGCCGCCTGGTCATCAAGGGTTTCCTGGCCTGGCTGATGCACCGCGGCTACCACGTCCTGGCCGTCCCCACCTGGGAGCGCAAGGTACGCGTGCTGCTCGTGTGGGTCTCGGCGGTGTTCTTCGGACGCGACATCATCCCGCTCGCCACCGTGCAGCGGCCGCGGGCCGCCTTCCTCGCGGGCGGCGACCCGTTCGCGGGGGTCGACGGCGCACGGGCCGACCTCGCGCGGACCGCCGACGCCCAGGCCACCGACCCCCGGCCCGAGCTGAGCGTGGTGCACGATGCCGGCTGACCCGGTCGGGCGCACCGTAGGCGCCGCCGTCCGCACGTTCCTCACCGACCTGGGCCGACGCCGGGTGTACCTGCGCTGGTCGAACCTCTTCGGCGTCGTGACGTTCGCCTGCCTGCTCGTCCTCGCGGTGACCGGGGTGCTGCTGGCGACCTGGTACACGCCCTCGAACGAGCTCGTCACCTACGTCGGGCCCTACGGGCCGCTGCAGGGTGCGACGGTCACCGAGGCCTTCGCCTCGACCATGCGCATCTCCTTCGAGCAGACCGGTGGCCTCCTGGTCCGCCAGACGCACCACTGGGCGGCGCTCGTCATGCCGGCGTCGATGATCATGCAGCTCCTGGTCACGTTCTTCACCGGCGGGTTCCGCCGCCCGCGGCAGCTGAGCTGGGTGCTGCTGGTCGTGGCCTTCATCCTGGTGCTCGCCGCCGGATGGAGCGGGTACGCGCTGCCGGACGACATGCTGTCCGGCACCGGCCTGCGCATCGTCGAGGGTGTGGTGCTCAGCATCCCCTTCGTTGGCACCTGGGTGGCCGGCTGGATGTTCGGCGGTCCGTTCCCTGGCCAGATCATCGAGAACCTCTACCCGGTGCACGCGGTCATCGCGCCAGGGCTGCTCGTGCTGGTCATGGCGGTGCGCGGGGTGCTCAGCCTGCGGCACGGGCAGGCAGCCCACCCGCGGCCGACGCCGACCGCGTCGCTCGGCCTGCGCCTCTGGCCCGACGCCGCCCTGCGCGCCGCCGGGATGACCGGGATGACGAGCGCGGTGCTGGTGCTGCTCGGCGCCACCTCGACGATCAGCCCGGTCTGGTCCTACGGGCCCGCTTCCGTAGGCGAGGTCGGCGCCGGGAGCCAGCCCGACTGGTACATGGGCTTCCTCGACGGCGCGCTGCGGCTCGTCCCCGTCGGCTGGGAGACCGAGTGGATGGGCTGGACCATCACCTTCGCGACCCTGGTGCCCCTCGTCGTGATCGGCGGCTACTTCGCGCTCCTGATCGTCTACCCGTACCTCGAGGCGTGGGTCGATCGGGACACGGAGCTGCACCACGTGCTCGACCGGCCACGGAACGTCCCGTTCCGCACCGGGGTCGGCGTCGCCGGCGCACTGTTCTACGGGATCCTGTGGGGCGCGGCGAGCGCCGACATCGTCTCCACGGAGTTCGGCGTGCCGTTCGAGACGATCATCACGACGCTGCAGGTGGCGCTGCTCATCGGCCCGGCGCTGGCGTTCGAGGCCACCCGGCGGATCTGCATCGGGCTGCAGCGCAAGGACCGCGAGATCGCGCTGCACGGGCACGAGACGGGCCGCATCGTCCGGATGCCGAACGGCGGCTACGCGGAGATCCACCAGCCGGCGAGCGAGGACGAGCGGGCGCTGCTGTCCGTGGCACCGGTACCCGCGGTGCCGGGCCGTCCGGACCGGAGCGGGCACCTCAGCGGGCGCGAACGCCTGCGCGGGGTGCTGTCGCGGCAGTTCGGCGCGGGGCACGTTGCACCTGCCCCGGAGCGCGACCCCGTCGGGGCGATCGGTCCGGGCCGAGACGACAGCGCGTCTCACCTGCGCTGACGTGATGGGCCGACCCCGGTTCGCCCGGCAGAATCAGTACGCATGACACGAGACCGGGCGTGGCGGGCTCTGGAACAGGCGCTGGACGGCGAGCTGCTCCGGCCCGGCGACGACGGGTACGCCGACGCGAGCCTGCTCTTCAACCGGCGGTTCGACGACCTCCGGCCGGCTGCCGTCGTCTTCGTGACCTCGGCCGCCGACGTCGCGGAGTGCCTGAGGTTCGCCCAGGCCCACGGCATCCCACCGGCGGTCCGGAGCGGCGGCCACTCGTACACGGGCTGGTCCAGCGGGAACGGCCGGCTCGTCATCGACGTGCGGCGGATGGACGACATCACCGTCCACCCGGGCGTGGCGCACATCGGCGCCGGGGCTCGCCTCGGCGAGGTCTATGCGGCGCTCGCCGAGCACGGCGTCACGATCTCGGGCGGCACGTGCCCCTCCGTCGGCGTCTCGGGCCTGACGCTCGGCGGCGGGCACGGCCTGTTGTCGCGCGCGTACGGCCTCTCGTGCGACAACCTCGTCGAGGCGACCGTGGTGACGGCGGACGGCGCGGTCCGGACCTGTAGCGCGGAGCAGGAGCCCGACCTGTTCTGGGCGCTGCGCGGGGCGGGGAACGGCAGCCTCGGCGTCGTCACGGAGCTGTGCCTGAGCACCCACGCGGTCCACGAGTCCTCGTCCGCCGACCTGGCGTGGCCGTGGTCGCGCGCCGCGGACGCGCTCGCGGCCTGGCAGGACTGGGCGCCCGACCTGCCGGACGAGATGTGGGCAGCCCTTCGCCTCCAGCACGACGCCGGCGGGCCCTCGGTCTCGGTCGTCGCCTTCGCACTCGGCGGCCACGACGACCTCGCCGAGCAGCTCGCGGCCCTTCCCGACGGCCGCACCCGCCACGAGGTCCGCACGGAACCGCACCTCGACACCGTCCGGCGGTTCGCAGCTGACACGTCCGAGCCCGCCGAGCGGCCGTCCTACGACGTGCGGAGCGACTTCTTCGCGCGCTCGATGCCCGCCGAGGCGATCCGTGCGGCGATCGCGACGGTGGAGAACGCCCCCGCCGGCGTCGCCGCCTCGGTGGCGGCCGTCGCGATGGGCGGCGCCGTGAACCGCCGGCCCGCGCACGAGACGGCGTTCGTCCATCGGCACCACCGTTTTCTCGCGCAGTACGAGGCGGGCTGGGACCACCTCGACGACGCAGGCACCGGCGCTGCCGATGCCGAGGAGTGGCTGGCCGCGATCCACTCCGCCATGCGGCCCTACGCGTCCGGGGAGGCGTACCAGAACGATTTCGACCCCCGCCTGCCGGACTGGCGCCGCACCTACTTCGGATCCGCCGCGGACCGCCTCGCCGGGATCACGCGACGTTACGACCCCGACCGGACCTTCGACGTCCCGCGGACCCGCTGAGCCCGCTGGTCCGTCACTCGCGGGCAATGGTGGCGTAAGCCGTAAGTAGTGACGAAGTCATGTATATCGCCCAGGCTGTACGAATCTGCCGGGTTTCACCCTGGCGCCCTCGACGACTGGAGCACGGTATGCGGACACGCAAGGCATTCGCCAGAACCGCACTCGCCACGGCCGCACTGGTTGCGACCGTCCCGCTCGTCGCCGCGATCGGCCTCGCCGCCCCGGCGTCGGCGTCGGCATCCGGACCGGCATCGCCGTCAGCCGTCACGAGCGGATCCTTCTCCGTCCTCAGCTACAACATCGCCGGGCTACCCCTCGGGATCGGCGACGGCGACCCGGAGACCAACACCCCGATCATCGGCTCGCGCCTGGCCCCCTACGACGTTGTCCAGGTCCAGGAGGACTTCAACTATCACGCCGCGCTCTACGCGGTGGACCGCCATCCGCACCGGACGCCGACGAGCGGCGGCGTCCCGTTCGGCAGCGGCCTCAACACGCTCTCAAACCTCCCCTTCGAGGACTTCGAGCGCGTCACCTGGGCCGACTGCTCGTCGGGCTCCGGTGACTGCCTGACCCCGAAGGGCTTCACGTTCATGCGGGCCCGCCTCGCCGAGGGCGTGTGGGTGGACCTGTACAACCTGCACACCGACGCCGGCGTCGAGCCCGGCGACCTGGCCGCGCGGCGCGCGAACCTCGCGCAGCTCACGACGTTCATCCGGACCCGCTCGGCGGGGAACGCGGTGATCGTCTACGGCGACACCAACACCCGCTACACCCGTGCCGACGACACGATCGCCGAGCTCGCGTCCGCGAACCGCCTGTCCGACCCGTGGGTCGACCTCGTCCGCGGCGGCGACGCTCCCGACAAGGGTGCACCTGCGCTCGTCTGCGTCGACGCGACGGTGGACGAGACGTGCGAGGTGGTCGACAAGGTCCTCTACCGCGGCGGGCGCCATGTACGCCTCGGCGCGGTCGAGTACCGCAACGACCACGCCGCCTTCCGCGACGGCGCGGGCAAGAACCTGTCGGACCACTACCCCATCGCGGTCGACCTCAACTGGTCCCTCAGCCCCGACTTCCGGCTGAGCGACCAGTTCGGGGGCCCGCACGGCACCTTCTTCACCGACGTCGACGACCTCACCGCCGGCGCGCGGCCCACCGAGCTGCGCGTGCGTGGCGGTTCCCGGGTGGACCAGATCGGCCTGACGCTCGCCGGTGGCGCCCGCGTCGAGCACGGGGGCGGCGGGGGCACCCTCGGGACGCTGACCCTCGCCTCCGGCGAGTACCCGGTGAGCCTCCACCTGTGCCAGGTGAAGCACGAGGACCACACCCGGATCGCCTACGCCCGCTTCACGACGAGCACCGGCCGGACCTTGGCGGGCGGCACCTCGACCGGCGACTGCACCACGTACACCGCGCCGTCCGGCTGGCAGATCGCCGGCTTCCACGGTCGGGCGGGTAACGAGCTCGACAAGGTCGGTGTCATCTACACCCGACGCTGACCGGGTCCCTCGTGCCACGGGTGACCTGCCGTGCTCGGGGAACGTGTACACCTCAGTCGCCGAGCGCCGTCCCGAGCCGACGTGCCCCCTCCGTCAGCTCGGCGTGGTCGGCCGCGGCGGCGAACCCGATCCGCAGGTGGGCCGCCGTCGGTTCGGCGGCGAAGTAGCGGCGGCCGGCGCTCACCGCGACGCCGTGCTGCCGTGCAGCGCGGGCGAGGGCGCCGTCGTCCACGCCGGACGGCAGGCGGACCCAGAGGTGCAGCCCGCCGGTGGGCAGCCCGGTCAGGGTCGCGCCGGGAACCTCGAGCAGGACGGCGTCGGCCAGTACCGCGCACCGCGCCCGCAGCGCCGCGCCGAGCGCGCGGACGTGCCGGTCCCAGGACGGGGAGCTCAGGATCTCCAGCGCGGCCTCCTGGAGCGGGCGGGTGACGAAGAAGTCGTCGACCAGGCGGACGGCTCGCATGCGCTCCATGACCGGCCCGCGGGCCACGAGCGCGCCGATCCGCAGGCTGGGTGCGCCGGGTTTGGTGAGCGAGGTGACGTGCACGACGGTGCCGTCGCGGTCGTCGGCGACCAGCGGCCGGGGCACGGCGCCGCCGTGCCCGAGGTGCCGCGCGAAGTCGTCCTCGAGCACGAACGCCCCGGATGCGCGGGCGATGTCGAGGATCTGACGGCGCCGTTCGGGTGCCAGCACGGTGCCCGTCGGGTTCTGGAACGTCGGCTGGCAGTACAGCAGCCGCGCGCCGGTCATCGCGAACGCGTCGGCCAGCAGGTCCGGCCGCAGGCCGGCGGCGTCGAGCGGCACGGGGACCGGCCGCAGCCCCGCGGCGCGGGCCGCCGCGAGCGCGCGGGGGTAGGTGGGCGACTCGACCAGGACGGGGCTGCCCGGTGCGGCGACGGCCCGGAACGCTATGGACAGGGCGCTCTGCCCGCCGGCGGTGACCAGCACGTCGTCGGGTGTGACGGTGCCACCGACGATCCGGGCGAGCACGGTGCGCAGCGCCGACAGGCCGCCGGCCGGGGCGCGGTCCCAGGCGTCCGGGCGGCGCGCCGCCCGCGCGAGTGCGGCGCTCAGCGCTCGGGTGGGCTGGAGCGACCGGTGGATGTAGCCGCCGTCGAGGGGGATGGTCCCGGCCGGTACGGGCCCGAGCGGGTCGCCGACGAGGTGGGTGTCGACCGTGCGGTCCGTGAGGGCGACGGTCTGCCAGTCGGTGTCGCCGCCGTCGTCGTCACCGCCGACGAGCCCGCGCGCCACGTACGTCCCGCTGCCCGGACGGGTCACCACAGCGCCCTCGGCGGCCAGCGCGGCGATGGCGCGCGCCACCGTCGCGGGCCCGACCCGGTACTGGCTGGTCAGCTCGCGGCTGCTGGGCAGCCGGTCACCCACGGCCAGCCCGGCGACCAGCGCACGGAGGCTGTCGGCCAGATCGCCAGAAGTGCTACTGTCATTCATGAACGATGAGAATAGCGCTACTGGGTCAGCGCGAGAAGCACTTCAGCTGGATGTCGCCGCCCTGCGAGCCGACACGCCGGGGACCGACCGGGTCATCCACTTCAACAACGCCGGCTGCGGTCTGATGGCGAGGCCCGTGACGGCGGTGATGGTCGACCACCTGAGTCTCGAGGCCCAGATCGGCGGCTACGAGGCCTCTGCCGCCCGCGCCGACGAGGTGCGCGGTTTCTACACGGAGACCGCCGCCCTCATCAACACCTCATCCGACAACATCGCGTTCGCGGGCAGCGCCACCCACGCCTACGCCACGGCGCTGTCCTCGATCCCGTTCGAGGCCGGCGACGTCATCCTCACGACCCGCGACGACTTCATCTCCAACCAGATCGCCTTCCTGTCCCTGCGCAAGCGGTTCGGCGTGCGCATCGTGCACGCGCCCAACACCCCGGAGGGCGTGGTCGACGTCGACGCGATGGCCGCGCTGATGCGGACCCACCGCCCCCGGCTCGTCTCCGTGACCCACGTCCCCACCAACTCGGGGCTCGTCTCCCCCGTCGCCGAGATCGGCCGCCTCTGCCGCGAGCTCGACCTCCTCTACCTGGTCGACGCCTGCCAGTCGGTCGGCCAGCTCGTCATCGACGTCGAGGAGATCGGCTGCGACCTGCTGACCGCCACCTGCCGCAAGTTCCTCCGCGGGCCGCGCGGCTCCGGGTTCCTGTACGTGTCCGACCGCGTGCTGCGCGCGGGCCACGAACCGCTCTTCATCGACATGCACGGCGCTCGCTGGACCGCACCGGACGCCTACGAGCCCGCGGCGACGGCGGCCCGGTTCGAGGAGTGGGAGTTTCCCTACGCGACGGTGCTGGGCAGCGCAGCGGCCGTCCGGTACGCCCGCGACGTCGGCATCGAGGCCATCGCACGACGCACGCCCGCGCTCGCCGCCCGGCTGCGTGACGGGCTCGCGCCGATCCCAGGGGTACGTGTGCTCGACCGCGGCCCGAACCCGGCCGCGCTCGTCACCTTCGAGATCGCGGGCTGGCAGCCGCAGGCGTTCAAGGCGGCCATGGACGGCCGCGGCATCAACTCGGCGCTCAGCTTCCGGGAGTTCGCGCAGTTCGACTTCGGGGACAAGGACGTCGACTGGTGCCTGCGCCTGTCGCCGCACTACTACAACACCGAGGACGAGGTGGACCGGGTGGCGGACGCCGTGGCGGAGCTGGCCGGCAGTCCTTCCTGAACGTTCTTTCCTGAACGTTGTACGAGCGCTGGATCCGCGCTGCACGGCCCCTTCCCGGCGCACGGCGAGGGTGGGACCACTCCCGATCGAACCCCGGGAGCGGCCCCACCACCAGGGGTCACGACGTCAAGCCCACTGGAGCTGTGATGACCTCATCCCTGAACGGACCCCGCCGGATGCGCGAGCGTGCCGACCTCGTCGCGCTCACCGCCGCCCTCACCGCCGCTGCCACTGTTGGCATCACGGTCGGCATCACCGGCATCGCGACGGCCAACGACAGGGCCAACGACAGGGCCAACGACAGCAAGTCCGCCGCGAAGCCCGGCAAGGCGCCAACGGAGCAGGAGATCGCCGCCCTGTTCGACGAGTGGAACGCCGCGCTGGGCACCGGCGACGCCGAGGCCGTGGCCGACCGGTACGCACCCGACGGTGTGCTGCTGCCCACCGTGTCCAAGCAGGTCCGGACCGACCGCGACGGGATCGTCGACTACTTCGAGCACTTCCAGGAGAACGACCCGGTCGGCGAGAAGACCAAGACCATCATCACGGTGCTCGACAAGAACACCGCCGTCGACGCCGGCACGTACGTCTTCACGCTCACCGACCCCGAGACCGGCGAGGTGCGCGACGTCGAGGCCCGCTACACCTACGTGTACGAGAAGATCGACGGCGACTGGCTGATCGTCAACCACCACTCCTCGGCGATGCCGGCCGGAGACTGATCCGGACGCCGAGCCCGCCGGGGCCCGGCGCGTCCCGGAGCGTCACCGCGCCGCCGTCGTCGGTCACCAGCTGCTTGACGATGGCGAGCCCCAGACCCGAGCCGGACCGGCCGGTGAGCCCGTGCCCTCGCCAGAACCTGTCGAAGGCACGGGCCTTGTCGGCGTCGGACATGCCGGGGCCCTGGTCGAGGATCTCCAGCACCACCTCGTCGTGGTGCGGCTCGGCGCGGACCGCGATCGTGCCGCCGTCCGGGGACACCTCCAGAGCGTTGGACAGCACGTTGTCCAGCACCTGGTCGAGGTGGCCCGGGCTGGCCAGCACCTCGAGGCGGTCGTCCGGCGGGCCTGCCAGCAGCTGCCCGGCCAGCTCGATCGTGACACCGCGCTCGTCGGCGGCCGGCTGCCAGACCGTCAGGCGTTCCTCCACGATGTCGCGCAGCGGCAGCGGCTCCGCGACGGTCGCCTGGGCCTCGGCGCGGGCCAGCACCAGCAGCCCGTTGACGAGGCGGCTCATCCGCACCACCTCGGCGGTGGCCTGTTCGACGTCCTCCGTCACGTACGGGTCGTCGACGCCGTCCGCGATGTTGTCCAGGGACAGGCGCAGGGCGGTGAGCGGCGTGCGGAGCTGGTGCGACGCGTCGGCGACGAAGACCCGCTGCGCGGCGATCAGCGTGTCGAGGCGTTCTGCGCCCTGGTTGAGGGTGCGGGCAAGGGTCTGCGTCTCGTGCGGCCCGGTGACCGGGGAGCGTGCGGTGAGGTCGCCGTCGCTGAACCGGCTCGCCATCGCGTTGAGCTGGCGCAGCGGGCGGGTCAGCCAGCGGGCGGCCAGATAGCCGAGGCCCGCGGCGATCACCAGCACCCCGACGGCGAGGATCGCGCGGAAGCCCCAGATGGTCCAGAACCGGTCGGTGAGCTCCTCGGTCGGGAAGATGATCCGGACGGCGCCGACGACGTCGCCCGTCCCTGCCCCGGTCTGCGCTCTGGCCGGGACGGTGATCACCAGCTCGGTTCCCCAGGGTGTCGCGGACCCCCAGTCCGTCGTCGACGTGTTCTCGCGCAGGGCCCGGTCGACCGCGGCGTCCGGCTCCGGGCGGGGCAGGCCGTGCACCGTGTCGCCGTCCGAGCGACTGCCCAGGACGACGGCCTGGACCGTGCTCCCCGTCTCGACGGAGTACGCACCGGCCATCTGCACCAGCGCGTCCCGGGAGGCGTCGTCCCCGGCGCCGAGCAGCAGCGCCATGGTGGTCGCCTCGCGCCGGACGGAGGCGTCGGTGTCGCCACGCAGCTGGCTCGTGAGCGTCAGGGCCACCGGGACCGTGAACGCGGCGAGGGCGACCGCGACGAGCAGCACATAGCTGACGATCAGCCGGCGGATCATGCGGGCAGCGCCGGGGCGTCCAGGATCTCCAGGCGGAATCCGACGCCGCGTACCGCCTCGATCGCGACCGCTCCGGCCAGCTTGCGCCGCAGCGCGGCCACGTGGACGTCGAGGGTCTTCGTCGGGCCGAACCAGTGTGCGTCCCAGACCGCTTCCATGATCTGCTCGCGCGACATCAGCGCGCCCGGCTCCTCGGTGAGGAAGCCGAGCAGGTCGTACTCCTTGGGCGTCAGCGCCACCAGGCTGCCGTCCAGGTGCACCCGGCCCGCGCGGCGGTCGATGGTCAGCCGGGGACCGTACCGGTCCGGGCCGCTCGGCGCGGGTCCCGCACCAGCGCCGGCCGGCTGGGCGCGGCGCATGACCGCCCTGATCCGGGCGATGACCTCGCGCATGCCGAACGGCTTGGTGACGTAGTCGTCCGCACCGAGCTCGAGGCCGACCACCCGGTCGGCCTCGTCGCTGCGCGCGCTGATCACGATGATCGGCACGGCGCTCCGCTCGCGCAGCGCCCTGCAGACGTCGAGGCCCTCGACGTCGGGCAGCCCGAGGTCGAGGAGCACGACGTCGTAAGGTTCGGCGCCGTCGAGCTCGGCGGCCGCCGTCAGCGCCTCGCGACCCGTCGACACCCACTCCACCGTGAAGCCGTACCGCAGCAGCCCGCGCCGGAGCGACTGGGCCACCGGTTCGTCGTCTTCAACCAGGAGTACGCGCACGGGTGAAACCTTACGGTCTGACCGAGGCGCGGTAGTGTCCGGCAGGCGCCACACGTCCCGCCCCAGCCCCGAAGGACGACCATTGCCGTTCACGCTCTCCCACCCCGCCGCCGTGCTGCCGCTCCTGCGACGTCCCTTCAGCGCCGCGGCGCTGGTCGCCGGGGCCCTGGCTCCCGACCTGCCGTACTTCGCCCGCAGCACGCCCGTCCCGGTGAGCGCCCAGTCCTGGTACGAGCCGTACCTGAACGCCACGACGTCGCACACCATGCTCGGCGCCCTGACCGTCAGCCTGCCGTACGCGGTGGCGCTCTGGGGTCTGTTCCTGGTGGCCCGCCGCCCCGTCGGCAGCCTGTTGCCCGCGCCCGCCGGCACACGGCCGCCCGAGCGTGACCATGGCGGCACGAGCGCACTGCTCCGCCGCGCCGGCTGGGTACTGCTCTCCCTGCTGATCGGCATCGCCACACACCTGGTCTGGGACTCGTTCACGCACAGCGACGGCTACGTCGTCATGCACGTGCCGTACCTGAGCACGCCGCTGGCCGGCGACCTCACGTGGGCCAGGGCGCTGCAGCACGTCAGCACGATCGGCGGGCTGGTGATCATCGCGGTGTACCTGTGGCGCCGCCGCTCCCGGCTGCGGCCCGCGAGCCCTGCCGGACGGCGGAGCGCCTTACGGCTCCTCGGTATCGTCGCCGGCATCGCCGCCGTCGGCGCGGTCGCCGGCACCCTCGAGTGGTGGGGCGGCGGCTCCGGGCTCGCCGTGCGGGACGTGGTCGAGGGCGTGCTCTCCGACGTCGCGACGGGCGCCGGCGCCGCGCTCATCGCAGCGGCGCTCCTCTACGTCGCCGGGTGGTGGGTGGCGCGCGCCGTCGGCGGCCGTCGGTGAGCTCAGTCGGTCGGCAATGTCGGCAGCGAAACCGGCCACGTGGCCTCGAGGCCGGCAGGCCGGGTCGAGGCCGGCACACCGGGTCGAGATCGGCGCACCGGGCCGAGGTCGGCAGTTGGCATCGAGATCGGTCCAGCGCTGTGTCGACCTCGGCCCGGCCGCGCGACTTCGGTCCTTTGCGTCCGGCACATCGCGACTTCGGTCCGTTGCTCTGAGATCGGTCGGTTGATTGACCGATCTCGCGCTGCAGATCTTCGACGAGACGGTGTGCGTGGTCCGGGCGACGAGCCGGTGG
>NZ_JBFAKY010000046.1:0-38799 GCF_040656015.1 Promicromonospora sp. NPDC050249 | reverse complement strand
TCGGTCCGTTGCACAGCGCGGCTCGTGACTTCGGTCCGTTGCTCTGAGATCGGTCGGTTGATTGACCGATCTCAGAGCAACGGACCGAAGTCACGCAGCGCACCCAGCAACCGACCGAAGTCAGGACTGCGCCCTCACCGACCCGTGAAGACCGGCGTCTCCCGGTTCAGGAACGAGGCGACGGCACCCGCGTGATCGCTCGTCGCGCCGCACGCGATCTGGCCGAGCGCCTCGGCCTCGAGCGCCTCGTCGAGGCTCAGACCCGGCGCGTGCCCGATCAGGCGCTTGCTCTGCGCGAACGCGGCGGTCGGCCCGGCGGCGAGCTGCCTGGCGAGGTCGACCGCCCGGGGCAGCACGTCCTCGGCGATCACCGTCTCGCCGGAGATGCCCCAGGCGATGGCCTCCTCGGCGGTGAAGGTGCGCCCGAACAGCATCAGCTCCTTCGCCCGGGCGTCGCCCACCGCGCGCGGCAGCGTGACCGACAGGCCCGTGTCGAAGGTGAGCCCGATCCCGGCGAAGGCGGTCGCCAGCTTGACCCCCTCCGCGAAGACCCGGTGGTCGCAGGCCAGCGCGAGGCCGAGCCCTGCCCCGACACACGTGCCGCCCACGGCGGCGATCACCGGTTTGGGCATGGTCAGCAGGTTCCGGACGATGGGCGTGTAGTGCTCGCGGACGGTCGCGAACGCCGACTCCGCGCCGCCCTCCAGGGCCTTCGCGTGCTCGCCGAGGTCCTGCCCCAGGCAGAACGCCCTGGCCGACCCCGTGAGCACCACCGCGCGCACCTGCTCGTCGGCGGCGATGTCCGCGACGGCGTCGCGCAGCATCACCTTGGCCGCGGTGGTCAGCGCGTTGCGGTGCTCGGGGTCGTCCAGCGTGATCGTCGCCACCGCGTCCCTGCGGTCGACGACGACGGGTGTGTCGGTCATAACGGCTCCTCCAGAGTCTGCGGTCCGAGCACGTGCGAACGTTGCATCACCAGGCGTAGAAACCCTTGCCGGTCTTGCGTCCCAGCTCACCGGCCGCGACCTTGTCCCGGAGCACCTGCGGCGGTGCGAACCGCGGCCCCAGCTCGCGTTCGAGGTGCTCGGCGATGTTCAGCCGCACGTCGAGCCCGACGATATCGGTGGTGCGCAACGGGCCCACCGGATGCCGGTAGCCCAGCGTCATCGCCGTGTCGATGTCGGCGGCGTCGGCCACGCCCTCCTCCAGCATGCGCATCGCCTCCAGCGCGATCGCGACTCCGAGCCGGCTGCTGGCGAAGCCCGGCGAGTCCCGGACCGTGATCGCCGTCTTGCCCAGGCCGGCCACCCAGCCGCGGGCCGACTCGACCAGACCGGGCGCGGTCCGCCGTCCGACCACCACCTCGACCAGGGCGCTCACCGGGACGGGATTGAAGAAGTGCAGGCCGACCAGCCGGGACGGGTCGGGCAGCGCCTCCGCCAACACATCGATCGACAACGAGCTCGTGTTGCTGCCGATCATCGCGCCGGGGACGATCGCGGCGATCCGCCGCAGGACGTCGTGCTTGACGTCGATCAGCTCGGGCACCGCCTCGATGACGAGCGAGCAGCCGGCCAGCGCTGCGGCGTCGGTCACGACCTCGAACGTGCCGGTGGGCCGTGCGCCCCCGACATCCCCGGCGTCCTTGGCCGCCGCCTTGGCGAGGCTCGTTTCGATCCGCTCGCGTGCCGCCCGGGCCGACGTCGCGTTGTTCTCGACCACGGTGACGGCCGCCCCGGCGAGAGCGAACGCGTGCGCGATCCCGCCGCCCATCCGGCCGCCGCCGTACACGCCGACGTACTTCGGCACAGTCTCCGGTACGACGTCGGCAGTCACGACTTCCCCTTCCGGCGGTCGAGGAACGCGGTCATCCGGTCCGTCTTGTCCTGGGTCTCGAACAGCACCGCCTGCGCTATGTCGTCGACCAGCGGGTGCGCGTCGCGGGGCGCGTCCAGGACGGACTTGGTGAGCCGCACGGCGAGCGGCGCCTGGGCGGCGATGCGGTCGGCGAGCCGGTGCCCGGCGGGTTCGAGGTCGTCGACGTCGACCACCTCGTTGAGCAGGCGCACCGCGAGCGCCTCCTGGGCGTCGAGCACCCGGCCGGCCAGCAGCACCTCCTTGGCCAGGGGTTCGCCCACGAGCTCCTTGAGCCGCCAGGCGGCACCGGCCGCGGCGAGGATCCCGAGGCCCGGTTCGGGGTTGCCGATCTTCGTCGCGGGGGTGCCGATGCGGAAGTCGCAGGCGTACGCGAGCTCTGCACCGCCCCCGAGCGCGTACCCGTCGACCAGCGCGATCACGGGCATCGGCAGCTTCCGGACCCGTTCGAAGACGCCGGAGTTGATGCCGGCGAGCGCATCGTCGCGTCGCCGCTCGCGCAGCTGGGCGATGTCCGCCCCCGCGGCGAAGGTGCCGCCGGTGCCGATCAGGAGCGCCACCCGTGGCGCGGCCTCCAGTGCGGCGCACGCGGCGTGCAGGGCCTCGACCATCGCCCGGTCGATCGCGTTGCGGACCTCGGGCCGGTTCAGCCGCAGGACGACCCGGTCGTCGCGCTCCTCGACCAGCAGCGGCGCGGTCATGCGTCGAAGCCTGTCATGCATCGAAGTCCGCTCATGCGTCGAAGTCCACGGTGACCTCGTCGCTGACCGGGTACGTCTGGCAGGTCAGCACGAACCCGGCGGCGACCTCCTCCGGTTCGAGCGCGTAGTTGCGCACCATGTCGACCTCGCCCGCGCAGACCTTCGCGCGGCAGGTGCCGCAGACCCCGCCCTTGCACGCGAAGGGCAGGTCGGCGCGGACCTCCTGCGCGGCGTCGAGGAGCCGTTTGTCCTGCGGCATCGCGCTGGTCGTCGACCGGCCGTCGAGGATCACCGTCACCTCGCTCGTCGCGCCGTCCACCACCTTGTCCGGATGCCGCAGCTCGGGCGGGGGCTCGTCCACCCAGAAGAGCTCGAAGTGCACCCGCTCGGCGGGGACGCCGAGCTCAGCCAGCACCGCGCGCGCCTCGGTGAGCATGCCGAACGGCCCGCAGAGCCAGACGTGGTCCATGTCCCCGACGGGTACGACGAGGGTGAGCAGGTCGCGCAGCCGGTCGCCGTCGAGCCGGCCCGAGAACAGCTCGACGTCGCGCGGCTCCCTGGACAGGACGTGGACCAGGTCGAGCCGGTCGTGGTGGGCGTCCTTGAGGTCCGCGAGCTCCTCCGCGAACATCACGGAGCTGGTGGTGCGGTTGCCGTAGAGCAGCGTCACCCGCGCGTCGGGGTTGCCGAGCACGGTGGCCATGATCGAGAGCATCGGCGTGATGCCGGAACCCGCCGCGATGCACAGGTGCCGCCCACCCTGCGCGGGGTCGGCGCGGAAGCTGCCGCTCGGCGGCAGCACCTCCACCCGGTCGCCGGGACGCACGTCCCGCACCAGCCAGGTCGAGAACAGGCCGTCGGGAACCTCGCGGACGCCGATCCGCGGCGCGCTGCCCGCGGGCGCGCAGATGGAGTAGCTGCGGCGCTGCTCGACGCCGGCGACGGTGCGCCGCAGCGTGAGCGACTGGCCGGCGGCGAAGTCGAACACGTCCCGCAGCTCGTCGGGCAGGCCGAACGTCACGGCGGCCGCGTCGTCGGTGAGCTGCTCGACGTCGGTCACGGTGAGCGTGTGGAAGGTGGCGGTCACGTCAGATCTCCTTCACGTGCTCGAACGGCTCCAGGCAGGCTTGGCAGCGATACAGCGCCTTGCAGGCGGTGGAGCCGAACTCCGAGCCGACCACGACGTCGTCGGACCCGCACCGCGGGCAGCGGACGGCGCGCCGCGTCGGCGTGAGCCGCAGCGGCACCGGGCCGGACCGGCGCGGTGCGGGCCCGGGCGGCGAGATCCCGGCGGCCGCGAGCGCCGCCCGCCCGGCGGGCGTGATCCAGTCGGTGGTCCAGGCGGGTTCGAGGACGACCCGTACGCGCGCGTCGGCGAAGCCTGCGGCACGCAGCTCGCGCACGAGGTCGTCACGCATCGCGGCCATGGCCGGGCAGCCGGAATAGGTGGGTGTGATCGCGGCGACGACGGCGCCGTCCTCACCGACGCTGACGTCGCGCAGGACCCCGAGGTCGGCCAGCGTGAGCATCGGCAGCTCCGGGTCGACGACGGCGGAGGCGGCGTCCCGTGCCCGTTCGAGGGCGCGGTCCTGGTCGAGAGCGGTGATCACCACTGCCCCCTGGGGTGCGCGCGGGCAACCACCTGCAGCTCGGCGAGCAGCTCGGTGAGGGCCTCGGTGTGGACGCCGTCGCGGCCTTTGTGTCCGGTGTGTTCCCGGGCCCCGGTTGGCGACGGCAGGACGGGCCGGTCGACGCCGCTCGCGCTGAGCACCTGGTCGAGCACCGCCTCGACCTCGGCGGCGACATCCGCCGGGTCGACGCCGACGCCGGACAGCGCGGCGGCCCGCTCGACGTCGTACGTCTCGAAGAGCTCGGACCAGTACGGCCAGAGCTCGGCGAGCCCGGCGAGCAGCCGCCGTCGCGACTCCTCGGTACCGCGGGCCAGGGTCAGGAACCAGCGCCCGGCGAAGTCACGGTGGTAGGTCAGCTCCTTGACGCCCTTGGCGGCGACGGCGGCGAGCACGGCGTCGCGGCTCCGGGACAGCCGGTCGAGCAGCGCCAGGCGCCACGAGGAGAACAGCAGGATCCGGACGATAGTCTGGGCGAAGTCGCCGTTGGCCACCTCCGCGAGCCGCACGTTGCGGAACTGCTGGGCGTCGCGGAAGTACGCCAGCCGGTCCTCGTCCGGGACCGGCGAGCCGTCGGGCAGGGCGGGTACCTGCGAGGCGTCGGCGGCGGCCGCCCGGGCGAGCAGCAGCCTCGCCTGGCCGAGCAGGTCGAGCGCGATGTTGGAGAGCGCGATGTCCTCCTCGAGGTCCGGCGCGTTGCTGCACCATTCCCCCAGCCGCTGGGACAGCACCAGGGCGTCGTCCCCGAGCATCAGGCAGTAGGTCGCCAGCGTCGCCGGGTCCACGCCGTCGGGCACCGTGGTGTCCACACCCGCGAGCGGGTCCTCGAAGTCGGTCCCGAAGGCCCAGTGGGCGTCGTTGACGAGCAGCCCGGAGTAGGCGCTGTCGTGGTCGTCGGGCTCGTGCGTCCGGACGTCAGGCATGTCGTGCTCTCCCTACGGGTACCGGGGGCTCGGGTACGTGACCTACATGTGCGGGACGTCGGCGGGGATCTCGTAGAACGTCGGGTGCCGGTAGACCTTGTCCCCGCTGGGCGCGAAGAGCGGGTCCTTCTCGTCCGGGCTGGACGCCGTGATGGCGGACGAACGGACCACCCAGATGCTCACGCCCTCGTTGCGCCGCGTGTAGACGTCGCGGGCGTGGCGCAGGGCGAGCTGGTCGTCCGGCGCGTGCAGCGACCCGACGTGCACGTGGTTGAGGCCGCGCTTGCCGCGCACGAAGACCTCGTAGAGCGGCCACTCGCCGCTGACCTGGTTGCTCATGCCGTCGCCTTCTCGTCGTCGGGACCGCCGTCGTGCGCCGCGAAGGCGAGCGCCGCCTCGCGGACCCAGGCGCCGTCGTCCCAGGCCTTCTTGCGATGCGCGATCCGCTGGGCGTTGCACGGGCCGTTCCCCTTGACGACCTCCCAGAACTCGGCCCAGTCCGGCTGCCCGAAGTCGTGCGCCCCGCGCTCCTCGTTCCAGACCAGGTCGGGGTCGGGCAGGGTCACGCCGAGCGCCTTCGCCTGCGGCACGGTCATGTCGACGAAGCGCTGGCGCAGCTGGTCGTTGGTGTGCGTCTTGACGCCCCACGCCATGGACTGCGCGGTGTTGGTCGACTCGTCGTCCGGCGGGCCGAACATCATCAGCGAGGGCCACCAGAACCGGTCCACCGACTCCTGGACCATGGCGCGCTGCTCGTCGGTGCCGCGCATCATCGTCGTGAGCAGCTCGTAGCCCTGCCGCTGGTGGAAGGACTCCTCCTTGCAGATGCGGATCATGGCCCGGCCGTAGGGCCCGAACGAGGTGCGGCACAGGGGTACCTGGTTGCAGATGGCGGCGCCGTCGACCAGCCAGCCGATGGTGCCCATGTCCGCGTACGAGAGCGTCGGGTAGTTGAAGATCGAGGAGTACTTCTGCCTGCCGCTGATCAGCATCTCGGTGAGCTCCTGGCGCGAGACGCCGAGCGTCTCCGCCGCCGAGTAGAGGTAGAGGCCGTGCCCCGCCTCGTCCTGCACCTTGGCCAGCAGGATCGCCTTGCGCCGCAGCGACGGCGCGCGGCCGATCCAGCCGCCCTCCGGCTGCATGCCGATGATCTCGGAGTGGGCGTGCTGCGCCACCTGCCGCACGAGCGTCCTGCGGTAGGCGTCGGGCATCCAGTCGCGGGGCTCGATCCGGTCCTTGCGGCCGATTGTCGCCTCGAACTGCGCCTCGAGCTCCGCCTCTGGCCCGGCCTGCGACTCGGGCTCGGCGACTACCGGCATGGGCACCTCCAGGGCGCGGCTGGAACTATTTACTGACCGATCGTTCTGTACTAGATTGACACAGCCACAGCGGGTTGCACAACGGCCCGGGGCTGACCGATACCGATCACTGCCGATCGGTCGATCCGAGGGGATGCGCACAGTGAGCACAGTGAGCACGCAGTCGGTGAGCACACAGCTGGAGAGCTACGTCGCGGGCCGCTGGTTCCGTGGGACGGACGACGGCGAACCGGTGCTGGACGCCGTCACCGGACAGGAGGTCACCCGCGTCTCGAGCCACGGCCTCGACTTCGCGGCGCTGGTCGCCCACGCCCGCGACGTCGGCGGCCCCGCCGTCCGGCGGCTGACGTTCCACGAGCGGGCGACGCTGCTCAAGGAGCTGGCCCTGCACCTGAGCGGGTCCAAGGACGACTTCTACGCCCTCTCGCTCCGCACGGGCGCCACCCGGCGCGACTCGATGGTCGACATCGACGGCGGCATCGGCACGATGTTCAGCTTCGCGAGCAAGGGCAAGCGTGAGCTCCCGGACGACACGGTGGTGCTCGACGGCGCGCTCGAACCGCTCGGCAAGGGCGGCACCTTCGTGGGCCAGCACCTGTACACCTCGCGCCCCGGCGTCGCCGCGCAGATCAACGCCTTCAACTTCCCCGTCTGGGGCATGCTCGAGAAGCTCGCGCCCGCCTTCCTCGCGGGTCTGCCCAGCATCGTCAAGCCCGGCAGCCAGACCGCATACGTCACCGAGGCGGTGGTCCGGCAGATCATCGCCTCCGGCATCCTGCCCGAGGGCAGCCTGCAGCTGGTCTGCGGCAGCGCGGGCACGCTGCTGGACGAGCTCGGCGAGCAGGACGCCGTCGCGTTCACCGGCTCGGCGCACACCGCCGCGATCCTGCGCGAGCACCCGGCCGTGCTGCACCGCGGCGTCCGCCTCGGAGTCGAGGCCGACTCGCTGAACTGCTCGATCCTCGGCCCCGACGTGACGGTGGAGGACCCGGAGTTCGACCTGTTCGTCAAGGGCGTCGTCACCGAGATGACCGTCAAGGCCGGCCAGAAGTGCACGGCCATCCGGCGCGTCATCGTCCCGGAGGCGCTCGCGGACGCCGTCGTCGAGGCGATCAGCGCCCGCCTGGCCAGGATCACCGTGGGAGACCCCGCCGACGAGAGCGTCCGGATGGGCGCGCTCGCGAGCCTCGGCCAGCGCGACGAGGTGCGCAAGGCCATCGAGGCACTGCGCACGTCGGCCGACATCGTGTACGGCGACCCGGCGCACGTCGACGTCGTGGGCGCCGACGCCGAACGCGGGGCCTTCCTCTCCCCCGTCCTGCTCCGGGCCCGCCCCGGCGCGGCCGAGCCGCACGACGTGGAGCCGTTCGGACCGGTTGCCACGGTGCTCACCTTCGGAACGGTCGAGGAGGCGGTGGACCTGGCTGCCCGGGGCCGCGGCAGCCTGGTGGCGTCGCTCGCCACCCACGACCCGCAGGTCGCCCGCGAGGTGGCCCGAGGGCTCGCCCCCTGGCACGGCCGGCTGCTGATCCTCGACCGCGACGACGCCGCCGAGTCGACGGGCCACGGCAGCCCCCTGCCGATGCTCGTGCACGGCGGCCCCGGCCGCGCCGGCGGCGGCGAGGAGCTGGGCGGGGTCCGCGCCGTCCTGCACCACATGCAGCGCACGGCGATCCAGGGCTCCCCCGACATGCTCACCGCGGTCACGGGCCGGTGGACCACGGGCTCGCGACGTGTGCTCGACGGCGTGCACCCGTTCCGCAAGTCGCTCGCGGAGCTGCGTGTCGGCGACACCATCGAGACGGCGACGCGGACGGTCACGCTCGACGACATCAACCACTTCGCCGAGTTCACCGGGGACACGTTCTACGCGCACACGGACCCGGAGGCCGCGGCGGCGAACCCGTTCTTCGGCGGCATCGTCGCACACGGCTACCTCGTGGTGTCCCTGGCCGCCGGCCTGTTCGTGGACCCGGCGCCGGGTCCGGTGCTGGCCAACTTCGGCGTCGACGGCCTGCGGTTCCTCACCCCCGTCAAGGTGGACGACACCATCCGGGTGAGCCTGACCGTCAAGCAGATCACGCCGCGCACCTCCGCCGACTACGGCGAGGTGCGCTGGGACGCGACGGTCACCAACCAGGACGGCGAGCTGGTGGCGACGTACGACGTGCTGACGCTGGTCGCGAAGACTGCCCACCGGACCGACCACTGACGGCCGGAAGCCGGCCCAACACACTGCACGCCTTCGTCTGCGTGTCGCGTGCAGCACGTTGGGGTCACTTCCATGGCCACCCCGCCCGGTCTCCGGCGGGGCGGAGGGCTGGTCTCCCGTCTGGGACGATGACGCCATGACCACAGACGCGACGGCGGCAGACTCGATGTCGGCGGGCGCGGCGTCGACAGCCGCGACGTCGGCAGGCGCGCCCGCCCGCCGACCGCGTGGGCGCCCGGGTCACGACCGCGAGGCCGTGCTCCGGACGGCGATCGCGCTCTTCAACCAGCGCGGGTACGACGCGACGTCGATCAGCGACCTGGCCGCCGAGCTGGGCGTCACCAAGTCGGCGGTCTATCACCACTTCGTCAGCAAGGAGGCGCTGCTCGCGGCGGCCCTCGACGAGGCGCTGGAGGGACTGAGCGAGGCGGTCGATGCGGCGTCGGTCGCGACGGACGGCGAGCCCAGCTCCGTCCGCCTGCGGACCACCGTCGAGGCGGCCGTGCGCATCCTCGCCGACAACCTGCCCGCCGTCACGCTGCTGCTGCGCGTCCGCGGCAACAGCGACCTGGAACGGTCGGCGATGGAACGACGCAGGCACATCGACGAACGCCTCGCCGTGCTCGTCCGGCAGTCCGCCGCGGAGGGCGACCTCCGCGGCGACGTCGACCCCGAGGTCATCAGCCGGCTCATCTTCGGCATGGTCAACTCCCTCGCCGACTGGTACCGGCCCGGCGGGCCGCTCGACGCCGACGCGCTCGCCGCCATGATCTCCAGCGTGCTCTTCGAGGGCCTGGGTCCGGCGCGGGGCGGCGTCGATCCGGGCAGCGATCCCGCACCGTTCAGGAGAAGTCCGCAGCCGTGATGCCGTCCGGGCGCCCGGATGGCCACTCCACCAGCTCCAACCGGTAGCCGTCCGGGTCGGTGAGCCACGACGTCTTCGGACCGTCAGGGCCGCCCGGGTACTCGACAGGACCTGGCTCCAGGCCGGCATCGGCCAGTTGCTCCTGGGTGGCGACCAGGTCGTCGACCTGGATCGCGAGGTGGTCGAAACCGCTGCCGACGTCGACACGACCACTGTCAGGACGATGGACCAGCTCGAGCGACGCCGCGGGTTCGCCGGGGAACTGGAGGAGTACGAGGCGGCTCCCGTCTCCGATGTCGACCAGGCCGAGCTCGATGTAGCCCAGAGCGGTGTAGAAATCGAGCGAGCGGACCATGTCTGTGACGCGATAGGAGACAAAGAGGGTCTTCATGCGGCTTCCCCTGGTCGACGGATCCGGTAGCTGAGGTGCGTGACGTCTCGATCCTCGAGGCGTCGCACGAGGTCGAGGGGGATGACGTCGGGCGGCAGGCAAACTCATCGGAAGCCCCCGGTGACGGCGCGCGGTGACGCCATACAGTGACCGCATGTCGAAACCGTGGACGATCACGCTGGGCGCCCTCGACGAGAAGCTGGGCATTCGGGTCCTGGAGCAGTCGGCGCAGCGGGTGGTGGCGACCATGCCCGTGGCGGGCAACACCCAGTCGCTGGGCCGCCTGCACGGTGGCGCGACGGCGGCGTTCGCTGAGGCGCTGGGATCCTGGTGCGCGCTGATCCACGCCAGCACTCTCGGCAAGGTATGCGCAGGCGTGGACCTGAACATCACGCATCACCGAGGCGCGACGGACGGGATCCTGACGGGTACGGCCACACCCGTACACCTCGGTCGCACGATCACGTCGCACGAGATCGTCGTGACGGACGCGGAGGGGCGCCGCATCTGCACGGCCCGCATCACCAACCAACTGATCGAGCCACGCTGACGCAGTTCGGCTCTACTGCCGACGGATCCGAGTGCGTCGCCAGCCGCCTGCCCTTCCGACAGGCCTGCCCGGCTAGGCCGACCTGCCGGGTCCGCCGTTGGGTCGGCTCGTTGGGTCGGCCCGTTGGGTCGACCCGTTGGGTCGGCCGGTCAGTCAGTCAGTCAGTCGGTCAGTCAGTCAGGCGGCTTCGGGTGGCGCTTCGATGGGTTCGGGTAGTTGGATGCGGTGCCCGCGGGGGTCGGTGAAGGCCCACCCTGTTTCGAGCAGGGCACCGGCAGTGGTGTCGGCCGGGGCCTTCCCGGTCCAGTGCATGGTGATGCCCTTGGTGTCGACGAGCTGGTGGTGGTACCAGCACAGCAACGCACTGTTGGTCACCGAGGTGTCCCCACCGGCCGCCCAGTGGGTGATCGCGTGGTGGACCTCGCACCGTGACGGCGGCTGATCACATCCCGGATAGACGCAGTGCTGGTCTCGGGCAATGACAGCGCGTCGCATCTGCCCCGACACCGTCCGTTGTGCACGACCCACGTCCAGGACGGCGCCGTCGGGTCCGAACACGATCCGCGTCACCGCACTGTGACACGCCAACCGGCGCACCAGAGCGCGTGGGGCGCGGCCGCCGGTCTCGGTGAACACCGGACCACCAGGCGACAACAGCGTGGACAGTGTCGGCTCCGCGGTATCCCAGCCACCCAAGCCTCCACCCGGACTACCGGTCGAACTTCCACCCGGACTTCCGGCCGGACTACCGGTCGGGATTCCGGCCGCTGGGGCGGTGTTCACCGCGCCTGCATCGGCATCCGCAGCCGAGCTGGTGCCAGCACCAGCGCCAGGGCTGGTGCCGATGCCTGCACCTGCACCGGTGCAGGTGCCTGCGCCTGTGCCGGGGGCCTTCGCACCAGCGCCTGGGCGGTTGCCGCGGGTGGGTGCGGTCTGTCCGCAGGACAGGCACAGGCCGTCACGGGTGCGGGTGACCTGAGCGACGAACTCGTTCCAGGACACCGTCACGTTCAGGTGGGGTGCGATCGCCGCTCCTGGGGAGGCCTGGTTGGTGTCCAGCACCACCCGCGCCACATCCGCGAGGCCCTGTGCGCGACGCTGGGTCGTGGTGCGGGTGTCCTCCGCTGACGGGGCACCCATCATGGCGTTGATCGCGGTGGTGAGCTGCAGGCCGTGCTCGTCGGTGAGGAACCCGGCCACGTGATACCCACCGAACGTCTTGGACAAGTCCAGGAACTCGCCCTGAGCAGCCTTGTCATCATCGAGGTCGTCGGTGTCCGGGTCGGTGAGGGTCGCGAACCGGCGCGCCACCTTGCGGAACTGGTCCGCGTTCAACACATTCGCTTCGCGGAGGACCAGGCCCTCACCCGTGACCAAGGTCCCGTCCGCGACCGCACCCTCCAGCACCTGCGTGACCAGGCCGCGGGTGGCGGTGCCGTCCGGGTCCTCGGACGGGTCGGGGAAGTCGACCGGCACGGTCTGCACGAACTGTTCCGGTGTCGTGGTGTGACCCGTGCGGGTATCGATCAACCAGGCCAGCGCGTCGGTGCGGGTCTCGCTCGTGGGGGCGACCTCCGTCATCACCCTCGCGTGGTCCACACCCAGAGTTCCCGCGACGAGACGTTCCCGGGTGACCGGGAGGGCGGTGGTGAGGCGGCGCGCGATCGTCATGTCCTTACCCGCCGTGGACGCAGAGATCCCTTCACGCAGACGCAGCCAGGTCGTGAACGTGCGCGCCGTGCCACCCGAGCGCCACGAACCCTCATTCTCGATCCGGGGCAGCAGGGTGTAGCGCACCCCGTCCAACCGTCCGGTCAACCGACGGATCCGGGCATGCGCGTCGACCAGGCGGCCGATGCTCGGTGCGTCCCAGCCGGTCAGCGTCTCAAGGTCCGTGAGGGCGGTGAGGTGGTCGATCTCGTTCTCGATCCGGGTCAGCACGTCCTCGATCGAGGCCGCAGCAGGCAGACCGGCGGCGGTGCCACTGTTCGTCGTCTGCTCCACCATGCCCACCCCCTCCCATCCCGACGCTCGCCTCTAGTTCTCGCTTCCTTGTTATCTCCATTATCTCGAACAGTCGTACGTACCGCAGGGCGAAACTGAAATCTGTGGATAACCCTTCAGGGCAGCAGGGGGACGCCTCTTCGGATCTAGGCGCCCCGTCCCGACGCACTACCGAGACCAACAACCCACGCCGACCGCGCGCCACTGACCGCAGTCCCGCACCCCAGCTCAGCAGCACACCGTCAGAGGCGGACGATCGCCGCGGCAGGGTTCTCGATGGCGTCAGCGACGGAGCGCATGAAGCCCGCCGCCGTCCCGCCGTCGCAGACCCGGTGGTCGAAGACGAAGGACATCTGCGTGATCTTGCGCGGCACGATCTCGCCGTCGACCACCCACGGGCGGTCGATGATGCGGCCGAGGCCCAGCATCGCGACCTGCGGGTGGTTGATGATCGCCGCGCTGCCGTCGACCCGGAACCCGCCGTAGTTGTTCAGGGTGAACGTCCCCGCGGTGAGCTCCTCGGTGGTCGCCTTGCCTGCACGGGCGCGTGCGACGAGGTCGCGGAGAGCCACGTCGAGCTCGGTGGTGGTCATCGAGCCGGCGTCGAGCACTGCCGGGACGACCAGCCCGTGCTGCCCCTGGACGGCGACGCCGAGGTTGATGCCGCCGGGCAGGACGATCTCGTCGCGCTCCACGTCGAGCCTGGAGTTCAGCACCGGGTACTCCTTGAGCCCGGCGACGACGAACCGCGCGACGTAGGCAAGCAGGCCCGGCCCCGGATCGTCGGGAGTCCGGGCGGCCTCGCGCAGGTTCCAGAGCGCGGTCGCGTCGACGTCGACCCATACCGTCGCCTCGGGAATCTCCGCACGGCTCCGCGACAGCACCTTGGCAGCCGTCTTCTGGAAGCCGCTGAGCGCGATGCGCCGCTCCCCACGGTCCGGAACGCTCGGCAGGACGGCGGAAGAAGCGCTCGGCCTGGTCGCGGCGGTCGCAGAAGCGCTGGGCACGACGGCGGCAGTCCCCTGCGCCAGGGCCTCCGTCGCAGTCGCGGCCCGCGACGGCGTCAACGACGGCGCCTGCCGCGCCTCCTCGATGGCGGCCCACACGTCGGACCTGGTGACGACACCGCCGTCCCCGGTCGGCGCGATCGTGTGCAGGTCCAGCCCTGCCTCACGGGCGAGCCGCCGGACGATCGGCGAGATCACCTTCACCGGGCCGCCGCCGGACGTCGCAGCACCGACCGAAGCAGCACCGACCGAAGCAGCACCGACGCCCGGAGCCGCGGCGGAAGCGGGCGCAGCAGCGACATGGGGTGCCGTCGACCGGACGGCGCGCGGCCGCCGCCGTCGGCCCGACCCAGGATGTGCAGAGGTCCCGTACCCGATGAGCACGTTGCCGGAGCCCGCCCGTTCCTCCTCACGGTACGTCTCGGCGGCCACCCCTTCGCCATCGGCAGCCACCGCAGCCACCGCAGCCACCGCAGCGACAGCGATCGTGATCAGCGGCCTGCCCACCTCGACGAGCTCCCCCTCGGCGGCGTGCAGCACCTCGACCCGGCCGGCGTACAGGCTGGGCACCTCGACGACGGACTTGGCTGTCTCGACCTCCACCACCGGCTGGTCGACGACGACGTCGTCGCCCTCCGCGACCAGCCACTGCACCACAGAGGCCTCGGTCAGCCCCTCGCCGAGGTCGGGCAGCAGGAAGGTCTGCTCCGTCGCGGTGGCGGTCATGCGTCCTCCCACTGGAGGTCGTCGACCGCGTCGAGGATCCGGTCGACCGACGGCAGCTGGAGGTGCTCGAGCTTGGGCGGCGGGTACGGGATGTCGAACCCGGTCACGCGCCGCACCGGCGCCGACAGCGAGTGGAAGCAGCGCTCGCTCACCCGGGCGGCGATCTCGGAGGCGACGCTCGCGAAGCCCGCAGCCTCGGCGACGACGACGGCGCGCCCCGTCGACTCCACGGCGGCGCAGACCGTCGCGTCGTCGAACGGCACGATCGAGCGCAGGTCGACGACCTGCAGGCTGCGGCCCTCGCGCGCGGCCTCCTCGGCGGCCTCCAGGGCGACCGGTACGGCCGGCCCGTAGGCGATGAGGGTCGCGTCGGTGCCCTGACGCCGGACCACCGCCGTGCCGATGCCCGGCTCGCGGTCGCCGCCCAGGGCGACGTCGCCCTTCGTCCAGTAGAGCTTCTTCGGTTCGAGGAAGACCACCGGGTCCGGCGAGGCGATCGCCTCGCGCAGCAGCGAGTAGGCGTCCGAGGGGTTCGACGGCGCGACGACGTGCAGGCCGGGCGTGTGCGCGTAGTACGCCTCCGACGAGTCGCAGTGGTGCTCGACCCCGCCGATACCTCCCGCGTACGGGACCCGGATGACGAGCGGCAGCTCGACGCGCCCCCTCGTCCGGTTCCGCATCTTGGCGATGTGGCTCACCACCTGCTCGAAGGCGGGATACGCGAAGGCGTCGAACTGCATCTCGATCACGGGACGCATGCCGTTCATGGCCAGGCCGACGGCGAAGCCCGCGATGCCGGCCTCCGCGAGCGGGGTGTCGAAGCAGCGGTCCTCCCCGAACTTCGCGGTGAGGCCGTCGGTGACCCGGAAGACGCCGCCGAGCGGGCCGACGTCCTCGCCGAGCACCAGCACCGACGGGTCCTCGGTCATCGCGTCGTGCAGCGCCCGGTTGATCGCCTGCGCGGTGCTGAGCGTCTCGTGCGCGACGGCGGTGGTGGTCATCGGTGAGCCTCCGCTCGGTCGGACGTGTCCCTGGGCTCGGTCCTGCTCGACTCGTCCCGGCTCAGCTCGTCGTGCACGACGGCGAGCTGCTCCACCAGCTGCGGCGTCGGCCGCGAGTACACGAAGCGGAACAGGTCGTCGGGGTCCGGCGCGACGTCTCGGTTCATGCCGTCCCGCGTGCGCCGGGCGATGTCCTCGGCGGCCTCGGTGAAGGTGGCGGCGCGGGCGTCGTCGAGGAGGCCCGCGGCGCGAAGGTAGGTCTCGAGCCGCACCAGCGGGTCCTTGGCCGCCCAGGCGGTGACCTCGTCGTCGGCGCGGTAGCGGGTGGCGTCGTCGGCGTTGGTGTGGGCCTGGATCCGGTAGGTGCGCCCCTCGACGAGCTGGGGCCCCTCCCCCGCCCGCGCCCGCGTGACCGCCCCGGACAGGACGTCGAGGAGGGCCGCGAGATCGTTGCCGTCCACCTGCTCCCCGGGGATGCCGTAGCCCACACCCTTGTGCGCCAGCGACGGGGCGACCGACTGCCTGGCCAGCGGCACCGAGATCGCGTACTGGTTGTTCTGGACGAAGAAGACGACGGGCGCGTGGAAGACGGCGGCGAAGTTCAGGGCCTCGTGGAAGTCGCCCTCGCTCGTGGCGCCGTCGCCGCACATCGCCAGCACGACCGTGCGCTCCCCGCGCAGCCGGGCCGCGTGCGCCACCCCGACGGCGTGCGGGAGCTGCGTGGCGAGCGGCGTCGTCAGGGGCCCGACGCGCAGCTCGTACGGGTCGTAGCCCGAGTGCCAGTCGCCCTTGAGCAGGCCGAGCACCTCGACCGGGTCGCCCCCTCGCGCGACGACGGCGGCGGTGTCGCGGTAGGTCGGGAAGAGCCAGTCCTCGGCGTCGAGCACCTGTGCGGCGGCGACCTGGCACGCCTCCTGGCCGTGGGAGGAGGGGTAGACCGCGAGGCGTCCCTGCCGGACGAGCGCGCTGGCCTGGTCGTTGAACCGGCGGGCGGCGACCATGCCCGCGAACCCTCGGAGCAGCTCGTCGTCCGCGGGCAGGTGCGCGGTGCCGGCGGCCGAAGGACGGCCGTCCGGACCGAGCAGCATGACCGGCGTCTTCGACGGCAACATGCGATCCACGTCACTTGTCATAGAGATATACTCGTCAAGGTTCTATTCGGAATCCATCAACGGCGAGGATCCGAGAAACCGTCCAGCAATGGGCAGGTAATGCGATCCAAATGTCCAGCAGCGAAGGGGCTGAGGGCGTGGCTGCGAGACAAGTGGCACCAGGCCTCGACGACGTCGATCAGCGCATCGTCGACGAGCTCCGTCACGACGGCCGGATGTCCATGCGCTCGCTGGCCGAGAAGCTGCACATCTCGCGGGCCAACGCCTACGCGCGGGTGCAGCGGCTCGAGTCCAGCGGGGTCATCCGCGGGTACAGCGCGGACATCGACCCGGTGCTCGCCGGGCTCGGCACGTCGGCCTACGTCACGGTCAATCTGGAGCAGGCGGAGTGGCGTTCGGTCCGCGAGGAGCTGCGCACCCTGCGCGGCGTCGACCACATCGGGCTGGTCGGCGGGGAGTTCGATCTCGTCCTGCTCGTCCGCGCCCGGGACAACGCCGACCTCCGGCACCTGATCCTGGACCAGATCCAGGGCATGAAGGGCATCCTGAACACGCACACGCTGCTGGTGTTCGAAGAGCCGGTCCCCGCAGGGCCGGCCCCGGCCGCCGCGTCGAAAGACCCGCCGCCGGAGCGAAGAACACGCTGACCATGCCCGACGCACGCCGTGGAGTGCTGGCCATGTGCGCTCAGGCAGGGCCTGAGGGCGCACATACCCAGCACTCCACGGGAACGGGGCTTACTGGTCCGGGGCCTCCTGGAGGGCGCGGACCTCGATCCGGGACTGCAGCGCGGCGGAGGCCTTCTCGGCCCAGCCGAGCGCGGTCTCCTCGTCGGCGACGTCGATGATCCAGAAGCCGCCCACGTACTCGGGCGCTTCCACGAACGGCCCAGGGACGCGCTCCACGTCGCCGCCCGAGGCGTCGACGGTGATCGCCGTCGACGGCGGTTGCAGGCCGCCCGCGGTGACGAGCGCGCCGGACTCGGTCAGCGCGGTGTTGAAGGCGCCGACGGCGGCGAACACCGCCTCCAGCTCGGCCGGATCCATCTCCTGCATCGACTCCATCGTCGGCTCCTCGGCGCTGTCGTGCGGGAGGGTCAGGAAGTACTGGGTCATGGGACTGCTCCGTTCTGTTCGGTCTGACTATCCGGTCTGACTATTGATGGCTATTGATGCTGTGGACGAGACGGGACAAGGAAACTCATCAGTCCTCGGACGCGTTCTCCTGGATCATCACCGCGGAGGCGTGGATGCAGACGATCCGGAGCGTCCCGGCGCCGGTGTTGGTGAAGCGGTGCCAGGTGTCGGCGGGCGCGACGGCGGTGTCGCCGGCCCGGGCGACGAACGTCCGGTCGCCGACGACGATGGTCGCCTCGCCCTCCAGCACCGACCAGGTCTCGTCGTAGGGGTGCCGGTGGAGGCCCGGACCCTGGCCCGGGTCCGAGGTCACGAGGAAGAACGACACGTTCGACCCGTACGAGGCGCCCTCGAACCGGAGGGTGCGGCTGTCGCCGATGCGGATGTCGTCGGCGGGGATCGCTGCGGGGGTGGCTGCGGAGCCGTTCATGATGGGTACTTCCTCTCGGGTGAGGACTGCGTCCTGATGAGCCCTACTCTCGGCCGACCGCACCCCCGCTGACTACGCTTTCGATGTGGATCGAAAGTTCGTCGAGTTCCGGCTCGGCTCCAGCGACATCTCGGCGGTGCGGTTCGGCATCTCCCCAGGTCATGAGCTCGTGCACGCCGTGCGCACCATCCTTCGCCCGCAGAGCGCGCCCCTGCACTGGGGCTGGTTCCGCAGCGTTCGGGCCGGCGTTCACGGCAATGTCCAGGCCGGCGTCCAGGGCAAGCCACCCACCGAGGCGTTCCGCCTGATGGCGGTCATCAGCGGCGTCGACGGCTACATGCCCGACTTCCTCACCGCGACGCCGTCGGGCGACATGACGCCAGAGGAGGAGGCGGAACGGCTGCGCGAGGTCCCCGACGAACGGCTCCGGTTCGACCTGGAGAAGATGGTGCTCCGCTCGACCGGCGCCCGGCAGCAGGAGATCCGCGACCTGATCGCGGCACCGGACCACGCCCGGAAGGTGATCGTCGAGGCCTGGCAGGAGGTCTGGGACACGCTGCTCGCGCCCGTCTGGCCGCAGATGCTCCGCCTGCTGCGGGCCGACATCGGCGTCCGCGCACGCCGCAGCAGCGACGCCGGGCTCGCGGAGATGGCCTCCACCCTGCACTCCACGGTGACCTGGGCCGACGAGATGGTGCGCGTCCAGATGCGCAAGCACGAGGAGGTCGTCGACTGCGGCGGCACCGGCCTGGTGCTCGTGCCGTCGGTCATGATGTCCACCGGCGGCTGCGCCGTCCTCACCGAGCGCCCCGCACAACCGACGATCTTCTACCCGGCCCACGGGGTGTCCGAGACCTGGCACCGCGACGGCGCGGACGCCCTCGCCGCGCTCTCCGCCCTGCTCGGACCGACCCGCGCCCGCCTCGTCCTCGAGCTCCAACAGCCCTTGTCGACCTCCGAGTGCGCGGCGCTGACCGAGCTCGCGGTGTCGACGGCGTCGCACCACCTCACCGTCCTGCGCGACGCCGGCCTGATCGACAGCCGCCGCAACGGCGTCCGCGTCCTGCACACCCGCACGCCGCTGGGCGAGGCGCTCGCGGGCGTCGGCTGACCCGACATGAAGCAGCGCGTCATCGCCGGTAACGTCGCACGGACAGCGCAACAGACCGAGGCGAACCCAGGGGGCGCACGTCATGACGAATGTCGCTGACACGATCGTCGAGATCATCAAGGACGCGGGCGTGGAACGGGTCTACGGCCTGCCCGGCGACTCGCTGAACGGCTTCACCGACGCCATCCGGACCAGCGACGGCGTCGCCTGGCAGCACGTGCGGCACGAGGAGGCGGCGGCCTTCGCGGCGGCCGCCGAGGCCGCGCTGACCGGCGAGCTGGCCGTCTGCGCGGGCAGCTGCGGGCCGGGCAACCTGCACCTGATCAACGGGCTCTTCGACGCCAACCGCAGCCGGGTTCCGGTGCTCGCGATCGCGGCGCAGATCCCGGGAGCCGAGATCGGCAGCAACTACTTCCAAGAGACGCACCCGCAGGACCTGTTCCGGGAGTGCAGCGTCTACACCGAGCTGGTGAGCATGCCAGAGCAGCTGCCGCGCGTGCTCGAGATCGCCATGCGTACCGCCGTCGAGAAGCGCGGCGTCGCCGTCGTCGTCATCCCCGGCGAGATCTTCCTTGCCGAGAGCACCGGCCGCAAGAAGTCCGCGCCGATCCGGGCGGCGCAGAGCGTCGTCCGCCCGCGCGACGCCGAGCTGCGGCAGGCCGCCGAGATCCTGAACGCGGCGAAGAAGGTGACCATCCTGGGCGGTGCGGGCACCGAGGGCGCCCACGAGCAGGTGCTCGCGATCGCCGAGCGGCTCAAGGCACCGGTGGTGCACGCGCTGCGCGGCAAGGAGTTCCTCGAGTACGACAACCCGTACGACGTCGGCATGACCGGCCTGCTGGGCTTCTCCTCGGGCTACCGCGCCATGGAGAGCTGCGACGCGCTGCTCATGCTCGGCACCGACTTCCCCTACCAGCAGTTCTACCCGTCCACGGCGAAGATCGTGCAGGTCGACCTCAGGGGCGAACAGCTCGGTCGGCGCACACCGATCGACCTGGGGCTGGTGGGCGACGTCGGCGACACCATCGACGCACTGCTGCCGCTGCTCGACGACCACACCCACCGCAAGCACCTCGACTCCGCGCTCAAGCACTACGCGAGGACGCGCAAGGACCTCGACGACCTCGCCGACAACGACCGCAACCGCGAACCGATCCACCCGCAGTACGTCGCGCGCCTGGTGAGCGAGCTGGCCAGCGAGGACGCCGTGTTCATCCCGGACGTCGGCTCCCCCGTCGTCTGGGCGGCCCGGTACCTGACCATGAACGGCAGACGCCGCCTGATCGGCTCGTTCAGCCACGGCACGATGGCGAACGCCGTGCCGCACGCCATCGGCGCCCAGTCGGCCTTCCCCGGGCGGCAGGTGATCGCCCTGTCGGGGGACGGCGGCCTCGGGATGCTCCTCGGCGAGCTGCTGACCGTCCGGCAGAACAAGCTGCCCGTGAAGATCGTGGTGTTCAACAACTCCTCCCTCAACTTCGTCGAGGTGGAGATGAAGGCCGCGGGCTTCGTGAACTTCGGCACGCAGCTCGACAACCCGAGCTTCGCCGACGTCGCCAACGCGATGGGCATCCACGGTCAGCGGGTAGAGCAGCCCGACGACCTCGAGGGCGCTCTCCGTACCGCGTTCGACCACGACGGGCCCGCACTGGTCGACGTCGTCACGGCCCAGCAGGAGCTGTCGATCCCGCCGGCGATCACCGCCCAGCAGGTCAAGGGCTTCACGCTCTACGCGATCCGCACGATCCTGTCAGGGCGCGGCGACGAGCTCGTCGACCTGGCCGACACCAACGTGTTCCGGCGGCTGTTCGCCTGACCGCAGCGCCCCGTCCCACTCCCGCGCGGACAGCTCAGTGGTCGCCGTGCGACATCTCCGCCTCGCCCTCGGCGCTCATGCCCGAGTGCAGCGGCAGGAACGCGTGCAGGTGGCCGCGGTCCGCCGCGATGTGCTGCAGGTCGAGCTGGACCGCGGCCACCGCCCAGGCGTCCACCGCACGCGTGCGCAGGTCGCCTGCGACGTCGTACAGGCGCGCCGAGTCGTCCGCCGAGTTGCCCGTCGAGTCGTCCGCCGCCGCCAGCTCCAGGACGTCGAGTGTGTTCCCCAGCAGCCGGGTCGAGAGCATCAGCCCGTTGCGGACGATGTTGTGCTCGGACGAGCCGGTCGGCAGCGCCTCCGTCTCCGCGGCTACCTCGTCGACGACGGCGCGCCACTCGTCCAGCTCGGCCGACGTCGGCTCGTCCGCCGCAGACCCGCCCTCCGCCCCGTCACCGGCCGGCAGCGTCCCGTACAGCCCGTCCATCACGGGCAGGAGCCGCTCCTGCGCGGAGACCGCGAGCTCGGCGGCCACCGACAGGTTCTCGACGGCCCGCTCCGCCTCCGCGGCCTCCAGCTCCGCCACGCGGGCGGGGTCGACGTCGAACCCGTCCGCCGACGGCGCCTCGCCCTCCCACGGGCGCACCACCAGCAGCAGCACCAGCAGGACCGCGGCGGCAACCGCCAGAACGGCTGCCGCCGCGGCCCACCACCCCGGCCGCCGGCGCCTCGTGGGCACCGGCGACCGAGGCCCGGGGCGGCCGGCACCGCCCCGGCTCGACGGACGTGCCGCGGCGTTCGGCCCGCGGTGCGGTGCGTTCCGCGGTCTGCTTCTCGTCTTCGGCACGTCCTTGCTCCTCATCTCTCAGCGGGAAACCTGATCGGGAACACCGTCCCGGTCAGCCACGGCTACGAGCCGCAGCTCATGGCCTCGTACCCCTCGTCGACGACCACCTCGTGCGGCCCGTTGATCGCGGTGACCGTGACGGCCCCCGCCTGGATCGCCCTCCCGCCCGAGCCGAACTGCCGGGACACGGTCTCACCGGGCAGCACGTTCCGGTACGTCTTGCTCCCGTACGGGGTGCTGAGCTCGACCACTACCGGGTCGGCGCCCGTGTTGGTGGCGCTCACCGTCACGCGGGCCTGCGGGCCCGTGCACCGGCTCGCCGCAGCGACCTCTATCTGCGGCGGGTCCGGCTGGTCGTCGAACGTGAGGTCCTGGAACTCCACGGCGCTCCTGTTCGACGCGTGGTGCGCGGTGACGAACAGCCCGACGTCCTGCAGGTCGGCGGCGCCCGCGAGCGCCTCCGGCTGCCCGATCTGCGTGAACGTCTCGCCGTCGGAGCTCCAGTAGGCCGAGTACAGGTCGCCGTCGCGGACGAGCCGCACCCAGGCCGGGTACGCCGTCGAGCCGCCGCCCGACGACGTCACGAGCTGGCCCGCATCGTTGCCGCGCAGCCACTCGAACCCGCCGCTCGGCCGGATGCCGAGCGCCGCGTAGCCCGGCGACGAGCCCGGCAGGGTCACGTCGTTGCGGACGATGATCCCCGCCTTGGCGGACCCGTGGGAGTTGCCCTGGCTGTTGATCCGTACGGTGGCGGTCCAGTGCCGGTCGGTGCCCTCGCGGTAGATCGCCGAGTACTGGTCGACGCCCTGCCACATGTTGGCGCCGCCCGACTCGATGACGTACCGCCCGGTGGCGAGCTGCTCGAACTCGCCGTCCGCGTTGCTGAAGGTCCGCATCCCGGCGAACACGTCGCCGACCTGGGCGACGACGATCCGTGAGGTGGTGGTGAGCTCCCGGTCGTTGGTCGCCACGGCCGTCAGCTCGTAGTAGCCGTCGGCGGCGACGTCCCACGTCGTCGCGTAGGGCGCCGTCTCGTCGACGCCGATCGAGGTCCCGTCGGCGAAGAACTCCACCTGGCTGACGGCGTTCTCCGCGTCCGTCGCGTCCGCGGTGACCTCGACCTGGCCGGGTTCGAGCTCGACCCCGCCCTCGGGTGCCGTGAGGGCCACCTCCGGCCGCGTGGTCTCCGCCGCGCCCTTGCCGTTGCCCTCCACGAAGTTGAGCCGCCGCTCGCCCGGTCCGGGGAACACCACGAAGAGCTCGAAGCTCTCCCCCGGGTCGTCGACGTCGACCCGCACGTCGCGGAAGTCGCTGATGCCGCTGCCCGCGACCTCCGCGGTGCCGAGCAGGTCGCCGTCGGGCGCATCCCGCCGCAGCTCGATGGTGCCCGCGGACGCCGAGGCGACGCGCAGCGTCAGGGCGTCGACCTCGTGGAGGTTCACCGGGTCGTAGGACGCCCAGGCGCCGTCCGCGCCGACGAGGACGGACCCGCCGCCCTCGACGTCTCGGCTCGGTGCCGTCGTCGTGCCCTCCGAGTCCGTGTGGAACTCGGCCTGCCGCTCCCTGGGGAACAGCAGGGTGGTGTCCGAGCCGGTGAGCGCCGGGATGTCGCCCGCGCCGCCGTCGTCCTCGTAGCGGGCGTCGAGCACGTAGAACACGTTGGTGTCCGCACCGTGCCCGCCACCCAGCGACGTCGTGACGGAGCCCGTGCGGCCCTGCTGCGGGTCGGCCGGGTGCGGGTGGTCGTCGTGGCCCAGGGCCGGCTGGATGACGACGCGCTCGTCGTCGATCGCCGAGCCGTCCGGCGAGTCCTCGGCGTCGGTCACGGAGACGTCCCACCCGATCGTGTCGCCGAACTCGAAGAACGAGCCCGTCGGCGGGAGCCCGAAGTCGACCTCCGGCCGGGTGTTGCCGACGGTGATCGGCACCGTCGCGGTCCCGTCCTTGCCCGCCGGGTCGGTGACGGTGAGCCGCGCGTCGTAGACACCGTCCGCCGTGTACGTGTGTGACGCCGTCGGGTCGGTCGAGTCGGTGGTCCCGTCGCCGTCGAAGTCCCACGCGTAGGTGAGGTTCTCACCCTCCGGGTCGGTGCTGCCCGTCCCGTCGAACGTCACCTCCAGCGGCGCGGTCCCCGAGTCGGGCGTCGCCTTCGGTACCGACTCGGGCGAGCGCGAGCCCGACACGTAGTCGACCCGGTGCAGCCCGGAGTTCGGGTTGTCCCGGCCGAAGCCGCCGCCCCAGTCGAGCACGTACATCGCGCCGTCGGGCCCGAACTTCGCGTCGATCGGCGCGAGGAAGTCCTCGTCCGGGAGGAACCGGTTGACCTTCTCGACGTCCGTCCGGCCCGGGGCCGCCCCGGGATCCTTGGTCTCGACGGTGAACACCTGGTTCCGCGCCCACTCGTAGAAGAACGCCTTGCCCTCGTAGTACTCGGGGAACTTGGTGTCCGAGTCGAGCTCCGGGTCGAAGTCGTAGAACGGGCCGCCCATCGGCGCCAGTCCCCCGCCCTGGTTGATCCCGCCCGGCACCGAGGAGCGCTGGTACCCGTACCAGAGGTCCGCCGGCTGGGCCGGAGGCAGCTCGGTCAGGCCCGTGTTGCGCACCGAGTCGTTGACCGGCGCGTCGCAGTCGAAGAACCCGCCCACCGTGACGGGGCTGGTCCGGTAGTCGACGTCCCGGAACGGCTCGTTGTTCCCCATGCACAGGGGCCAGCCGAAGAAGCCGGGCTCCTTGATGAGGTTCCACTCCGCGATGCCCGCGGGGCCGCGCTGCGCCAGGTTGTCGGTGTTGCTGTCCGGCGAGTAGTCGGCGACGCCGAGGTTGCCCGTTGCCGGGTCGATGGCGAACCGGAACGGGTTGCGGAAGCCCATCGCGTAGATCTCGGGCAGCGTCTTGTCTCCCGTGTCCTCCGACTCCGGGAACAGGTTGCCCTCAGGGACCGAGTAGGTGCCGTCGTCCTCTGGATGGATCCGCAGCACCTTGCCGCGCAGGTCGTTGGTGTTGGCGGACGTCGCCCGCGCGTCGTGGAAGGTGCCGTCCCGCTCGGAGATCGGCGCGTACCCGCCCGACGGTTCGCTGTGCGGGTTCACGTCGTCGCCGACGCCGAGGTACAGGTCGCCGCTCTCGTGGTCGACGATCACCCCGCCACCGGTGTGGCCCGGCTCGTCGGGGAGACGCCGGGCCGGGACCTCCAGCAGCACCTCCTCGGACGCCGGGTCGATGGTCGTCGCCCCCGAGGCGCCCGTCGTGACGGTAAACCGGGACAGCCGGTTGTGGAAGTTCGCGGGATCCGTGTCGTCCGCGCTCGCGGGCGACCAGTACTGGTACAGGTACCCGTTCTCGGCGAAGTCCTCGTCGAGCGCTATCCCCAGCAGGCCGTCCTCGCCGCCCGAGTACACCGAGAGCGTCACGGCGGTGGTCGTGGTCTGCGTCTCCGGGTCGAACACCCGGATCTGCCCGCGCACCAGCTCGGTGAAGAAGACCCGCCCGTCCGGCGCGACGTCGATCCCGAACGGCGCGCTCGTGTTCGTGTCCAGCGCCACCTTCTCGAACTGGCCCCAGTCGGTACCGCCGCAGTCGCCGGCGGCCAGCCCGGCCGCCCACTGCACGCCGCCGACGATGTGCCGCACGAAGTCCGGCTCGCCCGTGTAGTGCGCGCCGAAGTGGCCCATGCCGGTCATCCACGCGCGACCGCCGTCGTAGTACTTGCACCACGAGATCGGGTGGTCGTAGCCCATGGCGTTACCGCCCGGGTCGTACGTCGACTCGTCCATGGTGGCCAGCACGTGCGCGTCACCGCGCACGTTCGTCGAGAAGTTGTACCACTCGTCGGCGCGGTCCCAGCGCTGCGGCAGGTGCTGCGTGGAGGGGTGCGTTCGGTCCTCGACCCGGACCGTGCCGGGCAGGCCGGGGCTCGACCCGGTGGCGGCGTGACCGGGCATCAGCGACCCGATCATCTCGTCCCACCAGGCGTAGCTGCCGCGCATGTCCGTCGCGTTGTGGATGGCGACGATGCCGCCGCCCGCCTGCTGGTACCGCTCCATCGCGGCCTTCTGCTCGGCGTTCCACGGGTCGCCGGACGCCTGGAACATGACCAGCGCGTCGTACTGCGCCAGGTCGGCGTCGTTGAAGACCGTCGGGTCCTCCGTGTGGTCGGACTCGATGCCCGCCTCGGCGAACGCCGCCTCGAGCACCGGGGTGCCCTGCGTGATCGCCTCCTCGTGCCGGTACTGGGTGGTGGCCGTGAAGATGAGGACTCTGCCTTCCTGCATGACCTCCGCCTGGACCTCGGCCAGCTGGGCAGCGGCTCTCTCGGCGGCGGCCTGGTGTCCGACGGCGGCCGTGGCCGGGACGGACGCGAGCGTCAGGACCAGCGCTCCGGCGGCGAGCGCCGCGATGGATCTCCCCCAGCGGGGACGTCGTGGTGCGGTCATCGTGTTGCCTCCTGGCAGATCGGCGTGGCAGATCGACGTGCGGTCCCGCCGGGAACCCCCGGCGGAGCGTGTTTCGTTGACCAGCCCGGCGTGCCGGCGCCGAGCGCTCGCAAGCGCGTGCGGTTCAGACCTGTGTCAGGGCATCAGTCCTCTCAGGTACGTGAGGCCGTCGGTCGCGAGCGCGTCCTGGCTCGCGGCCAGTGGCCGCCAGATCGACGCGGCGGTGGCGATGGTGGCGTTCTCGGCGGTGAACGACTCGATGACGAGCGGCCCGGCGTACCCGGCCTGCTCCAGCGCGGCGAGCAGCGGCGGCCAGTCGACGCCGTCGCCGCCTGGCGAGCCACGGTCGTTGCCGCACACCTGCACCGCGGCGATCCGCGCACCGGCGCGTTCCACCGCGGCGGACAGGTCCCGCTCCTCGATGTTCATGTGGTAGACGTCGAGCATCAGCCCGATGCCCTCGGCGGGCAGCGCGCCGACGATCTCCAGCGCCTGGTCCACCGTGTTGACCAGGCTCGTCTCGTAGCGGTTCAGCGGTTCCAGGCCGACGACGACGCCCGCCGCGATCGCGTGCTCGACCACCGGCGCGAGGTGCTCGACGAGCTCGGCGTAGGCGTCGGCCCGCTCCTGCGGCGTCGTCCGCCAAGTGCGCCCTACCGAGGCGTACGCCGGGCCCCCGATCACCCGCGCGCCCACCGTGTGCGCGGCGTCGACCACCGAGCGCAGGTAGTCCTGGGTCGCCCGCACCGTGCCGGCGTCGGCCGCGACGAGCTCGCGGCCCTCGCCCATGACGAGGGACACGCTCGCGCCGAGGCCGTTGTCCGCCAGGACCTGCGCCGCGCGGGGCGGGTCCCAGTCGCCGAGGCGCTCGACCGGCAGCTCGAGCACGTCGAACCCCCAGTCCGCCACCCTGGGCGCGAGGTCGGCGAGCGAACGGTCGGTGAGCGGCGACGTCCACACCCAGGTGTTGACGCCCACCGGCCAGGTGGTCGCGGGACCCTGCGGCACGGTCCAGGGCTGCATCCCCATCTAGCGGTCCGTCCAGGCTTCGGGGTAGCCGGGCAGGTCCTCGCCACCGAACTTCGCGTAGTGCAGGGACGGCATGTCCGCGTTGGCCTCGAGGAACCCCGCGAGGTCAGCGGAGGTGACCGGCTCCTGGGGCAGCACCCACTCGGACGGCACCTCCTCGCCGGCCCAGATCTTCTGCGCGGCCAGGATCGGGGTGCGCCACTGGAAGTTGGAGTAGACGTTGCCGATCGCCGTCATCCCCGTCTCGTCCCACTTGCGCAGGAAGCTCATCTCGTCCTCGCCGACGAAGACCGGGTACGGCTGGCCTGCGTCCTCGAACGCCTCGACCGCCGCGACGGCGCCGTCACCGGCGTCCATCCAGATGCCGTCGACCTCGCCGCGCTGCAGGTACTGGGTGACGAGGTCCTTGATCTTGGCGCCGTCGCCGCCCGTGAACTCGACGCCCACCACCTCGAGGTCGCTCTCCGAGAAGATCTTGTCGGCCGCGGCCCACCGGTGCTCCAGCACGTCGACGCCGGGCAGGATCCGCAGCGCCAGGACCGTCGAGCCGGGGTCGAGGTTCTCGGCCAGGAACTCCGCACCCACTGCGCCGTAGGCGTAGCCGCCGATGGGGTGGATGAACGTGACCATGCAGTCGGTGTTCACGCCGCGGTCGAACACGATGACCGGCTTGCCGCTCTCGCAGGCGGCCTCGACGGCGGGGGTGAGCGTCGCCGTCGTCGACGGGGAGATGACTATCGCGCCGCAGTCGCCGGCCTCGACGAACGCCTGGATGTCGGAGATCTGCTTGTTGTCGTCGTCGGCGGCGTCCGAGACCCGGAACTCGCCGATCACGCCCTCCTCCTGGAGCACCTCGACCTGCTGCTGCATGGTGATCCAGCCGGTCACGCGCCACGGGTTGGAGACCGAGGCGTTGGAGAAGCAGAGCGTCTTGTCGCCGCCCTCGCTGGCGAGGTCAGCGGTGTCCACCCACTCCGGCTCGATGGCCTGGAGCCACGGCTCGTCGGCCGGGCCCTCCGGCTCGACATCGCGCTGGGCCAGCTCCCGGTCGTAGTCCGCCTGGACGAACCACTCGCTCTCGGCCCCGGAGTCGGCGGGCGTCTCCTCGGCCGCGCTCGGCTCGGCGCCCGGCGGTTCGTCGGTCGGGGCGTCGGTGGTGCAGGCCGTCAGCAGAAGCAGCCCGGCCGCAGCCGTGCCCGCCAGCAGTGTTCGGAACCGTCGCATGTCCATCCCCTTTGATGAGTGCGGATCGTTCGATAGGTCTCGGGCTTCAGGTGCGGCGCCTGCGTGCCGCGTAGGCGACGGCGACGATGAGGATCACGCCCTGCACGGCGGGCCGGATGGTCGACGGCAGGGCGAGCTGGTTGAACAGCGTGAACAGGGCCTCGAGCGTGAGCGCGCCGACCATCGCGGCCACCACGGTCCCGCGCCCTCCCCCGAGGGCGACACCACCCAGCACGACGGCGGTGATCGCCATGAACTCCAGCCCCTGCCCCACCTGGGCGGTGACCCCGGCGAACCCGCCGATGAGCACCGCCGCGACAGTGGCGAGGAACGACGAGAGCAGGAACGCCCGGGTGCGCAGCCACCACACCGAGGCGCCGCTGTACGCGGCGGCGACGGCGTTGTCGCCGACGGCGACCAGGGACCTGCCGAACGGGCGGCGCATCAGCAGCACCGCAAGAGCGACGACGACGAGCGCCACCAGCAGCGCGTACGGGACCTGGAACTGCCCCGGGACGTCCGGGAAGCCCTTGCGGCCCAGCACGCGGAAGCTCTCGCTCAGGGCGCCCGTCGGCGCGCCGCCGGTCCACAGCCGGATGGCGCCGAACAGCACGAGCATCATGCCGAGCGTCGTGATGAAGGACGGGACCCGCAGCAGCGTCGTCACCAGGCCGTTGACGAGCCCGACCAGCAGCCCGAACACGAGCATCAGCCCCACGACCGGCCAGGTCAGCGCCTCGTCGCCGTCCATCAGCCGGGCCGCGATCACGACCTGGGCGCCGACGAGCGAGCCCACCGACAGGTCGAACTCGCCGGAGACGATGACGAAGTACTGGCCGATCGCGAGGACCACGAGCGGGGCGGCCTTCTTCGCGAACGCCATGAGCGACACCGGCTCCGCGAACGACGGGTTGATCACGACGATCACGGCGAGGACCAGCACGAGCAGCGCGAGCACGGTCCAGCTGCCGCCGGACAGAAGCTGCTCGCGCCATCGGTGTGCGGTGCCGCGCGCGGTGCTGCGCGGGGCGTCTCGTGAGGTGTCTGGGGCCAGGGTCATGCGACGTCACCTCCTCGGGCTGCCGAGACCTTGGTGCCGAACCGGACCCGCCGGCTCGCCGGGTCGATCTGGCGCCGCGCGTAGAGGGCCACCGCGGCGATGATGATCACGCCCCGGAGCACGTCCTTGAAGAACGGGTTCACGTCGAGCACGTTGAACGCGGTGTCGAGCACCGCCAGGATCGCCACCCCGCCGACCGTGCCGACCACCGAGCCCCGGCCGCCGAACAGGAGCGTGCCGCCCAGCACCACCGCGGCGATCGAGTCGAGGTCGAGACCGTAGGAGTAGACGAGCGCGTTCCCGGTGCCGAACCGGGCGGCGATGAGCAGCCCGGCCACACCCGCGCACAGGGAACACAGCACGTGCGCCAGGACGAGGGTGCGGCTCGTGCGCACGCCCGAGAGCCGGGCGACGTCGAGGTTCCCGCCCACCGCGAACATGTGGTAGCCCGCCCGGGTCCGCGTGAGCAGCACGAACGCCGCCGCGGCGACGAGCAGCATGGTTATCGTCGAGACCGGCACCGGGCCGACGCGGGTGTACCCGAACGTCTGGAAGGCGAACGGCACCTCGCCCTCGGGCCCCTTGAACCGCGTGTCGAGGAAGCCCTTGACGATCAGGCCCGTGCCGAGCGTCGCGATGAACGGGTTGACGTTCAGCGCCGAGATGATCAGGCCGTTCGCGAGCCCGACGGCGGCCGCAACCGCCAGCGCCGCCACCACGCCGAGCCAGACGCGCGACGGGTCGCCCGCCATCGTCGTCGCCCCGATCAGCGAGCACAGCGCGACGACGTACCCCACCGACAGGTCGAGCGAGCGGCACAGGATCACCAGCGTCTGCCCGACGGCGACGAACCCGAGCAGGCTCGTCTGGGTGAGCATGTAGCTGACGTTGCCCTGCGCGAAGAGGTTGCCGCCGCGGGCCGCCACGAGCACGCCCGCGACCACCAGGATGCCGACCAGGGCCAGGTACACGATCTCGGTGGACCCGAGGCGACGGCGGCGTGCGGTGCCGACCATCACGCCAGCCACCGCCCCGGTCGTCACGCCACCCCCGTCGCCAGCGCCATGATGGTCTCATCGGAGCTGCCGCCCGGCAGCTCCCCGACGATCCGGCCGTCGCGCAGCACGAGGATGCGGTCGGCCATCGCCACGACCTCCGGCAGCTCGGACGAGATGAGCAGGACGGCGGTCCCGTCGGCGGTCAGCGTGCGCATGAGGTCGTAGACGGCGCGCTTGGCGCCGACGTCGATCCCGCGCGTCGGCTCGTCGAGTACGATCACCCGCGGCTCGGTCACCAGCCACTTCGCGAGGACGACCTTCTGCTGGTTGCCGCCGGACAGGTACTGCACCTCGGTCTCCTGGACGGCCGCGATCGTGCTCGCGGGTACCGCGAGCGACCGCAGCACCTCGGTGATGCGCCGCGCGCGGCGGTCCGACGCGCCCGGCAGGACAGCGTCGAGCACCAGCCGCGCGTTCGCGAGGACCGACTGGCCGAGGGCGAGGCCCTCGGACTTGCGGTCCTCGCTGACCAGCGCGAGGCGGTGCCGTACGCCCTGCCGCGGCGTGCGCACGTGGGCGGGCTGTCCGTCGACGGTCATGCTGCCGCGCGTGAACGGCGCGATGCCGAACACCCCGTGCGCGACCTCGGTGCGGCCCGACCCCTGCAGGCCCGCCAGCGCGACGATCTCGCCGGCCCGTACCTCGAGGTCCACGCCGTCCACCATCGTGTTGCCTGCGCCTGCGAGCGCCAGCCGCACCTCGCCGGGCGTGACGTCGGCGGGCTTGTCGGGGAAGAAGCCGGCGAAGTCGCGGCCCACCATGGTGCGCACGAGCCGGTCGGGGCTGACCTCGGCGGCCGGCGCGGTGAGCATGTGGTTGCCGTCCTTGAGGACGGTGATCGTGTCGGCCAGGTCGTAGATCTCCTGGAGCCGGTGCGAGACGTACAGGATGGCGACGCCGCGGTCGCGCAGCCGCCGGACCAGGTCGTAGAGCAGCGCGACCTCCTGGTCGGCGAGCGCCGCCGTCGGCTCGTCCATGGAGATGATCCGGGCGTCGTACGAGACCGCCTTGACGATCTCGACGACCTGCTGCTGCGCCACGGACAGGGAGCCGACCCGGTTCCAGGACGCGATGCTCGTCAGCCCCAGGTCGTCGAGGAGGCGCGTGGTGTCGGCGTGCAGCCGACGGCGGTCGACCATGCCGCCGAATATGCCGCGCCGAAGCGGTTCGCGGCCGAGGTAGACGTTCTCGGCGACCGACCGGTCCGGCAGCAGGTTGAACTCCTGGAAGACCGTTGCGACACCGGCCCGCTGCGCGTCGAGCGGCGTCGGGAAGGAGACGGGCGAGCCGTCGAGCTCGATGGTTCCGGCATCCGGGCGGTGGACGCCGGCGACGATCTTCATCACCGTCGACTTGCCGGCGCCGTTCTCGCCCACCAGGGCGTGGACCTGCCCGGGATACAAGGCCAGGTCGATCTCTCGCAGCACCGAGGTGCCGAAGAACTCCTTGCCGACGCCGGAAAGGCGCAGCACCGGGCCGGGTGCTTCGGGGTCGGGTACCGGAGTGTGCGCGTCGTCATCGGCTCGCATATCCACCAATGTAGGGACCTTTTGGTCTATGTCAAGCAAAAGATGCTTGTCGTTTACGCGGCTTCTGTGACTGCTTGCGCATATGGGCTATCTTTTGCCGATACGCAGCCATAAGTTCACCCGGGAGGCGGTTGCCCATGCCGATCGACGACCCCCCGAGGGGTGTGCCGCTTTCCCTGGGCACCGGCGAGTTCTTCCAGCTGCTGCGCGACCGCGAACCGCGCACCCGCGCCGATCTGGTGGCCATCACCGGCCAGGCCCGGTCGACCATCGCCTCGCGGATAGACGCCCTCATGAGCACCGGGCTCATCGCCCCGGCGGGCATGGCGGGATCCACCGGAGGCAGACGGCCCGCGACGTTCGCCTTCCAGCCGGGCGCCCGGGTGGTCCTCGCGGTCGACCTCGGCGCCACGCACGCCCGGCTGGCCGTGACCGACCTCGCCTCCACGGTGCTCGCGGCGAGCGACGAACCCCTCTCCATCGCCGCGGGGCCCGACGTCGTCCTGCCCTGGGTGGTCCGCGCCGGCCGCGAGCTGCTCGCCGCCGCCGGCCGCGACACGGCCGACCTGGCCGCCATCGGCATCGGGCTGCCCGGCCCGGTGGAGCACTCGACCGGGCGGCCGATCAACCCGCCCATCATGCCCGGCTGGGACGACGTCGACGTCCCCGGCATCCTCGGCGCCGAGCTCGGGGTCGCCGTGCTGGTCGACAACGACGTCAACATCATGGCGCTCGGCGAGCACCGGACCGCCTGGTCCGACGTCTCCGACCTGCTGCTCGTCAAGGTCTCCACCGGTATCGGCGCGGGCATCATCGCCGACGGCGCCCTCCGCCGCGGCGCCCAGGGCGCGGCGGGCGACGTCGGGCACATGTCGGTCCCGGGCGCCGACCACGTGCCCTGCCGGTGCGGCAACACCGGCTGCCTCGAGGCCGTGGCGAGCGGCCAGGCGGTCGCGACGGCGCTCGCCGCCCAAGGGCTGGAAGCCGCTGACAGCGCTGACGTCGTCGCGCTCGTCCGGTCCCGGGGCGCCGCGGCGAGCCAGGCGGTACGACAGGCCGGCCGCGACATCGGCGGCGTCCTGGCCTCGTGCGTGAGCGTGCTCAACCCGTCGGTCATCGTGATCGGCGGGGTGGTGGCCGACGCCGGCGAGCACCTCATCGCCGGCATCCGCGAGGCCGTCTACCGCAGGTCCCTGCCGCTGGCCACGCAGCACCTGCGCATCGTCACCTCCCGCGCGCGCGAGGGCGCTGGAGTCCTGGGCGCGAGCGCCATGGCGGTGGACCACGCCCTGTCCCCGGCGGCGATAGACGCCCTGACCGCCTGACCGGCCGGCCCCGTCGGATCCTGCCCGGACTGCCTCACCGAGCCCTCACCCCTACGCTGGTGGGCGCGGCATTCCTGCGCACGAGTGACCGGTGACCAGTCCCCCACCGCAAAGGATCCAGCACCAGTGACCAGCAACACCGACATCCACCAGCCCCTCGCGGACGACCCCACCTGGTGGCGGCAGGCAACCGTCTACCAGATCTACCCGCGCAGCTTCGCCGACGCGAACGGCGACGGCATCGGCGACCTGCGCGGCATCATCTCGCGTGTGCCGTACCTCCAGGGGCTCGGCATCGACGCGGTCTGGCTCAGCCCGTTCTACCCCTCCGAGCTGGCCGACGGCGGGTACGACGTCGCCGACTACCGCGACGTCGACCCCAGGATCGGCACGCTCGCAGAGTTCGACGAGATGGTCACCGCCCTGCACTCGGCGGGCATCCGCGTGATCGTCGACATCGTGCCGAACCACTCGTCGGACCAGCACGCCTGGTTCCAGGAGGCGCTCGCCGCCGGTCCCGGCAGCCCGGAGCGGGCGCGCTACATCTTCCGGGACGGCCTCGGCCCGGACGGTTCCGAGCCCCCGGCCGACTGGGAGAGCATGTTCGGCGGGCTCGCGTGGACGCGCGTGCCCGACGGCCAGTGGTACCTGCACCTCTTCGCCAAGGAGCAGCCGGACTTCAACTGGGACAACGAGGAGGTCCGCGCGGACTTCCGCAAGACCCTGCGGTTCTGGTCGGACCGCGGCGTCGACGGGTTCCGCATCGACGTCGCGCACGCGCTCACCAAGGAGCTCGGCGAGTCGCTGCCCACGCAGGCCGAGATCGACGCGATCACGGAGCCCGGCGCGCACCCGCTCTGGGACCGCGACGAGGTCCACGAGATCTACGCCGACTGGCGCAAGGTCTTCGACGAGTACACGCCGCCGCGCATCGCCGTGGCGGAGGCCTGGGTCTCGACCCCGCGGCGTCCCCGGTACGCGAGCGCGGAGGGGCTCGGCCAGGCGTTCAACTTCGACCTGCTGGAGGCCGACTTCGACGCCGAGCAGTTCCGGACGATCATCGCCGACAACCTCGCACTGTCCGCGGCGTCCGGGTCCTCGACGACGTGGGTCTTCTCGAACCACGACGTCGTCCGCCACGCCACCCGCTACGCGCTGCCGCCGCGCAACGGCCACCCGGCGAAGCAGGGCCGGGACTGGCTCCTCTCGGGCGGTACGGAACCCGCCGCCGACGTCGCCCTGGGCCTGCGCCGCGCACGTGCCGCGACGCTGCTCATGCTCGGCCTGCCGGGCAGCGCCTACCTCTACCAGGGCGAGGAGCTAGGCCTGCCGGAGGTCGCCGACATCCCCGCGGCGGAGCGTCAGGACCCGGCGTTCTTCCGCAACCCCGGCGTCGACGTCGGACGGGACGGCTGCCGCGTGCCGCTGCCGTGGACCCGGGAGGGCAAGTCCTTCGGCTTCGGCGAGGGGGGCGCGCACCTGCCGCAGCCCGCGATCTTCGGCGAGCTGTCGGTCGAGGCCCAGGACGGCGCACCCGGCTCGACGCTGGAGCTCTACCGTGCGGCGCTCGCACTGCGCCACGAGCTGCAGACCGACGAGACGCTCGAGTGGGTGCCCGGCCGCGCCGACGTCCTGCACTTCACGCGCCCGAACGGCTGGCACGTCGTGACCAACTTCGGTCCGGACGCGGTGCCGCTGCCGGACGGCGAGGTGCTGCTCGCGAGCGAGCCGCTGCCCGGCGGCCTGCTGCCCGGCTCGACGACGGCGTGGGTGCGCGCCGCGGTGTGACGCGCGGTTGCCCGGTCGTGAACGGCCCGCATCCGGAGCTGTTGCCGGGTGCGGGCCGGCGGGTTGATCCGCCGCGCCGCAAACCTGGACCCGACCCTCAGGACACCCAGCTCGGGTTGAAGTCGGGTCGGGCTGAGTATGGCCGGACGAGCGCCACGAGAATGAGCTGGCCCGGGTCGGTGGCACGCCGCTGCTCGACCTCGTCCCGGGTGACACTACGGTCGTCGATCGTCAGCTCACGGTCGACGGACGCCTCCGCGGCGTGTGCCACGATCTGTCGCTTGGCCGCGATATCAGCGAGGACGTAGGTCGCTGAGGCCCGAAGCACCCACCGTTCGTCGTAGGGGTCGTACCGCGGGTCCAGCGTCCAGGGCTCGTCGTCATCGTCGGGCGCTCGCCGCGCTGCGGCCTCCGCCTCGTCGAACCGGGCCAGCAGGTATTCGCACAGGTCGAGTTCGGTGGTCATCTGGCGAATCCTTCCACTCGGTCCCGCTCCGGTGAGGTGCGGTAGTTCGCTGGTTTGGGAAGCCCTGCGGGAGCGACAACTACTACGCCTACGAAGCGGTGGTTCTCCAGATCGTGCTGACGTGGGAGCGGGCGCGGATTGCCGCCCGGGCGCACTCGGGTGTTCTCATCCTGCTGCCGGACGTCGCCCGGCTGCTCAGCTCCACGGACGCGGCCGACGACCTGCGCGCCCCGCTTTGACGTGTAGACCTGGACGGAACAACCGGACAGGACCGAGGTCGAAGCGGTCGCCGCCAGCACTGCCGGGGGCACTCCACCGTCAACCGCCGACGTTCGGGGAGACCGGGGCGCCGGTCGGCGTCGGCGTGGGCGACACGGTGGGGCTCGGCGTCGGCTCGGGGGTCGGCTTGTCGGACGCCGTGGGTGTGGGCTTCGGGGTCGGCTCCGCCGTCGGATCGGTGGTCGGGTCCGGCGTCGGGGGCGGTGGACCGTCGGTCGGCGTCGTGCCCCCGCCGCCCGGGCCAGTGCCGCCCCCCGCACCGGAGCCGGGGTCGGATCCTGATCCGCCGGAGCCGCCAGTGCTCGTGCCTGTACCTGCGCCTTCGCCGATGCCGCCCTGGTCGAGCCCGCCGCCCGACGACGCCGTCCCGTCCCCCAGCAAGTTCGCGTCCGTGCCGTCCTCGCGGGGGTCGCCCGCCTCGGCGTCGTCCGCGTCGCGGGGGCCTGCCTCCGGACGCTCGCCGGTGCTTGCGTCCTGGATCTCGTCGGCGGGGATGAGCGGCAGGTCGAGGGCCGTGCGCTCGACCGGACCGGTGGTATCGGTGTCCGGGCGGTCCGCCCACAGCATCGTCAGGCCACCGATGCCCAGCGCGAAGGCCGCGAGCACCCCACAACCGACCGCGACCATGGTCCACCTGTGAACGCCGGTGCTAGGCGCGGCAGGCGAGGTGACCGACTCAGCCTGTGCAGCGGCTGGTTCGGGCGGTACGGGCGGTGCGACTGGTATTGCTGGCGCAACTGGTACTGCTGGTGCGAAGCGGTGCGCGACGACATCGGTCTCCGCTGCGTCCGGCACGCCGTCGTCCGGCGGGCCGGGCAGCGCGACCAGGTCCCAGGCCGGCCCACTTACCGAACCTGGGGCGAGCTTGCCGAGCTGCGCTGTCTCGAGCTGCTCGAGGTGCCGTGTCGGCCGCGGGTTCTCCCTCACGCGGGAACGATAGCGCCCAGGGGTGAAATGCCGGAATCTCCTGGCGGCTCACGCGACCGACACATGGCTATCGTGTCCGCTATGCCAGTGCCCGAGGTCATCCCTGTCGCCCACAAACCGGGCTACCGCACCGCAACGATCGGCAAGTTCGACGACGGCCAGTTCTTCGCGTCCGTCGTGACCAGAGCGCAGGCACAGCTCGATCGGCTGCTCGACGCGCTCCCCGGTCGTGCCTATACCGACATCGCGATCCGCACCTTCCAGGTCGTGTTCGATGGTGCTGTCTTCGGACTGATCGTCGAGCAGCACGACGAGGACGAGCGCGAGGACAACTGGGCCGAGCTCTACCCGGACGGGCTCGGCTTCCACGAGCCGTGGGACGGGCTGTACGACACGTGACGCCAGTGCTCGGCCTTGAGCGCTAGGACGGAACTTTCCTGGAGGACACGATGAACGACGACGGCCGGCCGCAGAGGCTGACTGTCGGCGTTTGGCTGAGCATCGACGGCACGCTCGACAACGCGGTCTCTAACCTCATGCGGGGCGGCACCGAGCCGGACGCTCCAGAGGTGGTGCGCGCCAAAGGGTTGCGGGAGCGCGGCTGGGCAGTGAACCAGGAGCATCCCGAGCGGCAGCTCGGGGTGCTGGGCTGGCCGCCCCGCGAAGCTCGGTTCGACATCGCTCTCTCCGACGACGACATCGGCTACATCGTCGGCCTCCTCACTCACGAGCTCGCCGTGACGTCGAGCATCCTCACGTCCGCGGAGAGCCCGAGCGTTCGGCAGCTGCAGGAGGAAGCGCTCGTGCTGACGCAGGAGGCATTGGACACGCTCAACGCGCTCCGATGAACTCGGGTTTTGGCTCGGTGCCGAAAAGGACCGACTTCGGTTGTGGTGACCGCCGTGGCGACGTCGGGAACACAGCCCTACACGCCGGGTAGACCTTCCTGAGGCTCTCGGTGAGGATGCGCACCGACCACTGCTCGTTCTCAAGCAGGCCGTAGCGACGTGCGCGTAGCCCGTTGAAGAGTTATCCACAGATCTGAAATCCACCATGCAGATCGTACGCGTGTTCGAGATAATAGATGCACCGAGGGATCGAGAACTAGAGGCGAGCGGGGGTGGCATGGTGGAGCAGACGACGAACAGTGGCACCGCGGCCGGCCTGCCCGCTGCGGCCTCGATCGAGGACGTGCTGACCCGGATCGAGAACGAGATCGACCACCTCACCGCCCTCACGGACCTCGAGACGCTGACCGGCTGGGACGCGCCGAGCATCAGCCGCCTGGTCGAGGCGCATACCCGTATCCGTCGGCTGACCGGACGCCTGGACGGGGTCCGCTACACCCTGCTGCCCCGGATCGAGAACGAGGGTTCGTGGCGCTCGGGTGGCATGACCCGCACGTTCACGACCTGGCTGCGTCTGCGTGAAGGGATCTCCGCATCCACCGCGGGCAAGGACGTGAGGATTGCGCGCCGCCTCACCACCGCCCTCCCCGTCACCCGGGAGCGGCTGGTCACCGGAACCCTCGGCCTGGACCACGCCCGCGTGATGGCCGAGGTCGCCCCCACGAGCGAGACCCGCACCGACGCACTGGCCTGGTTGATCGATACCCGCACCGGGCACACCACCACACCGGAACAGTTCGTCCAGACGGTGCCGGTCGACTTCCCCGACCCATCCGAGGACCCGGACGGCACCGCCACCCGTGACCTGGTCACGCAGGTCCTGGAGGGCGCGGTCGCGGACGGGACCCTGGTCACCGGTGAGGGCCTGGTGCTGCGGGAGGCTGGTGTGCTCAACGCGGACCAGTTCCGGAAGGTGGCCCGCCGGTTCGCGACCATCACCGACCCCGACACCGACGACCTCGACGATGACAAGGCCGCGCAGGGCGAGTTCTTCGACCTGTCCAAGACGTTCGGCGGGTACCACGTCGCCGGGTTTCTCACCGATGAGCACGGCCTGCAGCTCACCACCGCGATCAACGCGGTCCTGGGCGCACCCTCCGCGGAAGACACCCGCACGACGAC